>DATCQX010000155.1:0-24440 GCA_036569285.1 Streptomyces sp.
CCCCCGATGCTGGACCGGTCCGCCCGCCTCGCCCACCGTCTGCTGGCGGCCCCGCGCAGCGCGGAGCTGGCCCGCAGGGTCGTCCGGCTCACCGACACGCGGTCCGCCGCGCTCGACATCCACGCCGCCGAACTCACCCGCATCGAACGCGACTTGCACGACGGCGCCCAGGCCCGCCTGGTCGCCCTGGGCCTCACCCTCGACGAGGCGACCCGGCTGCTGGACACCGACCCACCGGCCGCCCATGCCCTCCTGCTCGACGTACGCGCCACCTCCGAACGGGCCCTCCAGGACCTGCGCGACCTGGTCCACGGCATCCACCCGCCCGTCCTGGCCGACCGCGGCCTGACCGACGCGATCCGCTCCCTCGCACTGGACAGCCACCTCGACACCGAGGTGACCGCCGGCCTGACGGGACGACTTCCGGCACCCGTCGAGTCCGCCGCCTACTTCGCCGTCGCCGAACTCCTCACCAACGCCGCGAAACACGCGCGGGCCACACGCGCCGACATCACCCTGCGACACGACGGCACCCGCCTGCGGATCACTGTCACGGACGACGGTGCCGGCGGCGCCGATCCCTCGTCCGGCACCGGCCTCGCGGGCCTGCGGCGCCGGTTGGACCCCTTCGACGGCACCCTCGTCCTGGACAGCCCGGCGGGCGGTCCCACCCTCGCCACTCTGGAGATCCCGTGCGCATCCTCCTCGCCGAAGACCTCTTCCTCCTCCGCGACGGGCTGACACGCACCCTGCGCGAGCACGGCTGCGAGGTCATCGCCTCCGTCGACAACGGCCCCGAGCTGGTCCGCGCGCTGGCGGAGACGGAACTGGACGTCGCGGTGATCGACATCCGGCTGCCCCCGACCCACACGGACGAAGGACTGCGGGCGGCGCTGGAGGCCCGCCGCACCCGCCCCGGCCTGCCCGTGCTGATCCTCTCCCAGTACGTCGACCAGCTCTACGCGCACGAGCTGCTCGCGTCCGGCGAGGGCGCCGTCGGCTACCTCCTCAAGGACCGCGTCACCCGCACCGCCCAGTTCCTGGACGCCCTGCGCACCGTGGCGGGCGGCGGGACCGTGATGGACCCGCAGGTCATCGCCAAGCTCCTCACCCGCAGCGAGAGACGGGGCCGCGTCGCCGCCCTGACCCCCCGCGAGCACGAAGTCCTCGCCCTCATGGCCGAGGGCCACTCCAACGCCGCCATCGCCGGCGCCCTGCACTTCAGCGAGAGCGCGGTCACCAAACACACCGCGTCCATCTTCACCAAGCTGCGCATCGACCAGTCCCCGCACGCCAACCGCCGGGTACTGGCGGTGCTGGAGTACCTCAAGGCGTGAGCCGGCCCCGCACGACGAACACGGCGGCGGCCAGCACGCACGCCGGGACGAGCATCAGCCGCACGTCAGCGCTCGGCGGCCAGCTCCTTCACGACCACGTCGAGTGCCGCCGGAACAACCCCCAGGACCGACTCCGTGAGCGACGCGTCGAGGATGTTGGGACGGTCGAACAGATACCGCATCTCCACCAGCTCCGCCATGACCGAGTCGCCGCGCCCGGCCTCCTCCAGCTCCGCCCCGGTCATACGGACCAGCTCGGGTACCGGGACCCCGGCGGCCACGGCCACGCGCTCGGCCAGTTCGCGGACCGGCACCTCGGAGAAGGACGGCACGTGCCAGGCCCGTCCCCAGGACCTCTCGCTGCGGGCGGCGGCGATCATGGTCCGGGCCACGTCGACGGTGTAGGACCAGCTGTGCGGGGCGTCGAAGTCACCGGGGTAGAAGACGGGTGATCCGGCCAGCAGCGGCGCCCTCACCATGAGGGTGAACGGCGAAGAGGCGCCCCCGCCGAGGAGGTCGGAGGCCCGCACCTCCGTCACCCGCACCCGGCCCGCCTCCTGCGCGGCGAGCGCGTCCTGCCACATCCCGGCCCGCACCCGGCCCTTCACACTGCTCGGCGCCATCGGGAGATCCTCGGTGAAAGGGCCGTCCACGATCCCGTAGCCGTAGGTGTTCCCCAGCATGACGTAGTCCGTGCCACCGCGTTCCGCCGCCGCCAGCAACGAGGCCGTCAGCGGCGGAAACTCGGCCGGCCAGCTGTCGTACGCGGGCATGGCGCAGTTGAACAGCGCCACGGCTCCCCGCGCCGCCTCGGCCAGCCGCCCGGTGTCGGTGGCGTCCAGGGCCAGCCGCTCGATCCGCTCGTGCACCGGCCCACTGCCCCGGCGGGACACGAGCCGGACCCGCTCACCGGCCTCCGCCAGCAGCCGTGCGGTGGCCGATCCCGTGGCTCCGGCCCCGACGACGACGTACAAGTCCACGTGTGCGCTCCCTGCTCGGCGAACCGGGACCGTCCGCCCCGGTGGCTCCACCCTCCGCCACCGAAGGGCCCTAAGGTAGTGGCCCGAATGCCAGACAACCGGAGGTTTTGGCCATGCACCGGGTAGCCGTCGTCGCCGTCCCCCCTGCCTTCACCTTCGACCTGTCCATCCCGGAACTCGTCCTCGGGCAGACGGCCGTCGACGGCCGCCCCGGCTACGAGGTGCGCTTCTGCACCGCCCGGCCCGGCCCTGTCGCCGTCAACGGCAGCCTCGACGTCACCGTCCCCCATGGTCTTGAGGTCGTCGAGGGCGCCGACACCGTCGTCGTCACCGGAACCGGCGCCCGCGACGACATCGAACCGGGCCTCCTGACCGCCCTGCGCCGCGCGGCGGACCGGGGCAAGCGGATCGCCTCGATCTGCACCGGCGCGTTCGTCCTCGCCGAGGCGGGACTGCTCGACGGCCGCAGCGCCACCACCTACTGGGCCAAGTCCGAGGAGTTCACGGCCCGTTACCCCGCCGTCCGGCTGCGGCCCGACGTGCTGTACGTCGAGGACGGCCCCATCCTGACCTCGGCCGGGCTGTCCGCCGGCATCGACCTGTGCCTGCACCTGGTCCGCTCCGACTACGGCGCCGCCACCGCCAACGCCGTCGCCCGCCTGATGGTGGCCGCCCCCGTACGGCCCGGCGGCCAGGCCCAGTTCATCTCGACGCCGCTGCCGCCCGAGACAGGCACCTCGCTCGCCGAGACCCGCGCCTGGGCGCTCGACCGCCTTGACGAGCCACTCGGCCTCGCGGACCTCGCCGCCCACGCGACGACCAGCGTCCGCACGCTGACCCGCAGATTCCACGACGAGACCGGCATGAGCCCCCTCCAATGGCTCCTCCACCAGCGCGTCCTACGCGCCCAGGAACTCCTGGAGACCACCGACCTCCCCATGGACCGAGTGGCCCACCTCAGCGGCCTCACCACCACGGACTCCCTACGCCGCCACCTGACAAAAAGAACCGGCCTCACCCCCAGCGCGTATCGCGCCACGTTCACCCAGCAGCCCGGGTGACGTCGGATGTCTCGCAGAGGCTCCGACAGCCACCGGTGCGCTTGGCCCGGAGTGAGATCCGATGCCGGGGAAGGCGGTGCGCGGACTCCCCGGCCGTCGCCGCCCTGTGCGGCACGCTGACTTTCCGGCAGATCAGCCGCTTGTCCGAGGAGTTACTCGGGCTGGTGACCTGGCCCTCCGAAGTCCGGGCCGGTGTAGTCCGGACTGGCGAAGAGGGGGCGTGAACCGGGAGCGGAGCCGTCGTCAGGGCTGCTGAAGCCCGGCATGTCGTAGCCGAGGTGCGGCAGGCGACTGGTCGACGTCGGCGGTCTCGTGCGGTGCGGCGCCACAGGGGCGGCGGGATCGGCGAGCGCCTCCCGCAGGAACGGCTTGATGCCGCGCTCCAGGAGAGCTAAGCGCCAGGCTTCCCTGGCCAGGGCCTCTTCCTCGCTCAGTTCGCCGTACAGGCCGGTGTCGAGGGAGCGCCGGTTGCGCACGGCGGTGAGCAGGAGCCCGACAGCGACCACGAGGATCGAGGCCGCGGCCAGGGCACCGCACACCCAACCAGCGGTGATCATTGCCTCTCCGAACGCCGGCTTGGAGTCAAGTGCCCTGCTGGCATAGCCGACAAGCAGGAAAATCGCCCCAGCTGTCCCGGAGAGGACAGGAGTGAGGACGGCGGCCACGGCGACGGCGCCCGCACCGGCCGGTTCGGCGACCTCGCCGAGAGTGGCGGCGGGCCCCACTGCCGCCGGGCCCGGCTTCGCAGAGCCGGATGTGCGACTGGACGATGCCGACTGGCGCAGTTCCTCGCGAACTTCGACGTAGTGCTGGTACTCGGTCGACGCCGCGGCCGTGATGAGTGCGACGGCGTTCAGCCCCAGGGTGCGGAGCTGTTCCAGAGTGAGACGGCGGCCGACGGCGTCCAGTTCCGGGTGGTGCAGGGCGGATCGCAGCGCCTCGTCGAGGACCCGCTCGTACTCCCGGCGGTCCTCACTGCGCAGGTACGGCGGAACGCTGTTCCCGTGCATCATCCAAGGCGCCGCAGAGCCTCCGCCGGGGGCGGATGGCCCTCCGAAGTCCGGGCTGCTGAAGCCCGGGCGGCCGTGGTCGAGGGGCGGCGTGCGGTCTGGCCGATCGGCCCTCGGCGGTGGGTGCGGCGTACGTGGCGGAGGTGTCGTGCCGGGGGCTGTTCCTTCAGGGGCCGACCGGGCGCCGGAGTCGCCGAGCGGTGGGCTCGCGGATCGGTCGGCTTCTCGGGTGACGGCGGGTGGCGGCTCTGACGTCCGAGCGGCCCGCGGTTTCCCCTCGGAATGCTCGATCGCCGCCACGAGCATGAGCCGCGCCCTCTCCGAACGACGCTCGTCGTGCAGTGTCTGGGCGGCCTCGAACTCCGCGGTGGCGAGGTTGACCAGCGCGGAGCGGGACAAGGGGTGGCGTGGGCCGAGTACCGCGGACACCTTCTGGACGGCGATCGAGAGGACATCGGCCGCCTGCTCCCACCGCTCGCGGTCCCCCGCGGCCAACGCCGATCCGAACTGGGCCCGCGCCACGGTGATCAGGGCGGAGAGCGACTTCGGATGGTCGCCGCCGAGCAGCCGCACGAGCCCGCGCGCCGTGAGGGCCACGGCATGGACCCGTTGATCCGCTTCGCTGTGATGTCCCTGCTGGCGGTCGGCCTCCGCCAGCACCGATTCCGCCAGGAGCCGGATCTCCATCCGCTCCTGTTCTCCGAGGGAGTCGTCACGGGCCCCGAGGCTCAGCGCCTCCTCGGCACAGGTCGTGGCCCCCGTGAGGTCTCCCAACCGCAGCTTGACCGACGCCAGATTCGCCGCACGCCTGGCCGCGGCGCCACCCGCATCATCCTGCGCCCCCAGGACGACGGCGGTCGACAGGATCCCGACGGCGGACGGGACGAGACCCCGGTCGAGCAGAGTGACCGCCAGTTCGTTACGGACATCGCCGGGCAGCGCGAGCGACTGCGGATCCCACTGGAGCTGCGTGACCACACTCCGGAGGAGGGTGCGTGACTCCTCGGCAAGGCCGAGCGCTTCGAGCAGCGACACCAGATACGCCAGATCCCGGCCGGGACGCGACCGCCGGAACAGATCGGGAACCCTGCTCAGCGCCATGGCGGCCGAAGCCGCACCGCGCCGGGCGTCAGTGTCTCCCCGAAGGCCGAGTTCAGCCTGGTCGATGGCTTCCTGCCAGAGGTCGGTCATGCGTCGTCACCACGCAACTGACGTTCCATGGCGGCTTTCACGGCGATGAACCTGAGTTCGGCGACCTGCGACGGATCGAGCACCGCGCGCTGGGACCACTCGTCGATCCAGTCGAACCACGATTCCACCGAGGCCGCTGCCGCGTCGACGGCCATCGCCTTGCCACGGGCGGCCTGTTCCGGCAGCGAACTCGCTGGATGGACCACATCCATCAGGTGCTCCACATCGAACTGGTCGAAACGGCGCAGGGCTTCCCCGATGGTGGCGGCGAAGAGCACGTTGGCGGCCCGGTCGGCAGCGGCCCGGTCGGGGGCCTGTTCCAGGAGGATGCCCACGACCACGGGCTCCTGATCTTCCGGAAGGCCTCGGACGACGGGGCCACCGGAATAGCCCGAGTAGTCGCCCAGGGACTGGTGCGCTGTCAGTTGCAGCGCTTGGATGACCCCGCCCCCCTCGCAAAGGTATTCCGCTGTGCCGCTGTCCACCTGCCCCCTGAGCTGCACCTCGGTCGGCGCGGGGCGGTACGGCCCGTGCCAGTCGTCCCCGCTGTGAGCGACACCCGCCCGGGGGATCGGGAGGAGCACCTCGTAGGCGGCGGAGATCATGATCAGGGCGAGGTCGGCGTCCTTGTCACGACGGCAGACCTGCCCCACCAGCCGGCTGCCGTCCGTCAGGACGACGTCCACGTGCTCGTCCAGCGCGGTGAGGCCCCGCAGGCAGTGCAGTGCGGTGAGCACATAGCGGCGCGTCAACAGGAAACCGCCGCCGAGGCGCTGTTGTGACTGGAAGAGTTCGACCCAGTAACTCGTGTCGATCACGGCGACTCCGCAACCCGCTCCACCGTGAGGGTCACCTCGAACGACGCCTCGGCCGAAGCCTTGGACAGGATGACCCCGGCTTCTGCCGCCAAGGTCAGTCCGAACGCCACTTCCATGCTCGTCACCTGCCAGCCGTCGCGGCGCTGCACGCGCGAGAGGGACTGCTGGGCGATGGCCGACGCCTGGACGATGGCCTCCTCCAACTCCGCGGCCCGGTCACCGAGGGCGGAACTCGATCGCGTACGGCTGGAGATCTGCCGACTCCCCGTCGCGTCCACAGCCACCGTCTCGATCCGAACATCGGCCACGCGTCCCCCTGTTGGCGCGGTGGGGGCTCGCACCGGCTCTCGGCCCCCCGCCAGAAGCGTAGCCAGCAGCTCGCGGCAGCGGCGGCCGATTCGCCGACAAACCCCGCAGGTGCCGTCGACCGGACGGCTTCGCAGTACTGGCGCGCGACCGCCACCGACAGCTTCCCGTCCCGGGGAAACGACACCTCGTCGGCCGCCCGGCATCCGGGCCGCTCAACGGCACCATCCGCTCCGTGATCCGCCGCCGCACCGACAGAGGATCCGTTGTCTCGCCGCCACCGAGCAGCGCGGCCCGAACGGCATGGCTGGACAGCAGCCGCTCCGCGGAGAGCGGCCACCGGCCCGGGAACGCTCCGCCCGGTCCTCGCGGGGAGTAGCGTGCATTCATCGGGAGCACTTCGCGCACCGGCCCCGATGCCGGTGCCGTTCCCGGTGAGCGACGACACCAGGCGACTGCGTTCACGCAGCAGTGCCGGAGACAGGTCTGCGCGATGCCCGCGACCACCTCTCATCCTCGGCTACGGGCCCTTCCCTTCAGGGCCCCGGCCGTGCGCCTCGCGCTGAGACCCCAGAGCCCTGCCGGCGGACGTACCGAGGTGGAGGGCGTACCTCGTCCACGTGACCTGGTGAGCGAGCTGTCCACTCCGGCGGACGTGGCGGCGGAACGGGCCCGCCACGGAAGTTCGGACGCCGCCGAGGACGGGAGCAACGATGCTTGCGCCTCACACGACCTGGATCAGCGGAACGCCGTGGGGAGGTGACCGCTGTGATCACCGCTCTGGCCGTCAGCGGCCTGCTGATCCTGGTCGCCGCAGCGACACGCCTGGTCCACCGGTTCGAGGCGCGGCACCTGACGGGTCGCGTCACGCCTGACCGTCCGACGCGGCCGTCATGAGCGGTTCCGCGGCCTCCTCCGTCGTGTCCGGTGGCACGACCAGCAGATCCCAGCGCCCCTGGCCGGGCGCGAGCAGGACGATGGTGCGCGCGGCGGATGCCGTGAGGGTCCGGTGCAGCCGTACCACCTGGTTGGAGACGAGCATCCGGCCGGGCACCGCGGACCAGGTCGCCCCGCCCACCGTGACGCGGGTGATGTGGCCCCACGCGGGTGGCAGCCCGGCCAGCAGCCGGGGAAGTTCGGTGAGCAGGTCGTACGAACGGGGCCACCACGCTCCGTCGACGAGCCTGGGTGTTCCGCTGGGAGGTGCCAGGCGCAGACGGAGAACGGGATGGGAGGGAAGCGGGGCTTGCGGTGCGGTGGTCACGAGAACTCCTGCCAACTGTCCTGTGGGGAGCGGTGGTTGATGTCAGGCGCCGCTGGGGGGCTGAGTGGCGTGCGGGACTCCTCGGCTTTGCTGCGGATGGCGCGGCCGGAGTCAGGGGCTGCCCATAGGACGGGTGGCGCGCTGTAGAAGGAGTGTGGTCTGGTGGACCTACTGGAACACGAGTGAACCGTCCGGAGCCGGTCGCGGTCGCGGCATATGAAAGGGCCTCGTTCTCTCCACCGTACTCCCGGCTGTGGGACAACCGCGGCTGCTGCGCCAGCGGCATCGCCCTCACACGCACCACGGCCGGACGCCGACGGGCGGCACGGCCCACCGCCACGCCGCTCCGGAATCCGGCACAACGCACAGGAAAGCGGAACGTGATGTACGACCAGACACGCGCTCAACAGCCGGCGGATGAGCCCCGCGGTCTCGCGGGGAGCCACTCGCCCGGCCCGGCACCGCTGTTCCCGTCGGGCGAGCGAGACAGGATCGTCCGGCGCCTCGGGCGGGCCCTCAACACCTTCCCCGACACTCCGCGTGAGTCACTGGAGGAGGCCGAAGCCGCCTTCGACGAGGCCACCGCCCAGCTCATGGACGCCCTGGCCGAACAACGGCGTACCCTCCGCGCGGGCTGGCAGGACCAGGCCGCCGAGACACAGACCACCGAACTCCACCTCGCACTGAGGCAGTACCGGGAGATCACCCAACGCCTGCTCCGCCTCTAGACCAGGGCCACCGGTCCTCTGCATGCCCGGCCGGATCCGTGACACCCCTGCGCATCGCACGCCCGCAGCAGCACCGGTTCACATCGGCGTATCCGGGCCTCAAGGACGCCTTCCTTCACAGTGGGAGAGTCCTCCGCCACGGCAGTTGTGGTTCGCAGGGTCGGGTGCGGGCCGGCCGCCGGTACTCCGCTAACCTGCGGGAATGTCCTACGACCTCAACGCCGTCATCGGCGATTTCGACCGGCTCAGGCGCGGGACCCCCGGGATTCCGGAAGCGGTTGTCGCTCCGCTTCGGCAGAGGCTGGGGCTGGTGCCTGTCACCGCGGGGGGTCTGACGGTGGAGGCGTCGGCTTTCGAGCGGACCTTGGGGGAGTGGTCGAGGGGTGGGCCCGTCGCCCTGGTCGAGGCGGAGTTCTTCGGAGGGGAGGGGTATCAGGTGGCGGAGGTGTGGCGGGACGGGGTGAAGGTGTGGGGGCCGGTGCGCGACGGGGAGTTCGCCGGGGTGCGGGAGGAGTGGCCGATCAACGGCGCGCTGGCTCGGCTTGGTGCCGTGTCCGGAGGGGAGTCGCGTGATCTGTTCCGGGAGGTGGGGCTCGGGTGGGAACGGGACAACGAGGGGTGGGAGTCGGCGGGGCGGGCCGCGCGATGGGCGGCGACGTATGACGAGTGGCACGAGGAGTTCGAGAGAGCGGAGCGTCAAAGGCGTTGAGCGGTCCGGCAGTTGATCCGCGAACCGCCGCGTCCACTCACGACGACTGCTCCGGCGCCCTCGCCATCCCCTCCTGCGTCCCCAGCCCCGCCAGCAGCCGCAGCCCGTCCGCCCCCGCGCTCCCAGGAGCCGCCGACAGCACCACCAACTCCCGGCCGCAGTCGTCGGGGAGGGCGAAGTTCTCCTGGTGGAGTTCGAGGAGGCCGACCAGGGGATGGCGGTAGGCCTTGCGGCCGTGGGTGCGGGCGCGGACGTCCGCGCGGGCCCAGAGGCGGCGGAAGCGTTCGCTGCCCATGGCCAACTCGCCGACGAGGGAGGCGAGTCGGGGGTCGTCGGGATGGCGGCCGGCGGCCAGGCGGAGGTGGCCGACGACGTCGAGGGTGCAGGTTTCCCAGTCGGGGTAGAAGCCTTGCTCGTCCTCCTCCAGGAAGAGGTGGCGGGCGGTGTTCAGCCCCGCGAGCGCACGGCCGTAGAGCAGCTCGGCGAGCCGGTTGCCGGCGAGGATGTCCAGACGGTGGTTCACGATCATCGCGGGGGCGTCGGGGACCAGGCCGAGGACCCGCAGCAGCTCCGGCCTGAGCCGCCCGCCCGGCGTCTTCGCCCGCCGACGGCGCTGCCGGGCGAGCCGGTAGAGGTGGCCGCGCTCGGTCTCGTCCAGCCCGAGGACCCCGGCGAGCGCGTCGAGGACCTGCTCGGACGGCTGTGTCGCCCGCCCCTGCTCCAGCCGGACGTAGTAGTCGACGCTGACCCCGGACAGATGCGCGACCTCCTCCCGGCGCAGCCCCGCCACCCGGCGCCGGCTGTCGGTGGGGACACCGACGGCCGCCGGGTCGACCCGGGAACGCCGGGTGCGCAGAAATCCCGCGAGATCGTCCATGCCGCCCAGTATCGCCTCGTCGCCGCCCGCGAAGGTGGCCCTGCCGGTACCAGGAAGTCCCGTCCTACGGAAGCGGCGCCCCTGAACACCGGGCGCGCGACCCGGCAGCATCGGAGACACCTGAACCGAAGGAGCCCTCCCCGTGAAGACGCTGATCGTCCACGCCCACCCCGACTCGAAGTCCCTCAACAGCTCCCTCAAGGACCTCGCCGTGTCCACCCTGGAGGCCGCCGGGCACGAGGTCCGAGTGAGCGACCTGTACGCCATGAACTGGAAGGCCACCGTGGACGCCGCCGACTACGGCCCCGCCGCCTCCACCCCGCTGCGGGTCGCGGCCGACTCCGGCCGCGCCCTCGACACCGGGACCCTCACCCCGGACGTCGTCGCCGAACAGGAGAAACTCCTGTGGGCGGACACGGTCATCCTCCAGTTCCCGCTGTGGTGGTACAGCATGCCCGCGATCCTCAAGGGCTGGGTGGACCGCGTGTTCACCCACCACTTCGCGTACGGCGTCGGGGAGCACAGCGCCACCCGCTACGGCGACCGCTTCGGCGAAGGCACCCTCACCGGCCGCCGCGCGCTGCTGTCGGTGACCGTCGGCGGCCCCGAGTCCCACTACTCGGCCCGGGGCATCAACGGCCCCATCGACGACCTGCTGTTCCCGATCCAGCACGGCATCCTCTTCCACCCCGGCATCGAGGTCCTCCCGCCGTTCGTCGTGTACCGCGCCGACCGGCTCACCGAGGACGACCGCCCCGCCCTCGCCAAGGCGTGGCGACAGCGCCTGCTCACCCTGGAGGAGACCGAGCCGATCCCCTACCGGCGCCAGAACTTCGGCGACTACGAGATCCCGTCGCTGCACCTGAAGGAGGGTCTGGAGCCCACCGGGCGCACCGGGTTCGGTCTGCACGTACACGGCTGACCGGAGAGGGCAGGCTCTCTGCACCTGATCCTGCCCGTCCGGCCACTGCCCCCGGGCGTGCGCCGGAGGGATCATGGGCGGCCACAGCCGGGGTGAGGGAGGGGACCGCATGCGGGCGCGGCGCACCAGCGAGGAACACGAGCGGGAACCACACCGTCCACCGTCCCCGCCCGGGAGCACGGCGACCACGGCGCCGATGCTGAGCCTCCAGCCCCTCATCGGGAACGCGGCTGTCTCCCGCATCGTCCAGAGGCAGCGGACGGCCCCGGTGATCCAGCGCGTCACCGAGGACGAACTGCACCAGAATCCGCCGGGCCCCTCGGTGCGGGTGCGCGGCCACCGCCGGTCCTGGTCCAGCGGGCGCACACCGAACGAGCTGACGCGGGGCGAGTGGGCGACCCTGCCCCAGGCGACCCGCAACGCCGCCGCCAAGGAGCGCGTGGACATCGACGTCGACCCGCAGACCCTTCAGGAGACCGACCCGCAGCTCCACGCCAGCCTCGGCAACCTCCGCAGACTCACGCCCACCCTCCCCTGGGCGGCCGGGCGCAACGAGGTCCTGGAGGGCATCGGCCGCGCCGACCCGCAGACGGTCGGGTACTGGAACCAGCAGGACGCCCGCGACACCCAGCTCGGCCTCGACGCACGGGCCGTACGCGACAACTACACGGAGACCCCCGCCGACCGGCAGCAGCGCCACCAGAACGTGGAGAACGCCCTGACCGGCGCCGCCACCCCGGACGCGATGGGCGACCTGAACGCCCTCCTCGCCCAGTTCGACGGCGTGGCCATCGGCGGCGCCCACTCCGGCTCGCGGACCTGGGAGTTCCTGCACCTGAACATGGCGGCCATCCAAGCCGCGGGCGTCACCACCCTCTATCTGGAGAGCATCCGCGAGGACAGCTACCAGGGGGACGTCGACGCGTTCCTCGCCAGCGGCGTCATGAGCCCCGAACTCCAGGCGTTCGTCACCCGCTACGACGCGAACATGAATCTGGGCGCCAACGGCCTGGCGACGGTCCTCCAGGACGCCCGCACCCACGGCCTGCGCGTCAAGGGACTGGACGGCCGCCCCGCCCGCCGCCCCGCGATGTCCGCGACCACCCTCTTCGAGCGTGCCGCCGCCATGAACACGTACGCCACCCAGGTCGTCGACCGCGACCGGAGGGACCCGGGGGTCGCGGCCGGCCGCTACCTCATGGAACTGGGTTCCGCGCACACCGGCATGCACGCCGGCCCGCCCCAGGACACGACGGTGCGCGGCGCGCAGTTCCAGCAGGACGAGCAGTTCCCCGGCATCGACGACCTCCTCGGCATCCCCGCCGTCGGCTACGGGGCGAACAACCGCTTCACCCGGCTGCCCAACCCCTGACGTGCTAGCGTTGGGGGTTTGCATCCCCGCCGCGCCTTCCTCGGTACGGTCCCTTCGGAGGAAGGCTCACTGTGAGCGAACCAGTACGTCCCGGCACACCGACCTTCGCTGAACTGGGCCTGCCCGCCGAGATCCTGCGCGTCCTCGGCGAACACGGCGTGACGGCCCCGTTCCCCGTGCAGGCGGCGGCCCTGCCGAACGCGCTCGCCGGACGGGACGTCCTGGGCCGGGGCCGCACCGGCTCCGGCAAGACGCTCGCCTTCGGCCTGGGCCTCCTCGCCCGCACCGCCGGACGCCGCGCGCAGCCCAAGGAGCCGCTGGCCCTCGTCCTCGTCCCCACCCGGGAACTCGCCCAGCAGGTCGGTGAGGCGCTCACCCCGTACGCCGAGGCGCTGCGCCTGCGGCTCGCGACCGTGGTGGGCGGCGTGTCCGTCGCCCGGCAGGCCGCCGCCCTGCGCGACGGCGCCGAGGTCGTCGTCGCGACGCCCGGCCGGCTGCACGACCTGATCGAGCGCCGCGGCTGCCGCCTCGGCCGGGTGCGGATCACGGTCCTCGACGAGGCCGACCAGATGTGCGACATGGGGTTTTTGCCGCAGGTCACCGAGATCCTGGACCAGGTGAAGCCCGACGGGCAGCGCATGCTGTTCTCCGCGACGCTCGACGGCGACGTCGACCAGCTCGTCCGCGACTACCTCCGCGACCCCGCCGTCCACTCCGTCGACCCGTCCTCCAGCGCCGTCGCCGGGATCGAGCACCACGTCCTCGTCGTGCACGGCCCCGACCGGTACGCCGTGACCACCGAGATCGCCGCCCGTGACGGCCGCGTCCTGCTGTTCCTCGACACCAAGCACAGCGTCGACCTCCTCACCAGCCACCTCAGGGCCCACGGGGTCGCCGCCGCCGCGCTGCACAGCGGCAAGGCCCAGCCGCAGCGCACCCGTACCCTCGCCCAGTTCAAGAGCGGCGAGGTCACCGCGCTCGTCGCGACGAACGTCGCCGCGCGCGGGCTGCACGTCGACGACCTCGACCTCGTCGTCAACGTCGACCCCGCCACCGACCCCAAGGACTACCTCCACCGCGCCGGCCGCACCGCCCGGGCGGGCCGCACCGGGACCGTCGTCACCCTCGTCCTGTCCGGCCAGCGCCGCGAGGCGACCCAGGTCATGACCGACGCGGACGTCACCCCCACCGTCACGAAAGTCCGCTCCGGCGAAGCGGCCCTGACCCGCATCACCGGCGCGAAGTCCCCCTCGGGCAAGCCCCTGGACGGCACTCCGCGCCCCAAGAACCAGAACGCCCCCTTCCGCGGCCTCGGCACCTCGAAGGATCCCAAGAGCGGCGGCACCGCCCGCAAGGGCAAGGGACGGGCGGGGAGCGAGGCCGCGAAGCTCGCGGAGGCGCGGCGGGCGGCCCGGGTACGGCGCGGCGGCTGAACGCCCCCGGCCGCGAGGCCGGCATGGAGCCCGGGAGTCATGTCCGGCGGGACTAGGATCGAGGTCACGCTTGGTTGACATGCTCGGTAGGAGGCTCGGGTTGTCCCTGACGGACAAGGCGATCGCGCGGATCCGTGAACTGATCGCCACCGGCGCGCTGCCACCGGGCTCCAAACTGCCCCCCGAACCCGAACTCGCGGCGCAGCTGGGGCTCTCCCGGAACCTCGCCCGCGAGGCGGTCAAGGTCCTCGCGGTCGCCCGCGTCCTGGAAGTGCGGCGCGGCGACGGCACCTACGTCACCAGCCTCCAGCCGAGCCTCCTGCTGGAGGGCCTCGGCGGCGCGGTGGAACTCCTCCAGGGAGACTCGGCCGCCCTCCTCGACCTCATGGAGGTCCGCCGCCTCCTGGAACCCGTCGCCACCGCACTCGCCGCCACCCGGATCACCGAGGAACAACTCGCCGAGGTGAAAAGCCACTTGGACGCCATGCGCGACGCCCGCGACGACGTGGAGCTGCTCAACGCCCACGACGCCGCCTTCCACCGCGCCGTCGTCTCCGCCACCGGCAACGAGACCCTCCTGACCCTCCTGGAGGGCGTCTCCGGACGGACGCTACGCGCGCGGATCTGGCGGGGCCTCGTCGACGACCAGGCCGGAGGCCGCACGCTCGCGGAACACGAGGCGATCTACCGCGCCCTGGCCGCCCGCGACGTACTGCTGAGCCAGGCCGCGGCGTTGATGCACGTCGGGAACACGGAGGAATGGCTGCGCAGGCATCTGCGCTCCGGTGAGCCTCCGTTCGAGGAGAGCGGGCCCTGAGACGGCACCGCCTACCGCACCGCGGCCGGGTCGACCGGCGCGAGCACGCCGAGACGGTCCTCGATCTCCTGCGCGGCGGCCAGACACAGATCCTCCCGGAACGCACGTCCGACGACCTGGACGCCGGACGGCAGTCCGTCCCTGAGCCCGGTCGGCACGGCGACCGAAGGGACGCCCACGAAACTGGTCACCGTGCACAGGCGCATGGCCTCCGCGACCCGTTCCCGTCCCGCCGCGTCGCGTGACTCCAGGCCCGGCTCGACGGGCGGTTCGGTGAACACCGGCCCGAGCAGCAGCGGGAACGCGTCGAGGAACTCCGCCCAGGAACGGCGGATGCCCAGCCAGGTCCCCATCAGCCTCGTCAGCTCGGCGGCGTTCACGGGCGGAGTCTTCTCCATGGCCATCTGGATGTAGCGGTCCCCGCCGTCACCGAGCAGTGTCCGCACCGCCGGCCAGGTCGGCGCGAACTCGGTCACGGTGATCCGGCCGTACGCCTCAAGCGCCTCGGCCGTCCGGGGAACGTCCTCGATCTCCCGCACGTCGTACCCGGCGTCACGCAAGGCGTCCGCCGCCGCCGCGACGGCCTCGCGGACCACGGGGTGGACGCCGCGACCTCCGGGATCGGCGACGACCGCGACCTTGACCGGCCCCGGCAGCGGCTCGCCGTACAGGGGCACCGGGACGGCACGCGGGTCGCGCGGGTCGGTGCCGGCCAGCGCCTCGTACGCCAGCCGCAGGTCGGCGACGGTGCGGGCGAGGGGGCCGTCGGTGACCAGCATCTGCGAGGCCGGGCCCGGGTCCTCGGGGCCGAGGACCCGGTGGTCGGCGGGGAAGCGTCCGGTGGTCGGCTTCAGCCCGGCCACGCCGCAGAACGAGGCCGGGATCCGTACGGATCCGCCGGAGTCGTTGCCGAGACCGAGCGCGGCCATGCCGGTGGCGACGGCCACCCCGTCACCGCCGCTGCTGCCACCCGGGGTCCGGCTGCGGTCCCACGGGTTGACGGTGTCACCGAA
Organism: Streptomyces sp.; assembly: GCA_036569285.1. Lineage (GTDB taxonomy): Bacteria > Actinomycetota > Actinomycetes > Streptomycetales > Streptomycetaceae > Streptomyces. The sequence continues at coordinate 15,839 of DATCQX010000155.1, forward strand.
CAGCTCACTGCGGGTGTGCATCCCGGCCAGGATCAGGGTGGGGGTGTTGCTGTGCCCGATCGGTACGGCCCCGGCCGCGCGGAGCCGGGCCACCGGAGGGGCGTCCGCCGACGCCACCAGGTCGCGGAAACGCGGCGTCCCGAACGTGGTCGGCACCCCTTCGACAGGGGTGGACTCCTTCACCGTGAACGGCACGCCGGCCAGCGGCCCGAGTGCCTCGCCCGCCGCCCGCCGCCGGTCCACCCGCACCGCGGCCTCACGGGCTCGCTCGGCCATCACCTGCGTGACCGCGTTGACCCGCGGATTGACCTCGGCGATGCGTTCCAGGTGGCTGTCGGCCAGTTCGAGCGCCGAGATCTCACCGCCCCGGACCGCTTCCGCCTGGGCGGCGGCCGTCATCGCCCACAGGGCGTCCTGCCTGATCATCGTGCTCCCTTGCCTCGTCCCGAAGTGTTGCGAGCCCGAACCATAGCCTGGAAGCGATACGATCGTATCGAAATAAAGGGAGGACGGCCGGACATGCCCAAGCAGGTGGACTACGAGAGCCGACGCCGCCGGATCGCCGAGGCCGTCTGCCTCCTTGCCGACGAACACGGGCCGGCCGGGGTGAGCATGCGCGACGTCGCCGTCCGCGCCGAGGTCTCCCTGGGCGCCGTCCAGCGCTGCTTCCGCAGCAAGGACGAGATGCTCCTGTTCGCCGTCGAGCACGTCGGCGCACGCGTCACCGAACGCGTGCGGGCACGGCTGGCCGCGAGCCCGGACCGGGCCGCCGCCACCGCCCTGGGGCACGCGGCCGACGAGATCGCCCTGCTCCGCCCGGAACATCGCGCCGAGGCACGGATCTGGCTCGCGTTCGTCGCCCAGGCCGCCGTCAGCGAGGCCCTCGCCCGCCCGCTGAGAGACAGCTACGCGGCCCTCCAGGACCTCCTCGCCCGCCTCGTCGCGGAGGCCGACGGACGGCTTGACGCACAGGCCGAGGCCCGCACCCTGCTCGCCCTCGCCGACGGGCTCACCAGCCACGTACTCCTGGGCCACCTGACCGGGCGGGAAGCGGAGGAAGTCCTGCGCAGGCACCTGGCCGGCCTCTGGAGATGACGTTGCTTCAGCTCCTCCGCAGGACGGTCACGGCCCTGTCGAAGGCCGAGTCCTTGCCTTGGTCGAACTCCTCCTTCGTAAAGACCGGTTCGGTGAGGTGCGGGGGAATGCCGGGGCCGTCGAAGGTCTTGCCCGTGCGGGTCAGGTACTCCTCGTTGGGGAGCCAGGCCTTCATGGCGTTGGGGAGTTCGCGGGACAGGACGTCGGAGAAGACGCCCTGCGTGGGCTGCCCGATGCGGACGGTCCTGCCGGGGCGGTCGATGAGGGCCTGGGTGAAGGTCTCGCCCGCGCTGACGGTCGAGCCGCCGGTGAGGAGGGCGATCGGGCCGGTGTAGCGGGGGGCCTGGGCGGGGGTGACGCAGGCGGGCTGGAGGCGGGTGTGCCGGGTGGGGTCGGTGGGGTTGTTCCGGGCCCGCTTGGAGTAGGCGAGGTAGGGGGTGTCGGTGAGGCGTGCGGCGATGTGGAGGCCGAGGGCGTCGTAGCCGCCGCCGTTGACGCGGAGGTCGATGATCAGGCCCTTCAGGCGCCGGGTGCGGCTGCGGTCGAGGACCGTGTTCAACGCCATGTCCAGTTCGGCCAGTTGGGCGGAGTAGGGGGCGTCGTCGCCCGCGTATCCGGCGAAGCCGGAGATCCGCAGGTAGCCCTGTCCGCCGGGGAGGTCGGCGTAGGTGATCCGTCCGTCCGCGAAGTCCTGGAGGTTGCGGGCGCCCTTGAGGTCGCGGGCCACGATGAACTTCTTGACCCGGGCGTCCAGTTCCTCGGTGGGGACGGCGGTGCCGGGGCGGACCTGCGCGAAGAAGCGGCCACCGTCCTGGACGGCGACGTGGGCGTCGTACAGCGGCTTGATCATCTCGCTGAAGACGCCGAACAACTCGTCCCTCGTCGTGTCCGCGTGCACCTGAGGGCGGTACCGGTCGCGCACGGCGTGCCAGTCGATGCCCTTGGCGGCGAAGAAGGGGTAGTTCTCCTCGAAGGACTGCCAGAAGACGTCGAAGTCGGCGAGCGGGCCCTCGGGCGCCGGACGCGTGCAGGCGTCCGGCAACGCCGGGAGCCGGCGCAGGCTCCGGGCGCCGACAGCGCCGTCCGCCTCCAGCGACGCGTGGTCGCCGCCTCCCCGGAGACGGACGGTGAGGACAGTGCCGTCGGACGTGGTGTACGTGCCGGGGGCGGTCTCCCGCGCGGAGTCGCCCTTGAGGCAGCTGACGGCTGTCGTCTGGTACTCCTGGAACGTGCCGCTCCGGAGGGACAGCACGGTGCCGTAGCCGTCCATCCGCCAGACTCCGTCGGTGGTCGGCCGGTGGGCGGAGGCGGTCGGCACCGCGACGCCCGTGAGGGTCAGGGCGACGGCGGCGGCCGTGACGATGCGCACGATCTTGCCTTCTCTGTAGGAGAGTTGCTCGGAACACTTCCACGGTCGCCGAACCACCGCCCTCCGAACCATCCGGCTACCCGGCCGACCGAAGGTAGGGCCAGCCCCCCTCGGTCAGTCGACGCAGGGCACACCTCCCGCCTTCACCGCAGGCCCGGAGTCGTCCGGCGACGCCGTGGGTGCCGGTGCCGCCTGGCTGGGGCGGGGGTAGTCGCTGCCGAGGGTGACGACGACGTGGCCCGCCGGGACGGCCGGGTCGGCGGTGGGGGTGCCGGTGTGGAGGCGGCCGGCGATCCGCTGGGCCGCCTGAGCGGCGCCGGTGCCGTAGCGGACGGCCGTCGTGGCCCGGGGCGCGGTGTTGCCGGTCGTTCCGGCGGTGTAGCCCAGTGCCGTCAGGGAGGAGAGCGCGGCGGACGCGAGGCCTCGCTTGCCGTTGCCGTTGACGACGTCCACGGTGACCGGGGACGTGTCGGAGGGGGCGGGGGACGGAGCGGTGGCCGTGCCGAACGCCTGGCTCACGATCGTCCGGATCTTGTCCGGATCCACGAGGTTGACGTCCTCGCGGTTGCGGATGCCGAAGCCCTCGATCGGGAGGGTGTGGAAGACGACGTTGCCGCCGGTGAGATCGGGGGCCTGCTGCGCGAAGTCGAGGACGTTCCAGCTGCTGTCGAGGACGACGTCCTTCTTGACGACGTCGAACAGCCCCTGGAGCTTGGACGGGCTGCCCCACACGCCCTCGGACTTCAGCTGGTGCGTGACCGTGGAGATGAACGCCTGCTGACGGCGCGTCCGGTCCAGGTCCCCGGAGTCCAGCCCGTGCCGCTGCCGTACGAACGCCAGCGCCTGACGGGCGTCGAGCTGCTGCACCCCGGCGGGGAAGTCGGCACCCGAGTAACGGTCCTTCACCGGGTGTTTGAGGCAGACCGTGATGGGCTGGAGGACCTTGGCGATGTCGTAGAACCCGAGGAGGTTGACCTCGGCGAAGTGGTCGATGGGCACGCCGGTGAACTGCTGGACCGTGGCGAGCGTCGCCTCCCGCCCGGCCTCCCGGCTCTTCGCCTCAAGGTCGGCGCCCTTGACGCCCTGCTGGACGAACTTGTCGTGGGCCGTGGTGTACGCGTTGGCGTACGCCTCCTTGATCTTGTAGTGCCCCTGCGCGGATCCGTCGCCGTTCAGTGTCCGGACGTAGTCGTCGCGCGGGATCGAGAACGCCTGCACCTTCCCGCCGTCCGCCGGGATGTGCAGGAGGATCAGCGTGTTGGTGTTGTAGTACCCGATGTCGCTGGACCCGGCGTGCAGTTCGGTCTGCACGAACCGGTGCGGCAGGTCGTTGCCGTTCATGTCCTTGCGCGAGTCGAGGCCGATGAGCAGCAGGTTGACCGAGTCGTCCAGATGCCGGGGCGCCTTGGCGCGGACGGCGTTCAGCGCGTCGGAGGTGGTGAGGCCGTGCGTCAGTGAGCGGTACGCGTACCAGGTGGCACCGCAGCCGAGCAGGAGAGCGGCGGAGGCCGCCCAGGTCGCGACACGGAGGAGGGCGGGCCAGAGGGCCCTGCGCCGTACGGGCTCAGACATGGCTCTTCCTGTTCATCCGGGCCCGCAGGACGACGGCCGCCAGCGCCACGACGAGCACCGCGCACTCCGCCGAGGCCATCGCCGGGAACACCGCCACGGCCCACCGCACCAGGCGCGTGGTCAGCGGATCGTCGGACGCCCACACCGCGCCCGCCGTGACGACGGCCACGGCGAGGGCCGGGAGCGGCGCCACCCAGCCGAGAGCCCGGCCGAGCCCCTGGCCGCGTATCCCGGCGAGCAAGGCGAGCACGGCACCCGCCGTCGCCCCGGCCACCACACCCCACCCGGGGCCGCCGCCGGTCAGCGCGTCCACTCCGTATCCCAGGAGCAGCGGGGCCAGCAGGAGCACCGCGACGGCCCGTACGGACCGCGCCCGGTCCTGGACCGGTATTCGCGGGGGTGCCTGAGCGTGTGTCACAGGGCTGCGCATACGTTCGTTCTCGCTCATCTCGGTGAGGGCGGCACGACTGGTCGCCCGGACTGTCACCAGTGAGACGCGGAAACGGCCCCGATAGTTGCATGGTCGCGCAAGTGGGCAATCGGCTACCGCGTCACCGTCAACGTCCTGGTGTCCCCGGCGTCCGGTGCCGTGTGCGTCCACCCCTGACCGGAGTCGGCGCTGCTCCAGCGCCGACCGTCGAAGGTCACGGACGTGATGTGGAGTTCGGTGGCGTGGCACACCAGCCACAGGGCGAGCGACCAGCCCGTGGAGGTGCGCCCGGCCGGGATCCAGTAGGTGAGCCCGCCGTCGGGGGTGGTCCGGGGGGCCGGTGTGCCGCCGAACTCCCGCTCGACGGCGGCGGCGACGTCGTCCGTGGCCTTCGTGGTCGCCGTATCGCCCACCGTGCAGGTCAGCGCCGGACCTTCCCGCCCCGACAGTGCGCCCGCCAGCGTCGCGGCCATGCCCTCGTGCCGGGCGTACGCCTGCGGATAGCCGCTGTGCTGGACCCGCTGCGCGGCCACGGTGACCGGCAGGCCGAGGTAGTCCGGCACCTTGACCAGCGCGTCGAAGAACGTGCCCGCCGCGTGGACGGGGTCGAGGATCTGCGCCGAGGTGCCCCAGCCCTGCGAGGGCCGCTGCTGGAAGAGGCCGAGGGAGTCGCGGTCCCCGTAGGTCAGGTTGCGGAGCTTGGACTCCTGGATCGCCGTCGCCAGGGCGATGGTGACGGCGCGTTCCGGCAGGCCGCGCGCGTGGGCCACGGCCGCGATGGTCGCGGCGTGGGACGCCTGGTCCGGATCGAGGGTCGCCGTCGTGCCGTCCGTGCCGCGCGCGGTGCACTCGTCGGACGCCGTCGAGCGGATGAACCGGACGGTGAGATAGCCCGCGAGCACCAGGACGACGCTCACCCCGGCCACCACCGCCCACACCCAGTGCCGTCGCCGTCCTCGAACCCCCACGCGGACCCTCCTCTTACCAGTCTCCGACCAGCATATTTGCGATGTTGCGCAAGTGTATGACTATGTTGGAGGTGCTCCGGAACGGGGGGCGTGGCGGTGGACCGGACGAAGGGGGACGGCATGACGAGCCGGCTGGGAGGCCTGAGCGACCGGAACCTGGAGCTGCTCCTGATCCTCGGCGCCGTCGCCATCTGCGGGTACGGCTACGCGGAGACGGCCCTCGCCGTCGACGGACGGCTGCCCCCGGACCTGGCGACGACGTGCTCGGCGGCAGCCGCGCTGCCCCTGGCCTGCCACCTCGCCGTACGCCGGTTCGCACGGCACGCCGATCCGCTGATCCTGCCGCTGGCCACCCTGCTCAGCGGACTCGGACTCGTCCTCATCCACCGCCTCGACCTCGCCTACGGGGCCCACTACCAGCACGCGACGCCCGCCGCGCCCGGCCAGTTGGTGTGGTGCGGCGTCGCCGTGGCGGTGTTCGCCCTGGCGGTGGGCCTGCTGAAGGACCACCGCAGGCTCCAGCGCTACCCGTACCTCACGATCGCCGTCGGACTGGTCCTGCTGATGGCACCGGCCTTCTACCCCGGAGACGTGTACGGCGCCAAGCGGTGGATCTTCATCGGGCCGCTGTCCTTCCAGCCCGGCGAGTTCGTGAAGATCGTCATCGTGGTGTTCTTCGCCGGGTACCTGACGCTCCGCCGGGACGCCCTCGCGCTCGCCGGACGGCGCGTGATGGGCCTCTACCTCCCGCGCGGACGGCAGCTCGGCCCGGTCGCGGCGGTGTGGCTGCTCAGCCTGCTCGTCCTGGTCTTCGAGCGGGACCTCGGCACCTCGCTGATCTTCTTCGGGCTGTTCGTCGTCATGCTGTACATCGCCACCGAGCGCACCAGCTGGGTCGTGTTCGGCGTCGCGATGTTCGCCGTCGGCGCGTTCGTCGTCGGCTCCTTCGAACCGCACGTGCACGGCCGGGTCGTCGCCTGGCTCCACCCGATGGACATCTTCCTGCCACCCGACCGGCGGCCACCGGGCCTCGTCTCCGACCAGGCCGCCCAGGCGCTGTTCAGCTTCGGCTCGGGCGGCCTCCTCGGCACCGGCCTCGGCCAGGGGCACCCCGAGCTGATCGGCTTCGCCGGGCGCAGCGACTTCATCCTCACCACGGTCGGGGAGGAACTCGGCCTCGCGGGCGTCATGGTCGTCGTCCTCCTCTACACGCTGCTCGCCGAACGCGGACTGCGCACCGCCGTCACGGTCACCGACCCGTTCGGCAAGCTCCTCGCCGGAGGGCTCGCCACCGCGCTGGTGCTCCAGGTGTTCGTCGTGTGCGGCGGCGTCACCGGACTGATCCCCCTCACCGGCAAGGCCCTGCCCTTCCTCGCCCAGGGCGGCTCGTCCATGGTCGCCAACTGGCTCCTGGTCGCCGTCCTCATCAAGGTCAGCGACACGGCCCGGCGCCCGCCGCCGGTTCCGGCGGAGGAGGTCAGCGCGGCTCAGACGCAGGTCGTACGGGTGTGAACCGGTCGCGGACGTAGACGGTGACGTACGCCCCGGCGACCCGCGTCGTCCCCAGCGCGCGGAAAGACCGCCGCAGGGTGTTCCGCTTCGCCCGGTACCGAGGGTCGGCCGTCGGCCGCGCACTCGTCCCCTGGACGACGACGATCCGGTCGAACTCCAGCATCCGCGCGGGGATGTCCCCGGCGGGGAACTCCACGCCGGCGAGGGTGTTCGACGAGACGGGGTCCTCGGCCAGGGCGAGATCGGTCAGGAGACGGGTGTCGTCGGGATCGGCCGCGGTGAAGGTCCGGTGGGAGCCGTCGAGGTACAGCAGACCGTCGCCGGGACGGGCCGCCGCGCGGACGGCGGCACCGATGGCGGTGGCGTCGGTGGTGCGGCTCTGGGGCGTGCGCAGCGACAGGCTCGGCGGCACGAGCATGGCCAGGATCACGACCGCAGCGATCCAGGCGAGGCGCCCGGACGGCCACCGCCGCTGGAGGAGGTCCATCCAGGCGCCCAGCAGCAGGGCGATCCCGATGTTGCTGTAGAGCACGTACCGGTCGACGAACAGGGGCTTGACCAGTGAGGCGGTCAGCAGCAAGACCCCCGGCAGCACGAGAAGCGGCACAGCCAGGGCGACGAGCCGGACGGGCACCTTGACCCCGAAGGCACACGCCACGCCGATCACCACGATGACCAGCAGGTAGGTGAGCCGCACGGGCCCGTCGATCCAGGCCACCTGCCCCGACTGCCCCGCACTGGCGACCGCCAGCGGCGCCACCCCGGCCACCACACCCCCGGCCGCCACACCCCACGCCCTCAGCACCGGCCGGGGAACACGCCACACGGCCAGCGTGACGCCGTGCGCGAGCAGGGCGAGGACCGCGAACTCGTGGAGCAGACAGGCGGGCAGCATCACGCAGCCGTACACCGCCCACGGCCACCGGTCGCGCCGGGAGACGCCGGTCACGAGCGCGTACGTGGCCCACGCGACCAGCGCGCAGACCATCGCGTACGAGCGGCCCTCCTGCGCGTACCTCTGCACCTGGGGGAGGAGCGCGAACACCAGCCCCGCCGGCAGCCCGGCACGCGGCCCCGCCAGCCGCAGCCCCAGCAGCCCGACCCCGCCCGCCGCCGCGGCCGTCGCCAGCACCGACGGCAGCCGCAACGTCACCAGCCCGTCGCCGAAGACACCGAAGAGCACGTGCATCACGGCGTAGTGGAGGCTGTGCACCAGGTCGGCGTGCTGCGCGGTCAGCCATATCTGCGAGAGGTCGCGGTGCGCGACCTCGTAGGTGACGGCCTCGTCCCACCACAGGGTGTTCTCCCTGCGGATCCCCCACAGCCCCAGAGCGAGCGCCAGCAGCATGGGCGCGAGGAGGACGACGGCTCTGCCCGGGCCCGGCGGTCGCAGACGGGCGGGCGCGAGAACCGTCGCGGGAGTGCGTTCGTCAACGGACATCAGCGGCAGGGCCTTTCAGCGGCGGCGGGAAAAGTTCCGCCAGCGTGCCCGGACCCCGTTGATCAGATCCTGATCCAACCTGACCGGACGATCAGGAAGTCCGCCCGGCGCTGTGCGAAGCTGCACCGCATGCGCATCCTGGTCGTCGAGGACGAGGTGGACCTCGCCCACACCCTGCACACCGGCCTCACCGCCGAGGGCTACAGCGTCGACCT
>DATCQX010000156.1:0-6346 GCA_036569285.1 Streptomyces sp.
TGAGGACGGCCGGCAGCAGGGGGGTGTCGAAGTACATGCCGCCGCCGTAGAACCGGTCGACCGGGAAGAGCGCGAACTCGATGCCGGTCACCACGCCGAAGTTGCCTCCGCCGCCGCGCACGGCCCAGAACAGGTCGTCGCCGGGCACGGCCGTCCGCATCTCGCCGTCCGCGGTGACCAGTTCGACCCGGCGCACGTGGTCGGCCGCGTACCCGAAGCTGCGGCTCACGAGGCCGAGTCCGCCGCTGAGCGTGTACCCGACGACGCCGACGTCCGGCGAGGACCCGCTCAGCGGCGCCAGCCCGTGCTGACCGGCGGCCTCGACGACCCGCTCCCAGCGGGTGCCGGCCGCCGCCCACGCCGTCCGCGCCACCGGGTCGACGCGGACGTCCGCCATCCGCGAGGTGTCGATCAGCATGCCGCCGTCGGAGGGGACGTTCAGGCCGTGGCCGGTGGCCTGGACGGCGACCGTGAGGCCGAGTTCGGCGGCGCGCCGGACCGCGAGCCGCACGTCGGCGGCGCCGGCGGCCCGCACGACGACGGACGGCCGGTGCGGGTAGGTGGTCTGGACGCCGCCGCACGCCTCGGCGTAGCCGGGGTCGCCGGGGGTGAGCGCGACGCCGGTCAGTGTCTGTGCGGACGTCATGTGCCACTCCCCCGTCCCGCTTTCGCCAAGAGGTCGTCACGGGTGACAGTGCGGTGCCTCACCCGCGGGCCGGTGTCGAGGCCGACGAGTTCGTCCCGCATGACGGTGCTGGTGGTCAGGGTCGTCACACCGTCGACGGTGTCGAAGACCGGGACGTAGCACGTCGTCCGCCAGACCCCGTCCGGCGCCGGTTCCACGATGACGTTGAACACGAAGTGCCGTCGGATGGCGCCCTTGGCGTCGAGGCGTGCCACGGCGTCGCTGCCGAGCGCCGTCAACGCGCTCCTGCCCTCGACGGGGTCCGGCAAACCGTTGGAGGTGAAGACACCGTCGTCGGTGAAGGTATCCACCCACGTGTCGATGTCGCCGTCGTCGAGGGCCTGCATCTGCATGGCGTAGAACTGGTCGATGAGGGCGCACACTTCGGCCGGCACGATCGTCTGTTCCATGACTCCTTCTCTCACCCTAGGGACACGCTGGGTACCGGTGCGAGACGGCCGAGGTCGTCCCGTTCAATCTCGCGGGCGATGACCCGCCAGGTGGTGCCGTGCCGGCGCAGGACGTCGGAGATGAACGCGGCGGACTGCAGGCAGGAGCCGCGTTCGGCGTCGACGACGAGGAACAGGCCGTAGAACCGGGAGACGAACAGGTCGCCCTGCCGGGTGAAGGTGAACCCCTGCACGCAGTGGCGGCGCTGGATGCCCTTCTCGTGGAAGGAGGCGTCCAGCTTCCAGACGGCGGGCTCGAAGGCGGACTTCGGGACCGGTGAGCCGTCGCCGAGGACCTTCGTGGTGATCGTCGCGTCGTCGTCGAACACCGCGAGCCACTCCTCGGTCAGGCCGCGGTCACGGGCGTCGAGCTGGTCCAGGTAGAACCTCCTCAACTCGTAGAAGATGTCGGGGGAGACCGCTTCGGTCGGCGGCGTCATCTGCCCTCCTCGAAAGCCCGGCTAGGCCAGGCATGTCGGCAAGCGTCCGTCGTTGAACTCGACCATCTCGCTGAAGACCGCCGGGACGTCCAGCTCCGTGCCCAGCGGCAGTCCGGGCCGCCGGATCTCCGAGTAGGCCCGGTGCAGGTTCCCGACCAGCCGCTCGGGGTCGAGCAGCCCGCCGAACTCGCCGGTGCCGTGTTCACGGGCGGTCTCCAGCGGGGTGCGTCCGGCGGCGACCCCGTCCTCGGCGAGGTCGAGGATCCACCGCAGGTAGTTCTCCATCGCGTCGAACACCTCGGGCCCGCTGACCTCGCCGTGCCCGCCGACGACGGTCCGCGCGCCGAAGCCGCGCAGCCGCTCCAGCGCGGAGAGGGAGCCCCGCACGGACCCCATCAGGGTGAACGGCGTGCAGCCGGGCAGCGCCACGTCACCGGCGAACAGGATCCGCGCGTCGGGGATCCAGACGACGACGTCGTTGGTGCTGTGCGCGGGGCCGACGTGGTGCAGTTCGACCGCGCGTTCCCCGACGAGCAGCGTCAGACTCCTCCCGAACGTGACGGTGGGCGGCCTGAGGGTCAGCTCGCCCCAGTCGACGTCCGGCCACAGGTTCTGCAGCCCCATGCCGACCGTCTCCATCTCGGGGCCGGTCAGTTCGTGGCCGACGACCGTGGCGGGCGGCGCGAAGACGCAGTTGCCGAAGACGTGGTCGCCGTGGCTGTGGGTGTTGACGACCGTCCGCACCGGCCCCCGGCCGAGCCCCTCGGCCGCCGTCCGCAGCGCCTCGGCGCGGGTCCTGGTCGCGGCCGTGTCGACCAGGACGAGACCGCCGGGCCCGGCGATGACACCGGCGTTGCTGAGGCACCAGCCGCCGGGCGGCTGGAGGAACGCGTGGATCCCGTCGGCCAGTTCGCTCAGCCGGCCGAGCGGGGCCCGCAGCGCGGTGCTCACCGCGCACCGACCGACGCGGACCAGCGGTCGGCGTGCTCCATCGTCGTCCGGCTGTTGGCGGCCAGCGCCGCGCGCACCCGCTGCGCCGCCTCCCGCGCCGGGACGTCCGGGCCGTACACCTCAGCCACCCCGGCCGGGTCGAGGAGGACGGTGTGCGTGGAGCTGAGCGTGCCGGACCGGAACTCCCACCGGCCGCTGTGCCCGAGGAGCACCCGGGGCGGGCGGGTCTGCTTGTAGACGATCGTCCCGTCGGGCAGCGGCACCCGCAGGGAGCGCGTGGTGTGGACGGTGCCGTCCGGGGCGCTGGTGCGCATCGTCATGTCCTGGATGCCGCCCGGCTGTTCGGCCAGGTCGAGGCCGGCGACGTGCGGCAGCCGTTCGGGCCACTTTCCGGCGTCCCACACGAAGTCGCGAGCCGCCTGCGCGGGGCCTGTCAGCTCGATCGACTCCGTGAACGTCAGGCACCACGGTTCGAGTCCGCCGGGCAGGGTGGAGACGACCCTCAGCGCCTCCAGTTCGGCGGCGCCGTTGGCGTCCAGTTCCCGAGCGATCCTCTGGCGGGCGTCGACCTGGTCCGGAGGGGGTGTGAAGCGGTGTTCGAGGGTCACCCGGGTGCGGCCCCCGGGCAGCGGGGCGCAGGTCCAGCCGCCGCCCATGAGGCCGAACAGGGGGTTGTCGTGGTCCTGCCGGAACGCGACCCGCCGCTCGGCGGGGTCGAACGCGCGGCGCGAGCGCCAGGTGTTGACCCGGCCGCCGGAGATGGTCGCCCAGATCTCGAACCGGTCGCCCTGCGCCGTGCGCTCCAGCACCCGGGTGTGGACGGTGGGGCGGAAGATCACCGGCCACAGCGCGACGTCCGTGATCAGGTCGTACACGGTGGACGGGGGTGCGTCGATCTCCGTCTCGTGGCGGGCGTGGATCTCCTGGGCGCTCATGACTGCCTCGCCGGGTCCGCGGAGTTGACCCGGTTCAGGATGGTGCGGAAGGTGCGGAGTTCGGTGACTTCCTCGTCGGGGATGTCGACGCCGAACCGCTGCTGGATGCGGGCGCCCATCTCCATGAGGGCGAGGGAGTCGTAGCCGAGGAGGTAGAGATCGGTGTCGATGATCTCCTGGCTCTCCAGGTCCACCCCCTCCGCCTCTCCGGCGGCCTCGACGAGGATCGACCGCAGGTCGTCGTAGTTCATCGGTGCGCTCATGGTCACCTCGGTCGTTCGTGACTGTGTGTCATGCGGGGACGGCGACGACCACGCTCGACGCCGAGTTCAGGCCGACCGTCTCGGTCAGCCGCAGGCCGGCCTTGGCGAAGACCTCGGCGAACTCGGCCTCCGTGCGGTCGCGGCCCTCGCTCAGCGCCATCATGGTGATGTCCATGAACTTCCCGGGGTGCGGTACGTCCCCCTCGGGGATGAGCGGGTCGATCACCAGCACCCGGCCCTCCGGGTCCATCACGCGGCGGATGTTCGTCAGGACGGTGATCGCGTCGCGGTCGGACAGCTGGTGCAGCACGTGGGAGATGACGTAGGCGTCACCGCCGGCCGGCACCGATTCGAGGTAGCTGCCGCCGACGAGTTCGGCGCGGTCGAGGACGCCCGCCTCGGCCAGCACGCGTTCCGCGCCGGGCGCCACGTGGGGCTGGTCGAACACCACGCCCCGCATCTTGGGGTACCGGGAGAGGATCGAGGCGAGGAGGTGGCCGTGGGCCCCGCCGACGTCGACCAGTTTGCGCACCCCCGTGAGGTCGTACGCCTCGACGGCGGACTGCTGTGTCTGCCCGGCCGCGTTTCCCATGGCCCCGCTGAAGAGTTCGTTCATCTCGGGGTGCCGGGCGAGGTAGGTGAACAGTTCCTCGCCGTTGACGTGGTCGAAGGCGGGCTTGCCGGTGCGGATGGAGTAGCCGATCTCCGCGTAGGCGTTGCGCATGAAGTGCTTGCCCTGGAGGCGGAACACGTCCCGCAGGGAGTTGTCGGTGTCGGACCGGAGGATCTCCGCGAGCGGCGTCAGGCCGAAGACGCGGTGCGAGGTCTCGGTGAAGACGCCCTTGCTCGCCATGGCCCTGAGGACCCGGTAGAGGCCGTCCGCGTCGTTCCCCGTGCGCTGCGCCAGTTCGTCGGCGGAGAGGGGGCCTTCCACCAGCTCGTCGGCGATGCCGATCTCCGCGATGGCGGAGAGCATGAAGCCCATGCGCAGGCCGCTGTGGAAGTCCCACATCCGGCTCAGCACGGTTTCCCCGTTCTCAGGGTTCTCAGGCATGGTCGGCCCCTCCAGGTGTCGCGACGATCACGCTCGACGGCAGCGCCCTGCCGTACGTCTCGGCGAGCCTGAGCCCCGCCTCCGTCAGGACCTGCGCGAACTCCGCCTCGGTGCGGTCCCGGTTGCGGCCCAGGACGAGCATGGTGCTGTCGAGGATCTTCGTCGGGTGCGGGACGTCGCCCTCGGGGATCAGCGCGTTGACGATCAGCACCCGGCTGTCCTCGGCCATGACCTGGCGGATGTTCTTCAGCAGGGCGACCGTGTCGGCGTCGTCCATCTGCTGGAGGACGTGGGAGACCAGGTAGACGTCACCGCCGGACGGCACCGACCGCATGTAGTCCCCGATGACCATCTCGACCGAGTCGAACTGCCCGGCCGCGCGCAGGACGCCTTCCGCCGCCGGCGCCATGTGGGGCCGGTCGACATAGATTCCGCGCATTCCGGGATACCGGTTGAGAATCTCCGCGAGAACCTGCCCCTGCGCGCCGCCGACGGCGACCAGGGTCTTCACTCCGGTGAGGTCGTAGGACTCGACGGCGGCGAGCTGGATCTGCTTGTTCGCCTTTCCCATGGATTTACCGAACAGCTCTTGCAGCTCAGGACGTTGAGAAACATACTGAAACAGCGGGACGCCGTTCACGTGCTCGAAAGCGGGCTGGCCCGTCCGAATGGTGTGACCTATCTCGGCGTAGGCGTCGTGCATGAATTTCTGCCCGTGCATTTTGAAGGCGTCGCACAGCGAGTTCGGGTGGTCGGAGCGCAGCACCTCCGCCAGCGAGGTCAGCGCGAAGGAGCGGCGGGTGATCTCGGTGAAGATCCCTTTCCCGGCGAGCGCGCGAAGCACCCGGTAGAGGGCGTCCGCGTTGCTCTCCGTCCGCTCCGCGAGCTCCTCCACCGAGAGCGGTCCCGCGGCGAGCTGGTCGGCGATTCCGAGTTCCGCGACCGCCTGGAGCATGTACGTGATCCGGACGCCGCTGTGCAGCTCGATCATGGTGCTCAGCGGTGAATCGCTGTGCAGTTCTTTCAGATAGCTGACATCAGTTCCTTGGCTCATTTCGGTCCCTTTCCCGGGAAGTTTTCCGCGTGCGTTCCGAGCGGGTCATCGCCTGATCACGACGGCCGAATTGAAACCACCTCGCCCACGGGCGATCACGAGAGCGACGTCGACCTTCGTCTCCCGTGGTTCCGTCACCATGTCGAGGGCGTACTCGTCGGGGATCTCGCGGGAGTGCGGCGTCGGCGGGATCACGCCGTCCCGCATGCTCAGCAGCGCGGTGACGACGTCCAGCGGACCGGCGCCCGCGAGGAGCCGTCCGACGCCCGCCTTGGGCACGGTGACCGGGACGTTCCCCGGCCCGAACACCTCCGCGATGCTCGCCGCCTCGCTGCGGTCGCGTTCGGGGACCCCGGCGCCGTCCGCGAACACGACGTCCACCTGGGCGGGCCGGACTCCGGCGTCGTCGAGGGCGAGGCGGATCGCGCGGGTCAGGTTGGGCGGACGGCCGCTGCCGGGCGGCGGGTCGAACGTCGAGGCGTGTCCGGCGATCACCCCGTAGCGGTGGGCGGGAG
>DATCQX010000157.1:0-14306 GCA_036569285.1 Streptomyces sp.
CTCCACGGAGACCGTCCGCACCGACACCGTGTCCTCGTCGGCCGGTGCGCTGCGCGGCGGCAGGAGGTCGAGGACCGCTTGCCGGTCGGCGTCGCTGGTGGCGTCGTCGTACGGGTCCGGGGTCGCCGGGACCTGGAGGCGCAGGACGGGGCCGGTGCCGAGGCGGGCGTAGCCGCGGCCCGGGGGCATGTGGTCGACGGGGGTGGTGTGCGGAGGTGTGCCGAGGACGGCCGCCAGCTGGTGGGGGGTGGCCGGGCCGAGCACCACGCGCGCGCGGGTGTGCTGCCGTACGGCGTCGCCGAGGGCGTCCAGCGCGTCGAACTGCTCCGTGACGACGACCGTCACCTGGGCGGCGCGGCCGTGCCTCAGAGGCGTCTGGAGGTGGCTCTGGGGGTCCTTCTGACCGTCGGAGGCCGCCAGGTGGGTGAAGGCGGTCGGGCGGTCCAGGAGGATCCACAGGGGGCGCCTGGTGTCCTCGGGCGGGGGGTGGCCCGCCTGCCGGGCGCGGTTCGCGGCGATCAGCCGCCGTTCCGTCTCCTGCGCCGCCCATTCCAGCGCCGTCAGCGCCCCCGCGAGTCCGACCTCGACGCCCAGGACGCCGTCCCGGCCGGTCAGGCACGCGTACTCGCCGGTGGCGCCGCCGTCCACGACGAGGACGTCGCCGTACTGGAGGGCCTGGAGGGCGATCGAGCGCAGGAAGGTGGAGGTGCCGGTGCCGGGCTGGCCGACGGCCAGGAGGTGCGGCTCGGTGGAGCGGATGCCGGTGCGCCAGACGACCGGCGGGACGTCGCGCGGCTCCTCGCCGTGGGTGAGGGGGAGCGTGCGCTGGGTGTGGGTGGGGTCGGTGAAACCGAGGACCGTCTCGCCGGGGGCGGTGACGAAACGCTGGGCGGCGATGTCGGTGGGGAGCGGGGCGAGGACGTCGACGGTGAGTTCGTTGCCCTCCTCGTCCCAGGTGAAGAGGTACTCGCGGCCCCGGCCGGCCTTGGCGGCGAGGAGTTGCTCCACGCGTGCGCGTGCCTCCGGTTCGCCGTCCGGGAAGTACGCCGGGTAGCGGACGCGCAGCCGGGCCACGCGGCCGGCGTCGTCGAAGTCGTACGCCGGGAACGCCTTCTCCCAGTCGCCGCCGTGGGCGTACAGGGGGGAGGGGTCCTCGGCGGTCGAGAAGTAGGGGACGAGGGCCTCGTAGAGCGAGCCGAGGCGGGTCGTCTGGGCCTCGTCGGGGCCTTCCGGGGCCGGTGGGGTGCGGTCCCGGCCCTGCCAGGCCGCCGCCGCCATCAGCGCGACGACGGCCAGCAGCGGCCCGTACGGCACGAGCGCCACCACCAGGACCACCGAGGCCACCAGGAACAGCAGCGGCCCGCGCTTGTCCTTGGGGGTCTCGGTCCATCTGCGCCGTCCGGCCGAGGCCAGCCGGCGCAGCCCGCGGGAGATCGTGATCAGCGGGTGGAGGACGTCGGTGGCGCTGTCGGCCGCCGTCCGGGCCAGCTCCCGGCTCCGGGCGAGCTGCGCGCTGCCTGGCTTCAGAATGCGGGGGAGAGGGCGCCGTGCCACTCGTGTCTCCTGGAGGTGCGTGCGGGACGTGGGGTCAGAACTTGATGCCGCCGAGCAGGCTCGCCAGGCTCTCGCCGCCGGCCTTGATGCTCGGGGCGATGGCCGTGCTGGCCATGTAGAACCCGAAGAGAGCGGCCACCAGCGCGTGGGACGCCTTCAGTCCGTCCTTCTTGAAGAAGAGGAAGACGATGATGCCGAGCAGGACCACGCCTGACATGGACAGGATCATTTGAGTTCTCCTGGCTAGAGGGGACAGTCACCATGAGTACTTCCAGCCTCACAGGATGTATCTATACGATAAAAGGTGCGAAAGGGTGAATTTTGCCGGATTTCCCCCGTTCGGCGGAACTCCGCTTGCACTGTCGGCGGGGGAGGATCTCCGTGAACGGGACTGTTCGTGATCTTTGCCGCAGGGGGTGCCGCCCATGTGCGTGACGAGCCAGTACCCTGTCGATTCACCCGTACGGCACAGCGCCGGCGTCCGAGAGGCGGTCCGAACCGATGGCTGAAGCCCCCGACCCCGAGGTCGTGGAGCTGGCGACCAAGATCTTCGATCTGGCCCGGCAGGGGCGGACCGAAGCGCTCGTCGCGTACGTGGACGCGGGCGTTCCGGCCAACCTCACCAACGACCGCGGCGACTCCCTCGTGATGCTCGCCGCCTACCACGGCCACGCCGACGCCGTCCGGGCACTCCTCGACCGAGGGGCCCCGGCGGGCGACGTCAACGACCGGGGCCAGACCCCGCTCGCCGGGGCCGCCTTCAAGGGGGAGACGGAGGTCGCCCGGATCCTCCTGGCGGCCGGCGCCGACCCTGCCGAGGGCACCCCCTCGGCCGTCGACACCGCGCGGATGTTCGGCCGGACAGAGCTCCTGGAGCTGTTCGGCGCAGGGTGAACAACGGCCCTCCGGGGCCGTGTTCACCAGGTGATAAACAGATTGTCGACAGGTAAATCGACCGCAACGGGGGAGGCGGTACCGAGCCGCCGGATATTTCGGTCGCGGCAGGCAGAACGGCCGGGTCATCATGACGTCGTGATTCACGGACATGATGGCTGGGCAGGTGTTGCCGCACCGCGTGGGCCGTGATGCGGCCCGCATGGGCCACCGACGAGAGGCAGAGGAAGATGGTCTACAGCAAGCAAGAGACGGCGGGCGCCCCGACGTGTTGTCACGCGGCCAGGTAGTGCACGATCCCCGGTTGCGTCGACGCTTGATGTGAGGCTGTTTCCCATGTTCGATCCGGTCATAGCGCCCAGCGGAACCCTGCTCGGCCTCCTCCAGAGGGGCCGCGGCGACGGCACGCTGCACGCGCTCACCGCACCGCGAGCCGAAGCGCTCGCGGCCCTGAACCACTGTGTGCTGCGCGATCCCCGCCACGACTGGCAGGTGGAGAACCGCTCCCTGTACTACGCCCGTCTCTATCTCGACCTGAACGGCGAGCTGGACGACATCGAGGCGCATCTCTTCGACGCCGAGGACGCCTTCGACACCGAGGAGTCCCGCACGGGCCTCGCCCTCGCGGTCCTCGGCCACCTCGCCTCCTACGGCAGGCGCGACGCCCTGTGGCTGCTGCGCCGGTACGCCACCTCGGGCACCAACTGGGCCTGGGCCCTCGACGAACTCGCCCTGCGCGACGACGACGCGAGCCTGCGCGCCCTCGCCGCCCCCGTGCTCGCCCGGTTCGCCACCGACGCCGAGGGCGAGGCCGAACTCGCCGCGACCGTCCGCGACGCCTTCGAGCCCCGGCCCTGGCGGCTGTGGGCCGAGGACCCCCGCGACTACATCTCGGCGCGCGTGCGGGCCGCCCAGGAGACCGGCTGTTTCGACCGCTGGCAGCGCCAGATGAGTCCGACCGGACCACGCCCCGGCTGGAGCGTCGCCGCCGTCCTCGAATGGGCCCAGCAGGGCGTCGAGCGGGGCGCCGCGCTCCATGTGCCCGCCGCCCGCTGCCTCGCCGCCGTCGCGGGCCCGGAAGACCGCCCCGAGATCGTCCGGGCCGCCCAGGACGGCACCGAGGGCGCCCGGTGCACCGCCCTGCGCTATCTCGCCGACAGCCACGACCCCGACGTCCTCGACCTCGTCGAACAGGCCGTCGCCACCGGCACGACCCCCGTCGTCGAAGCCGCCGTCGACGCCTTCGAGCGGATGCGCAGCGTCGCCGCGGTCGACCGCGCGCGCGGCTGGGTCCACCGGCCCGACGCGCTCGGGGCCGCCGCGGGCCGCGTCCTCGCCTGCCGGGGAACCACCCGCGACAGCGACCTCGTCCTCGGCGCCCTGCGCGAGGCCGTCCGCGGCGAGGGCTGCGACGCGCCCTCCCTGTGGCCCCTCGTCGACGGCGCCGGACGCCTCGGCATCGTCTGCGCCGCCCCCGTCCTGCGGCACATCTACCGCGAGACGGCCTCCTCCCATCTGCGCGGCCACTGCGCCCAGGCCCTCGCCGCCACCGACCCCTCCTTCGCCGCCGGCTTCGCCGTCGAATGCCTCTGGGACTGCGAGGAGACCACCAGAGAGGTCGCCGCCCGGCACGCCGAGACCGGTGACACGCGCGTGGTGGAGCGATTGCGCAGGCTCGCCGCCGACCCCGCCGAGGAGGCGGAGGTCCAGACGGCCGTCCGCAGCCGAATCGGCCCCGACGCGGCCACCATGTGACCGACCTCGCGTGATCGTTCCTGACCGGAACAGGCCCCCAGGCGTGATCGGAACAAGCCCCCTTCCGCTCGCCGGGTGAACGGCCGACGACCCCCGGGTCAGACGGACATGGACACCGTCTGACCTGCTCGGGTGCGCAGCTCAACGCTCATGCGCCGTTCGTCGTTCGGAAAGATCCACTTTGACGCGTTCACGTCCGGCGCGGCGACAACACCCGTATGCGTGTCGTCATCGTGACCGAATCCTTTCCCCCCGACGTGAACGGCGTGGCCCACTGCGCGCTCCAGACCGCCCGGCACCTCGTAGATCGCGGTCACGCCCCCGTCGTCGTCGCCCCGGCCCCCGCGCCGGGACACCGGCCGGACGCCTCGGCGCCCTGCCCCGTCGTCCACATCCCCTCCCTCCCGCTCCCCGGCTACCCCCAGGTCCGCGTCGCCCTCCCCAGCCGGCGCCTCGCCGCGGCGATCGTCGAGCACCGGCCCGACGTCGTCCACCTGGCCAGCCCCTTCGTCCTCGGCGTGCGCGGCATGGCCGCCGCCGCCAAGTTCGGCGTCCCCGCCGTCGCCGTCTACCAGACCGACCTCGCCGGATACGCCCGCACCTACATGGGCGCCGGAGAGGCCGCCGCCTGGCGCCGCATCCGCTCCGTCCACTCCGCCGCCGACCTCACCCTCGCGCCCTCCAGCGCCTCCCTGCACGACCTCACCGCCCACGGCGTGCCCCGCGTGAAGCTCTGGCAGCGCGGCGTCGACACGGTACGGTTCCGTCCCGGCCTCCGCGACGACGCGATACGCCGCGAGATCGCCCCGGACGGGGAGACGATCGTCGGCTACGTCGGCAGGCTCGCCCCCGAGAAGCAGATCGAACTCCTCTCCGGCGTCTGCCAACTGCCCGGCGTCAGACTTGTCGTCGTGGGCGACGGACCCAGTCGGCCCGCGCTCGCCGAACAGCTCCCCGGCGCCGTCTTCCTCGGCCGCCGCACCGGCGACGAACTCGCCCGGATCTTCGCCTCCCTCGACGTCTTCGCGCACACCGGGCCCTTCGAGACGTTCTGCCAGACCGTCCAGGAAGCCATGGCCAGCGGTGTCCCGGTCGTCGCGCCCGCCGCCGGCGGCCCGCTCGACCTGGTCGCCGACGGCCGCACCGGCCTGCTCTTCCCCGCGGGCGACCGCGACGCCCTGCGCGACGCCGTCGCCGCCCTCGCCGCCGACCCCGCCCGCCGCGCGTCCTACGGGACCACCGCGCGCGCGACGGTCGAGGGGCGCACGTGGGCCGCCGTCGGGGACCAGCTCATCGGGCACTACGCGGACGTCCTGTCCGCGCGTCGCCGGCAGGCGGTGGCGGCGTGAACGGGAGGGGATACGCACAGGGCGTGCCGGGTGGCCGCAAGAGGGCGCCTGTCGTGCTCGGCGGTGAGGCGCTGAGGGCCGTCCGCAACGGTGAAGGGCTGCGGATCGTCCGGCTCGCCAACTTCGTCGCCCCCGCCTCCGGCGGCCTGCGCACCGCTCTGCGCGAGCTGGGGAAGGGGTTCAAGGAGGCCGGGCACGACCCGGTGCTGGTCGTCCCCGGGCCCCGCTACACCGACCAGGACACCGAACAGGGCCGCGTCATCACCCTGCCCGGGCCGGTCGTCCCCGGCACCGGCGGCTACCGCGTCCTCACCGACAAGAACCGCGTCGCACGCCTCCTGGAGGAGCTCGGCCCCGACCGCCTGGAGGTCTCCGACCGGACGACCCTCCGGTGGACCGGCCGCTGGGCACGCCGCGCGCGCGTGCCCGCCGTGATGGTCTCCCACGAGACCGCCGACGGCGTCCTGCGCACCTGGGGCCTGCCCGAGGGCGCCGCCCGGCGCGCCGCCGACGCCCTCAACGTCCGCACCGCGCACACGTACGCGCGCGTGGTGTGCACCACCGAGTTCGCCGAGCGGGAGTTCGTCCGCATCGGCGCCCGCAACGTCGTCCGCGCCCCGCTCGGCGTCGACCTCGAACAGCGGCACCCCGCCCTGCGGGACGCCGCCCTGCGGGAGCGGTACGCGCGCGCCGACGAGATCCTCCTCGTCACCTGCACCCGGCTGTCCGTCGAGAAACGGCCCGGCACCGCCCTCGACGCCCTGGAGGCGCTGCTCTCCCGGGGCGTCCGGGCCCGGCTCGTCGTCGCCGGCGACGGCCCCCTGCGGGCGCGGCTCGAACAACGGGCCCAGGGGCTGCCGGTGACCTTCCTCGGGCACGTCGGCGACCGGGGCGTCCTCGGGGCGCTCCAGGCGTCCGCCGACGTCTGCCTCGCCCCGGGACCCGCCGAGACCTTCGGACTCGCCGCCCTGGAGGCCATGGCCTGCGGCACGCCCGTCGTCGTCAGCGCCTCGTCCGCACTGCCCGAGGTGATCGGGGGCGCCGGAGCCGTCGCCGCCGACCGCGGGGAGGCGTTCGCGGACGCCGTCGAGTCGCTCCTGGCTCGGGGCGAGGGCGAGCGGAGGGGGGAGGCCCGCGCGCGGGCGGAGTGTTTTGGGTGGGGGGCCGCGGTGGACGCGTTTCTTGCCGCGCATGATGCGGCGGTGCCGGTGCGGGTGGGGACGGTACGGGGTCGTTCCGACGCCGAGGGGGCGGTCGGGACGGTGCCGTTCCGTTCTGATGCGGGCGGGGACGATGCGACGGTACCGTTCCGTTCTGATGCGGGCATGGACGTCGCGACGGTGCCGTCTCGTCCTGACGTCGACGATGCGACGACACTGGTCCGTTCCGACGTCGGTGACGTCACCGAGGGCGCGACGGCACCGTCCCGTTCCGGCGTTTCCCGGAGCCTCGCATGAGCCCCGTCCGTTTCGTCGCCCTCGGGGACTCGCTCACGGAGGGCGTCGGGGACCCGGTGGGTCAGGGCTGGCGGGGCTGGGCGGCGCTGCTGGCGGGCGGGCTCAGCGGGGAGCCGGTCACGTTCACCAACCTCGCGGTGAGCGGGGCGCAGACCCGGGACGTGGTGGAGCGCCAGCTCCCGACGGCCCTGGCGCTGCGGCCGGACGTCGTCTCCGTCGTCGTCGGCGTGAACGACACCCTGCGCTGCACGTTCGACATCCAGGCCGTCGCCACCCGCCTGGACACGGTCTACGGCGCCTTCGCGCGCCGGGGCGTGACCCTGCTGACCGCCTGTCTGCCCGACCCGGGGCAGATGCTCGGCCTCCCCGGGGCGCTCGCCCGGCCGCTCGCCCGGCGCGGACAGGCTGTCAACACGGTCGTCCACGCGCTGTCCGAGCGGCACGGGGCCGTCCACCTGCACGCCGCCGAAGGGGCCTGGATCAGCGACCGGACGATGTGGAGCGCCGACCGGCTGCACCCCGGCGAACGCGGGCACCGGCAGCTCGCCACCCGCTTCCACGCACTGCTGACGGAGTCCGGGCGGGCGACCGGCCCGGCCCCCTCCCCGGAACCGGAGTTCCCGGAGCCCACCCGCTCGGCGAGCCTGTGGTGGCTGGCGACTCAGGGCAGCGCGTGGGTCGCCCGGCGCTGCACCGACCTGCTGCCCCAGCTGCTCACCCTCGCCGCCGACGAACTGCGCCACCGCGCGCGGGGGACCAGCGCCAGGCTGGACCTGCGGGCCGCCGCCGCGGTGTCGGCCGCGTTGGGGGCGGTGTCCGTGGGGGAGAGGCGGGGGGAGATGGCGTGAGAGAGCGCTCGGCGCGTTGCGGGTGTCTACGAGGGCGGGGGCGTTCGGGTGGCGTGCGTGCGTGTGGCTGCTCGTGCCGCCGCCGTCGACGGCCGTGCGCCGACCCTGCGGCGCGCCTGCGCGTATGCGTTCACGACCGCCCTGCGCGGCCCACCAGCGCGCGCGTGCGTTCACCACGGCAACGCCTTCCCCTCCCGTGAGCGTTCGAGCGCGGCGCACCCGACCCTCACCTCCACCGCACCCCCACGAACCGCACCGGGATCCCCGGCACCGCCTGCGCGGCCGCCGCGAGATCGCCCGCGCGGACGACCGCGATGACCGGATACCCCCCGGTCGTCGGGTGATCGGCGAGGAACACGACGGGATGCCCGTCCGGCGGGACCTGGACGGCGCCCAGGACCATGCCCTCGCTGGGGAGTTCACCGGTCCGGGCCCGCTCCAGCACGGGCCCCTCGGTGCGCAGGCCGATGCGGTTGCTGGCCGGGGAGACGCGGTACGCGCGCGTGGTGAACGTGCGCAGGGCCTCGGGGGTGAACCAGTCGGCGCGGGGGCCCGGAGTGACGCGCAGGACCAGTTCGGCGGGCGGCGCCTGCCGGGGGGCCGTGTCCACGCGCGCGGAGGGGGGCGACGGGCTGCCGAGGGGGAGGACGGTGCCGTTCGCCAGGGGGGCCGGGCCGAGGCCCGACAGGAGGTCCGTGGAGCGGCTGCCGAGGACCGGTTCGACCAGGAAGCCGCCCGAGACGGCGACGTACGAACGCAGGCCCGCCGTGGCCGCGCCCACCTCCAGGAGGGCGCCCGCTGGGACGTGCACCGGGGCACCCCAGGGTGCCGGGCGGCCGTCCACGGTCACCGGACAGGGCGCTCCCGAGACGGCCACGGTGACCGGGCAGCGGGGGCGCAGGGCACAGCCGTCCAGGGTGGTCTCCAGGACGGCCGCCGAGGGCGGGTTGCCGACGAGCCTGTTGACGAGGGCCGCCGTACCGGGGTCCAGCGCGCCGGAGTGCGGCACGCCCAGGTGCGCGTGGCCGGGGCGGCCCTGGTCCTGGAGGGTGGTGAGGGCGCCGGCGCGGACGACGGCCAGGGCGCGGTCGGTCACGGACGGGCCTCCGGGGTGACCGGGGCGTCGGAGATTTCCGGGCCCTTCGGGTCCACGGGGTCCACCGGGACGAACCGCACGCGCGTGCCCGGCGACAGCAGGGCCGCGGGTACGCGCGTGTGGTCCCACAGCACCGCGTCCGTCGTGCCGATCAGCTGCCAGCCGCCCGGCGAGGAGCGCGGGTACACGCCGGTGTACGGGCCCGCGAGGGCGACCGAACCGGCGGGGACGGCGGTCCGGGGGGTGCTCCGGCGGGGGACGTCGTAGCGCGCGGGCAGGCCGGTGAGGTAGCCGAAGCCGGGGGCGAAGCCGCAGAAGGCGACGCGGAACTCGGTGGACGCGTGGACGCGGGCCACCTCCCGCGCGGTGACACCCCAGTGTGCGGCGACCTCGGCCAGGTCCGGGCCGTCGTAGCGCACCGGGATCTCGACCGCCGCCTCGGTCCGGGCGGTGACCGGCGGGATCTCGGCGGCCCTCAGCTCGGCGGCGGTCCTGGCGGGGTCCGTGAGGCCGTCCAGGAGGACCGTACGGGCCGCGGGGACCAGCTCACGGACAGTGAGCGCCCCCGAGGCGCGGCGACGGCTCAGCTCGGCGTGCAGAGCCTCGGCCTCGGCACCGCTGGACACCTCGACGAGGAGCGCGTCGTCGCCGACGTGGAGGACACGGAGGTCCGCGCTCACGGGCTCACCTCCCCGCTTCTCCGGACATCCCCGCCCCGGCGCCCCCACTCGCACACGCGCGCCTCTCTCCCCCCGGCCGTGGCTCTCCTCACGCGAACGCCTCCACCCGCACCCCGGCCTCCTCCAGCCGCTGCCGCACCCGCCGCGCGAGGTCCACCGCGCCCGGTGTGTCGCCGTGCAGGCACAGGGAGCGCGCGTGGACGGCGACGGAGACGCCCGTGTGGGAGACGACGTGCCCGGATTCGGCGAGAGCGAGGGAGCGCTCGACGACCGCCTCGGGGTCGTGGACGACCGCGCCCTCCTGCCCGCGCGGGACGAGCGTCCCCCGCTCGGTGTAGGCGCGGTCCGCGAACGCCTCCGGGACACCGGTCAGCCCCGCCTCCTCGGCCAGCTCCAGGAAGCGCGAACCGGGCAGGCCGAGCACCGGGAAGGTGCCCGCGAGGAGGACGCCGTCGACGACCGCGCGGGCCTGCTCCTCGTCGTGGACGATCCGGTTGTAGAGCGCGCCGTGCGGTTTGACGTACGCCACGCGCGCGCCCGCCGCGCGCGCGAAGACGTCCAGGGCGCCGATCTGGTAGGCGACCTCGGCGGCGAGTTCGGCGGGCGGCACGTCCATCGCGCGCCGTCCGAACCCGGCGAGGTCCCGGTAGGAGACCTGCGCGCCGATCGTCACACCCTTCTCGGCCGCCAGTGCGCACACGCGCCGCATGGTGACCGGGTCCCCCGCGTGGAAGCCACAGGCCACGTTGGCGCTGGTGACGACGGTGAGGAGCTGTTCGTCGTCGGTGAGCCGCCAGCGCCCGAAGCCCTCGCCGAGGTCGGCGTTCAGATCGATCATGCCGTCTCCTGGATCATGCTGTCTCCTGCCGGAAGGCCGAGGCGCCCACGCGGTACTGCTCGTCGCGCGCGTCGGTCACGAACATCTGCCCCGGCGCGTGCGTGAGGGCGAACGGCGGCCGGGAAGCCATGACCGCCGCCTGCGGGGTGACGCCGCAGGCCCAGAACACCGGGATGTCGTCGGGCCCGGCGTCCACCGGGTCGCCGAAGTCGGGCCGTCCGAGGTCGGCGATCCCGAGCCCCGCCGGGTCGCCGAGGTGGACGGGGTCGCCGTGCACGGCGGGCAGCAGCCCGGTCTCCCGTACGGCCGTCTCCAGGTGCCGGGCGGGCACCGGGCGCATGGACACCACCATGGGCCCCGAGAGGCGGCCGGCGGGCCGGCAGAGGCGGTCGGTGACGTACATCGGGACGTTGCGGCCCTGTTCGAGATGGCGGATCGGGACACCCGCCCGCGACAGCGCCGACTCGAACGTGAAGCTGCACCCGATGAGGAACGACACCAGGTCGTCGCGCCAGTACGCGCGCGCGTCCGTCGGCTCGTCCACCAGCTCCCCGTCCCGCCACACCCGATAGCGTGGCAGATCGGTCCGCAGGTCGGCGCCCTCGGCCAGCGGCGTCGTCCAGGAGCCCGCGTCGGTCACGTCGAGCACCGGACACGGCTTCGGGTTGCGCTGGCAGAACAGCAGCATGTCGTACGCCCAGTCGGCGGGGACGGCGATCAGGTTCGCCTGGGTGCGGCCCGGCGCCACGCCGGCCGTGGGCCCCGAGAGGCCCTCCCGGATACGGGCGCGGGCGGTTTTCGGGCTCCACGCGTGCGCGTGCGGGTCGACGGCCGTCAGGGGACGGTCGTACGAGGAAGCCGTTTTCACGTCAGTGTCCTCCCCTTGGTCTCCGGCAGGCCCAGGAGGGCCAGTGCCGCGATGCCGTAGCCGATCGCGCCGAAGACCAGGGCGCCGCCGACGCCCCAGCTGTCGGCGAGGAAGCCGACGGTGGTCGGGAAGACGGCGCCGACCGCGCGGCCGGTGTTGTAGGTGAAGCCCTGGCCGGTGCCGCGGACGGCGGTCGGGTACAGCTCGGCCAGGTAGGAGCCGAAGCCGCTGAAGATCGCCGACATGCAGAACCCGAGCGGGAAGCCGAGCACCAGCAGGAGCGTGTTCGCGCCGTGCGGGATGTTCGTGTAGGCGAGGACGCACACCGCCGACAGCAGCGCGAACAGCCAGATGTTGCGCCGCCTTCCCAGCCGGTCGGTCAGGTAACCGCCCGTCAGGTAGCCCAGGAAGGCGCCCGAGATCAGGAACGTCAGATAGCCGCCCGTGCCGACGACCGACAGGCCCCGGTCGTTCTTCAGGTACGTCGGCACCCAGGTCGCCAGCGTGTAGTAACCGCCCTGCACGCCCGTCGAGAGCAGCCCGGCGAACAGCGTCGTCCGCAGCAGCGGCCCCCGGAAGATCGCCGTGAACGAGCCCCTCCCGGCGTTCTGTTCGCGGACGGCGATCGCCTTCGGCGCGTCCTGGACACGGCGGCGCATCCACAGCACGAGGACGGCCGGCAGCGCGCCGGTCCAGAACATCACGCGCCACGCGAGGTCGTCGTCCGCGACCGTGAAGACCAGCGTGTAGACCAGCGCGGCGAGGCCCCAGCCGACGGCCCAGGACGACTGGACCGCGCCGAGGGTGCGCCCCCGGTGCCGGTCGCTCGCGTACTCGGCGACCAGGATCGCGCCGACGGCCCACTCGCCGCCGAAACCGAGGCCCTGGAGGGCGCGGAAGAGCAGCAGGGTCTCGTAGGTGGGCGCGAAGCCGCAGGCGACGGTGAAGACGGCGTACGTGACGACGGTGATCATCAGCGCGCGGACGCGGCCGACGCGGTCGGCGAGGACGCCCGCGACGGCGCCGCCGACCGCGGAGACGACCAGCGTGACGGTGGTGAACAGGCCGGTCTAGCCGCTGTCCAGGCCGAAGTACGCGGCCAGCGCGACCATGCTCAGCGGCAGCGTGAAGTAGTCGTACGCGTCGAGGGCGTAGCCGCCGAAGGCGCCCGCGAAAGCGCGCCGCCCGCGCGGGCCGAGGGCGCGCAGCCAGCTCAGGGGACTGTCGTCGGCGCCGGTCGTGGGGGAGTGGGTGTCGGTCGTGCTCATGGGGCACCTCGCAGAAGCGACGGAGAGTGCGTGGGAATGAGCCGTGCGGTGTCTGGCCGAGATAGGCAGCAAGGTAGAGGATCGTTGAACGATCCTTCAATACCTACGTTGTTTCGTTGAGATGTCTGCGGTTGAATTCCGGGCATGACGGAGCAGGCGCAGCAGCGCGCGGAACACCGGACGGAACTGGCGGACGATCGCGCGCTCCTCGGGCGCACCAGCACGGCCGAACGCGTCGCGGACATCCTCCGCACCCGGATCGCCGAGGGGTACTTCCTGCCCGGCACCCGCCTCTCCGAGGACAGCATCGGCACCGCCCTCGGCGTCTCCCGCAACACCCTGCGCGAGGCGTTCCGGCTGCTCACCCACGAACGGCTGCTCGTCCACGAACTCAACCGGGGCGTCTTCGTGCGCGTCCTGACCGTCGAGGACGTCGAGGACATCTACCGCACGCGCGCGCTGGTCGAGTGCGCCGTCGTCCGGGGCCTCGGGGAGCCGCCGTTCGCGCTCGACGCGCTCGCCCGGGCGGTCGCCGACGGGCAGGCGGCACTGCGCGAAGGTGACTGGAAATCGCTGGGCACCGCCAACATCCACTTCCACCGCGCCCTCGTCGCGCTCGCCGGCAGCGCCCGCACCGACGAACTCATGCGCGGCGTCCTCGCCGAACTCCGCCTCGCCTTCCACCTCGTGGACGACCAGCGAGCCCTGCACGAGCCGTACCTGGCGCGAAACCACCAGATCCACCAGGCCCTGCGGGCGGGCGACCGCGCCGAGGCGGAGGCGCTGCTCGCCGGGTACCTCCGGGATTCACGCGAACGAGTGACAGAGACGTACGAACGCCAGGTGTCCGACATGCACTAGAAAGCCCCGTGATCCACCGGTGCACCCCGGCGTTTGGGTCGTTGTCAGACCGAGGACCTAGTCTGTGCACCGTGACTTCGCCTGCATCGACGGAACGCGTTCCGCCCCAGCTCAGCGCGGCGCCGCGCCCCGCACCGGGCCCGGCCGCCGACGAGGGGCTGGCGCGCAGGCTGCGCGCGCTCGCCTGCACGGCCCCGCTGCACGACCTGGACGCCCGCAAGGCCAACCTCGCCGGCGAGTACTCGGTCTACGGCATGGCGGAGATCGCCCTCTCGGCGATCGACCTCGTCACCCTCAACATGGACTTCGACACCGGCGCCGACCACGACCACGTCGTCGCCCGCCTCCTGCCCCGCATCGCCGCCCAGGCCCCCGAGCGCCCCGCCGCCGAGCACGAACGCGTGGCCCGCTGGGTCCTGGAGAACCTGATCAACGTCGGCAGCGTCGACCGCGGCTTCCGGGCGGTGTACGGCACCTTCACGACGGACGGCAGCTACGTCCGCCGGGACTACGACTTCAAGCTCGTCGAGGAGGTCCCCGGCTACGACGGCGCGGTCTACCTCCGCACCACGGACGAGGCGGTCAACGTCCTCGTCGGCGCCCTCGACACGGACGTCACCAGCGCCCAGATCGCCGCCGAGGTCAAACTGGAGGTCCTCGTCCGGCGCGGCCGGCTCGCCGACGCCCAGCTCGCCGCCGAACAGGCCCGCTACCGCACCGTCCAGTACTCCGAGAGCCTGCGCCGCGCCCTGGAGGCCACCCGGCGCAACGTCCGCGCGGTCGACTGGCTCCACCAGGTGCCCGACATGATCGCCGAGGCGCTGGAGCACGTCGCCGA
>DATCQX010000158.1:0-6427 GCA_036569285.1 Streptomyces sp.
GCTCCCCCAGGTGTGGCCGACCCCGCAGAACCTCACGCCGGGCCGGGCCGCCCGCGCCGTCCCCTCCCGGGTCGTCGAGGTCGTCGGCGAGCACACCGACCCCGCCGCCCGCCGCCTCGTGGAGACGGTCCTGCGCAAGGCCGGCGCCGACCGCTTCGTCACCGTCCCGGCGGGCACCCCGCCGCCGCCCGCCGCGCTCACGGTGTACCTCGGCGGCCCCGCCGAGAACCCCGACACGGCCCGCGCCCTGCGCCGCCTGCACGCCCCCTCCCCCACCGGGCTGCCCGCCGAGGGCTACGTCCTCGCCTCGGGCCGCGGCACCCTCGCCCTGGCCGGGGCGGGCACCGCGGGCACGTTCTACGCCGCCCAGACCCTCCGCCAGCTCCTCACCGGCCGCCGCCTGCCCGACGTCACCGTCCGCGACTGGCCGGCCGCCGGACTCCGGGGCGCCATCGAGGGCTTCTACGGCACACCCTGGTCGCACGCCGACCGTCTGGCCCAACTCGACTTCTACGGCCGCACGAAGCAGAACGTGTACGTCTACTCCCCCAAGAACGACGCCTACTTGAGGGCGCGCTGGCGCGACGAGTACCCGCCCGCCGCCCTCGCGCAGCTCAAGGAACTCGCCGACCGGGCCGCCGGCAACCACGTCCGCTTCACCTACGCCCTCTCCCCCGGCCTGTCGGTCTGCTACTCCTCGGCCGGCGACATCGCCGCCCTGGTGAAGAAGTTCGCCTCGCTGTACGACATCGGCGTCCGGTCCTTCGCGATCCCGCTGGACGACATCAGCTACACGAAGTGGAACTGCCCCGCCGACGAAGCGAGGTTCGGCACGGGCGGGGCCGCCGCCGGAACCGCCCAGTCGTACCTGCTGAACGAGGCGTGGGCGGCGTTCGCCGAGAACCGGCCGGGGCTCGGCCCGCTGGAGATGGTGCCCACCGAGTACAGCGACCTCGCCGACAGCCCGTACAAGACGGCGCTGCGCGAGCACCTCGGCAAGGACGTCGTCGTCGAGTGGACCGGCACCGCCACGATCCCCGCGGTCATCACCACCGCCCAGACCGAGCGGGCCCGCGAGGTGTACGGCCACCCGGTCCTGATCTGGGACAACTACCCGGTGAACGACTACGTCACGAACCGGCTCCTCCTCGGCCCCTACAACGGCCGCGAACCCGGTGTGGCGACCGCCGCCACCGGTGTCACCGCCAACCCGATGGTCCAGGCCGAGGCCAGCAAACTGGCTCTGTTCACCTCGGCCGCCTACCTCTGGAACCCGCACGCCTACGACCCCCGCAAGGCGTTCCTCGCCTCCGTCCGCGACCTGGCGGGCCCGGAAGCGGAGCCCTGGCTGCTGATCTTCGCGGAGAACAGCTACTCCTCCGCCCTGAACACCACCGAGTCCCCGACCCTGGCCGGGCTCATCGCCGATTTCCGTGAGACCGGCGACACGAAGTCCTTGCGCGCCTACTTCACCGCCATGGCCGCGACCCCGGCCCAGTTGCGCGCCCACCTCGCCAACCCCGGTTTCCTGAAGGAGAGTTCGGCCTGGCTGGACAAGCTCGGCGCGTACGGCACCGCCGGACTCACCGCACTGGACCTCCTGTCGGCGCACCGGGCGGGTGACACCGACGCCGTGTCCCGGTACTTCAACCGCCTCCAGGCCGAGCGGGTGGCCCTCGACGCCGTCCCCCAGCAGGTCTCGCCCGGCGTCATGGACCAGTTCCTGTACCGCACGGTCCTGGAGAACGCCCCCGCGCCCGGCCCCGACGCCGTCTTCTCCCCGACGTCCGTCTCCCTCAAGCCGGGGGCCTCGACGACGGTGAGGCTGACGTTCTCGGCGTCCGTGCCCTGGCAGTTGACCGTCCCCGCCGGGCTCACCGCGACGCCGTCCAGCGGCACCGGCACCACGGCGACGGTGACCCTCACCGCCGCCGCCAGTGCTGTATCCGGCGTCCGCTCGCTGAACGTCTCCGGCGCCCTGCCGCGCACCCTGCCCGTCCAGATCACCGACGGCACCGGCACGTCGCGGGCTCTGACCGCCAACTTCAGTGGAGCGTCGGTCAGTTCGATCGACCTCGCGTCGGGCGCCGGCACCGAGATCAAGACCGGTGCCAACCCCGGTGAGGTGATCGCGAGTTCGGACGGCCGTACCGCCTACGCGGCGAACCAGGGCGCGAACACGGTCAGCGTCATCGACGTCTCCGCCAGCGCGGTCACGGCGACCGTCCCGGTCGGCAAGGTCCCGGCGGGCCTCGCCCTCACGCCCGACGGGAAGACCCTGTGGGTCGCCAACTACACGGACGGCACAGTGCAGTCCATCGACACGGTGACCCTGAAGCCCGGCACGCCGGTCAAGGTGGGCCGGGGGCCGGAGAACCTGGCGATCACGCCCGACGGCAAGACGCTGTACGTCCCGAACATCCGGGACAACACGGTGACGCCGGTGGACCTGTCAACCGCCAAGCCGGGCAAGGCGATCGGAGTGGGCCCTCGCCCCTTCAACGTCGTCGCCTCCCCTGACGGCACCACCATCTACGTCTCCAACTCAGGTGGCTCGTCCATCACCCCGATCGACACCGCCACCAACACCGTCCGCCCGGCCTTCCTGGTCACCGGCCAGGCGTACGGCCTCACCCTCTCCCCCGACGGCCGCACTCTCTGGGTCAGCGCCAGCACGGGCGACGCGGTCACACCGATCGACACGGTGACGGGGGCGCCGGGAACGCCGGTGACTGTGGGCCGTTCAGCCTTCGACGTCACCCCTGACTGGAACGGGGGGACGGTGTACGTGACGACGGCGGACGAGAACCGGTTGGTGCCGGTGGACACGGAAACCGGTGAGCTGGGAACGCCGTTGGCGACCGGAGCGTATCCGCTGGCGGGGGTGGTGACGGGGGTGCCGGTGAAGTGAGCATACGAAAGGGCCGCCATGCTGATGGCGGCCCTTTCGGAGGTTCAGCTCGCAGTACGCCGGATCCGGCCCTCGTACTTCTTCTCCAGCTCCAAGTTCCCCTCGAATCCCCCGGGTACGTTCGCCGACACATACACCGGCGGCCGGTCCCCGGAGGCGATGAGCTGCCCCGCCGCCTCAGCGACAGCCATCTGCACCAGCATCACCCCCGTCAGCGTGGACAACGCGCACACCGCCCCACCCCCCGGCAACGGCAACAACGCGTCCCCCCGAGGAGCCGCGTTGTCCAACACCACGTCGGCCAGGTCGACCAGCTTCTTCCCGCTGGGATGCTTCGCCTCCACCGCGTGGGTGTGGGCCAACGACGTGATCGCCAGCAGCTTGTGCCCGTGCTCCTTCGCCTGGATCGCCATCTCCACGATGATGTTGTTGACGCCGGAGTTGGAGATGACGACGAAGAGGTCCTGGGACCGGGGCGCGGCCAGATCGTAGAGGCGCGCGGCGATCCCGGGCTCGCGTTCGAGGAGGGGATCGTCGAGGGCGCTCGGCGCGTCCCCGCCGAAAAGGACGAGGTCGGCCACGGAGAGCCGGTTCGTCGGCACGAACCCGCCCGCGCGGCCCGCGAGTTCGAGGACGAGCGCCTGGGAGTGCCCGGAGCCGAACGCCTGGATCACCCCGTCCGTGCGGACGCAGTCCGCGATGAGGGCGGCGGCCCGGGAGATGTCGGGACGCGCAGTCTCGACAAGACGGGAGAGGGTGGCGAGCCCCTCCTCGGCGAAGCGTTCCGCGTTCACGGAATCGTTGGCGGACTCGACGGTCACCTGGGCACTCCCCACTGGGTCGATGACACGGGATCGATGGCTCAAACCACCCTGATGCAGCAAACAGGTGAATCAATAAATCACAGAGACCGGCTCACCGGCAATGAGGCGTGCGGCTCGGGTCCTGGTATTCATCCGACCGATTGGTCGGTGGCTGGTACCTTCTCTCCCATGCCCACGACCGACGTCACCACACTGATCCGCACCGAGTTGCCCCGGCTGGCCGGCTCCCTGAGGAAGGTCGGCGAGCTGATCCTGGAGGATCCGGCCGCCGTCACCCACTGTTCGGCGGCCGAGCTGGGCCGCCGCACCGGCACCTCACAGGCGACGGTGACCCGGTTCTGCCGGGCGATCGGCCTGGACTCCTACCAGCACCTGCTCATCGAACTGGCGCAGGAGCGCGGCCGGGGCGAGGCCTCGGACTGGGGCACGGCGGAGATCGGCCCGGACATCTCGCCGGACGACAGCCTGGAGCGGGTCGTGCAGGTGGTCGGCGGCGCGGACCTGCGGGCGATCCAGCAGACGGTGGACCGCATCGACCTGGACGCCCTGGAGCGCGGCGCCCAGGCCCTGGCCAGGGCCCGCAGGATCGACGTGTACGGCGTGGGCGGCAGCGGCGCGGTCGCACAGGAGACGGAGACACGGCTGTTCCGGATCGGCTGCGCGGTGCGCGGCTGGACGGAGGTGCACGGCGCGGCGACCTCGGCGGCCCTGCTGACCCCGGCGGACGTGGCGATCGGCATCTCGCACTCGGGGTCGACGCGGGAGACGCTGGAGCCGTTCGAGATGGCGAGGGAGCGGGGCGCGACGACGATCGCGCTGACGACCGACCCGCGTTCGCCGCTGGCCCGCGCCGCCGACGTCCGGCTGATCTCGTCGACGTCCGAGACGAGTTTCCGCACCGGCAGCATCGGGGGCCGGCACTCGGTGCTGATGATCGTGGACTGCCTGTACGTGCGGGTCGCGCAGCTCTCCTACCAGCGGGCCAGCGCGTCGCTCGCGCTGACCGACCACATCGGTCCGCAGCACGCGGTGAAGGCACGGCGTACACGCTGATCGTGCATGGATGAACCAACACCGATGCGCGTAGATGGTTGATTGAACCACCGCTCGATGCCACTATGAGGCTCCCTCGACCTCCCGTAGGAGCCCCATGCGTGTCATCTCCGTCGAGTCGACCGAGCTGTTCACCGGTACCGCCGAGCGCCCCCACCAGGTGGTGGCCGTCGAGATCGGGCACGACCCCGGACGGCGGGTCCGGCTGACGCTGGCGGGCGACGGCGTCCACGGCGTCGAGGAGCCGCTCGTCACCGTCGGCGAGGACGGCACCGTACGCGCCGAGATACCGGTGACCGCCGAGGGCCTCGCCCCCGGCGAGAAGCGCGCGATCACCCTCACCCTCGAAGAGGGCGGGACGGCCGTCCGGCACACGGCCGAGTTCACCGCCGCCGAGCCCGGCTGGACGATGTTCATGGTCAGCCACTTCCACTACGACCCCGTCTGGTGGAACACGCAGGCCGCCTACACGGAGACCTGGGACGTCGCCGACGACCCCGCGTCCAGCGGACTGCCCGCCCGCACCTTCGACTCGCGCGGCCAGTCCGGGATGAGCCTGGTGCGCGCCCACTGCGACCTCGCGCGGCGCGACCCGGCGTACACGTTCGTCCTCGCGGAGGTCGACTACCTCAAGCCGTACTGGGACTCCTTCCCCGAAGAGCGGGCGTTTTTGCGGGAGTTGATCCGCACCGGGCGCGTCGAGCTGATGGGCGGCACCTACAACGAGCCCAACACCAACCTGACCGGCGCCGAGGCGACCGTCCGCAACGCGCTGTACGGGGACGGCTTCCAGCGCGGGATCATGGGCGCCTCCCCGGACACCGCCTGGCAGTTGGACGCGTTCGGGCACGACCCGCAGTTCCCGGCGCTGATGGCGGACGCGGACATCACCACCAGTTCCTGGGCGCGCGGCCCGTTCCACCAGTGGGGGCCGACGCTGTCGGTGTTCGGCGAGGAGCCGCGCGACCCCCGGCGGATGCAGTTCCAGGCCGAGTTCAACTGGATCGCCCCCTCGGGGCGCGGCCTGCTGACGGCGTACATGGTCAACCACTACGGCGCCGGCTGGGCCATCGACAACGCGCCCACGCTCCCCGAGGCCGAGCAGGCGGCGCTGAAGCTCTTCCAGGGGCTGAAGAAGGTCGCGCTCACGAAGAACGTGATGCTGCCGGTCGGCGGTGACTACGCGCCGCCGTGCCGCTGGGTGATGGGCATCCACCGGGACTGGAACTCCCGTTACGTGTGGCCGAGGTTCGTCAGCGGCCTGCCCCGCGACTTCTTCGCCGCCGTCCGCGCCGAGTTGGAGAGCGAGGGCCGTGTCGCCTCGCCGCAGACCCGGGACATGAACCCGGTCTACACCGGCAAGGACGTCTCCTACATCGACACCAAACAGGCCCAGCGGTACGGCGAGTCGCTCCTGTCGGACGCCGAGTCCTGGGCGACGCTCGCCACCCTCCTCACCGGGCACCCCTACCCGGACGCCGCCCTCGACAAGGCGTGGCGCCAACTCGTCTACGGCGCCCACCACGACGCGATCACCGGCTCCGAGTCGGACCAGGTGTACGTCGATCTCCTCACCGGCTGGCGGGAGTTGTCCGACCTGGCGCGCGAGGTCCACGCGGACGCGACCGACGCGCTCGCC
>DATCQX010000159.1:0-2915 GCA_036569285.1 Streptomyces sp.
CCCCCCAACCCTCTTCCGCAACACCCGGGCAGTCACCAAAAGCCCCGCGAAATACGACACCGTATAAGCCCCCGCCATCCCCACCACAGCCCACCGCACAGGCAACATCACATGACACACACTCGCCAGCACCACATTCACCACAACCACCCAACAGGCCATGAAAAACGGTGTCCGAGTATCCCCAAAAGCATAAAACCCCCGCAACAACAAATACTGCGCGGAGAACGGAATCAACCCCAGCCCGAACGCCTGCAACATCTGCCCCAACGGCCGAACAGATTCCGCATCGGCAGCCCCATGCGCAAACACCACCGTAGCGATCTCCGGCCCAAACGCCAGAAAAACAAAGGCCGCAGGCACGATCACCACCCCACTCACCCGCAACGCCCGCGATATATCGGCCCGCAGATCCGCCAGCCGCCCCTCGGCCACAGCCTTGCTCATCCGAGGCAACAGAGCCGTCACCAGCGAAACGGTGACGATCGACTGCGGCAACATCCAGATCGTCTGCGCGTACGTGTACGCCGAATACCCCACCCCGCCCTTGGGCAACGCATTGTCCGCAGCGTTCGCATAATTAGTCACCACGGTCAGCGAAACCTGATTGGCGAGGACGAACAACAGCGTCCACTTGGCCGCATGAACACTCCCCCCGAGCCCGTTCCCCCGCCAGTCGAACCGAGGCCGCAGCCGAAACCCGGCGGCACGGGCGAACGGAATCAACGCGAGGGCCTGAACGGCGATCCCGAGAGTCGTCCCCACCCCCAGCAACCGCACCTGGGACTCCGTGATGTCCTGCACCCGGTCGGGAACGGTCATGAACCCGAGATACCACCCGAACATCCCGATCAGAACGGCGTTGTTGAGCACCGGCGTCCACATCATCGCGCCGAACTTCTCACGCGCGTTGAGGACTTGCCCGTACATCCCGAACACGCCGTAGAAGAAGATCTGCGGCAACAGGAACCGGGCGAAGGTGACGGTCAGTTCAAAGGCAGCATGGTTGGAGGGCGTGTCCCTCATATAGACGGCGACGATCTCCGGCGCCGCCCACACGGCGAGCGCCGTCCCGACCGCGAGAACCGTCACCACCAGCGTGACGAGCCGCTGCTCATAGGCCCGCCCGCCGTCCGCGTGGGTCGCCCGCGCCCGCACCAACTGCGGTACGAGGACGGCGTTCAGCGCGCCCCCGATGAGCAGGGTGTACAGGCTCGTCGGCACGGTGTTGGCCGTGTTGTACGTGCTGGCCAGCAGCCCGGTGCCGAGCGCCGCCGCCTGAAGGACCTGCCGGATCAGCCCTGTCGCCCGCGACACGACCGTCCCCAGCGCCATCAGTACCGACGAACGCCCGACCCCCGCCTGTCTCTTCTCCGCGGCGTGCCGCCCACGTGCCGTCACGCCGCTCTCCCCCTGCCCCATGCGGGCCAACTTAGCGGCCCGCAAGATCAGTTCACCACTCCAGGGCGTCCGCCAGCTCCTGCTGCCAGTACGTCACCTTGAGGGAGTCGTCGATGTAGACGCCCCCGGCGGGCAGCTTCGGCTGGGCCTTCTTGCCGACGCTCCCCTTGTCGAGGTCCTGGCCGTAGAAGAAGACGTCGAGGTTCTTCACGGTCCGGCCGTTCGAGCCGCTGCCGTCCGTCGCGGACAGGGTGACCCCCGCGTACCCGGACTGCCCCGGCTCCAGCGTGACGACCGCCTGCGGCTGCGAGTCCTCGACGACCGGCGGCACGGCCTGCGCGCCGGTGAACTTGACGGCCGGGTAGTAGTACAGGAAGCACGGCTTGCTGCCGGTGTTGGTGACCGTGATCAGCATGTGGTTCACCGGCCGGTTCACAGGCGCCGCGACGGTCTTGGTGTTGGACCCCTCGCAAGTGACGGGCGAGACGGCCTTCTTGCCGGACGACGCGGACGACCCGGACGACCCGGACGCCGCCCCCGTGCTACCCGTAGCCCCGGAGGAGGACGACCCCGAGGTCCCACCGGAGAGGGACGCCTTGCCCGCAGAGGAACCCCCGGTCGAGGACCCCCCAGTGGAGGAACCCCCGGTCGAGGAGGCCCCGCCGCCCGAGGTCGCCTCCGCGGAGGAGCCCCCCTCAAGGGACGCGGACGACGCCGGCACCGGCGCCCCAGTGACATCGAGCCCCGTCCCGTCCTTGCAGGCGCTCATCGACAACGCGGCGATCACGACCCCGGCGGCGGCGCTCACGAGACGGACACGACGGGTACGGGAGGTACGGATGCTGGACATGGCTGAGCTACCCCTTGGTGGTTCGGGTCGGTGTGGTGCTTGGATGACCTGAGCTTGTGGGGTGATCCGTCCCAGCCGCCACGCCCAGCGGCAAGTTGGGAACGCTGGAACGGCGAAACACACTCCCACCTGCACAAACGCCGTTCCCCTGGAACGCGCGAACGGGACACGGGACGAGCGGGAAGCGGGGAGCCAAGGGTGTCAGCGACGGTGGGGGCCGACGACATGGAGGAGTTCGCGGCACGCCTGCGCGACCTCAAGGACCGCTCTGGACTCAGCTACGGCGCCCTCGCCAAACGCCTCCACATGAGCACCTCGACCCTCCACCGCTACTGCAACGGCACCGCCGTCCCCACGGAGTACGCCCCCGTGGAACGCCTCGCCCGAGCCTGCAAGGCCACCCCCGAGGAACTCGTCGACCTCCACCGCCAGTGGATCCTCGCGGACACGGCCCGCCGCCGCAGGGCAGGTACTACGGGTCCGTCTACGGGTACGTCCCCCACCCCCGACGACCCGGACGACACCGACGAGGCATCCCCTACCCGTACTACCCCTAGTACCGACGTCCCGGGCGCCCCGGCCACCCCGGACACCATCGAGCCGGCCGAACCCGTAGTACCCGTAGTACCCCTGACCCCCTCACCCACCGCCCCCGCAACCGCAT
>DATCQX010000160.1:0-11608 GCA_036569285.1 Streptomyces sp.
CAGGGCGGCAGAGCTACGCGCCGACCTCGACACCGTGCTCCGCGGCGAGCCGCCGCAGATCGTCGAGTTCCGCCTGCTCCACCTCGACGAGGAAGTCGTCCCCCTCGTCACGTGCACGGCTCAGGTCGGTTTCGGTCGCCCTTATGCGCTGAAGGAGTCCTGTCGTGAAAGCGTCCATGCTGCGCCCCCTCGTCCTGGGTCGTGGGTCGATGGCACGGGGGTGTGCCAGTCGGAAGGGGCGATCACGTCTGCGGCAGATGCCCAGCACACCGGACGCGCTGGGCGGCGACGGTGCCGGGCACCCACGTCCGCTCTGCTCTGCGAGACGAAAAGAAAGCGGCCGTACCGCACGGGAGGGCGGCACAGACAGAGTGTGATCGCGGGGTATAGCGCTTCCTCCCCCCGCTCCCTTCCACGGAAACCTCAACCCGGCGAGAAAATCTGGCATTCCCGGGCCTCACACCTCCATTTCATCCGGCGCTCACCGGACCTCCGCACGAGGCCCTCCTCCGCCTTACAGCCGACTTATGGCCGAAAAGGGCAGGATGGGGTCCACAGATGCTGGAAAACCCTGCCCGTGCGCTCGGACAGCTACGCGGGTGGACACAGGAAGGACAAGCGACGTGCGCGTACTCGTCGTCGAGGACGAGCAACTGCTCGCCGATGC
The DNA here is from genome assembly GCA_036569285.1 of Streptomyces sp. Lineage (GTDB taxonomy): Bacteria > Actinomycetota > Actinomycetes > Streptomycetales > Streptomycetaceae > Streptomyces. The sequence continues at coordinate 668 of DATCQX010000160.1, forward strand.
GGTGGCCACCGGACTGCGCCGGGAGGCCATGGCCGTCGACGTCGTGTACGACGGTGCGGCGGCCCTGGAGCGCATCGGCGTCAACGACTACGACGTGGTCGTCCTCGACCGCGACCTCCCGCTCGTCCACGGTGACGACGTCTGCCGCAAGATCGTCGAACTCGGCATGCCCACGCGCGTGCTGATGCTGACGGCCTCCGGTGACGTCAGCGACCGCGTCGAGGGCCTGGAGATCGGCGCCGACGACTACCTGCCCAAGCCGTTCGCGTTCAGCGAGCTGATCGCACGCGTGCGCGCGCTGGGCCGGCGGACGAGCGTGCCGCTGCCGCCGGTCCTGGAGCGCGCGGGCATCAAGCTGGACCCGAACCGCCGGGAGGTCTTCCGGGACGGGCGCGAGGTGCAGCTGGCGCCCAAGGAGTTCGCGGTGCTGGAGGTGCTGATGCGTTCCGAAGGGGCCGTCGTGTCGGCGGAACAGCTCCTGGAGAAGGCTTGGGACGAGAACACGGACCCGTTCACCAACGTCGTCCGCGTCACGGTCATGACGCTGCGGCGCAAGCTCGGTGAGCCGCCCGTCATCGTGACCGTGCCCGGTTCCGGCTACCGGATCTGATCCACATGGCCGCGACACCCGCGCCTCCCCAGGCGCCCCCCAAGCCCACCTGGGACCCCCGCCGTCCCGAGCCGTTCCCGTGGCTGCGTCCGACGATCCGGATACGGCTCACCCTGCTGTACGGCGGGATGTTCCTGATCGCCGGCATCCTGCTGCTGTCGATCATCTATCTGCTGGCCGCGCAGGCGATCAACACGGGCAACCAGCCGCCTTTCAAGATCATCACCGGCAGCAAGGTGAACGTGACGAGTTCGTACTGCCCGGCGGTGAACGCCTCGTCGAACGCCGACGGCGAGGTGTACCTCTCGACGTTCAACGCGGCGATCAGCGCCTGCGTCGACCAGCGCCGCCAGGATGCCCTGGACAACCTCCTCAGCCGCTCCCTGCTGGCCCTGCTGGGCCTCGCGGTGATCGCGTTCGCCTTCGGGTACGCGATGGCGGGCCGGGTGCTCACACCGCTCGGCCGCATCACGCGCACCGCGCGCGCGGTCGCCGGTTCGGACCTGTCCCGCCGTATCGAGCTGGACGGCCCGGACGACGAGCTGAAGGAGCTGGCGGACACCCTGGACGACATGCTGGAGCGCCTCCAGCGGGCGTTCACGGCGCAGCAGAGGTTCGTCGGGAACGCCTCCCACGAGCTGCGCACGCCGCTCGCGATCAACCGGACGCTGCTGGAGGTCCACCTCTCGGATCCCGGGGCGCCCGTGGAGCTCCAGCAGCTCGGCAAGACCCTGCTGGCCACCAACGAGCGCAGCGAGCAGCTCGTGGAGGGCCTGCTGCTGCTCGCGCGCAGCGACAACCAGATCGTCGAGCGCAAGCCGGTGGACCTCGCGGAGGTCGCCAAGCAGGCGATCGACCAGGTGCACGGCGAGGCGCAGGCCAAGGGCGTCGAGTTCCGGGGCGAGCGGCACAGCGCCGTCGTCCAGGGCAACGGCGTCCTGCTGGAGCGGATCGCGCTGAACCTGGTGCAGAACGCGGTGCGCTACAACGTGCCGGAGGACGGCTGGGTGGAGGTCACCACCGAGGTGCTCCACGGACAGGCGGTGCTGGTCGTGTCGAACACCGGACCGGTGGTCCCGGCGTACGAGATCGACAACCTCTTCGAGCCGTTCCGGCGGCTGCGCACGGAGCGCACGGGCAGCGACAAGGGGGTGGGGCTCGGGCTGTCGATCGCGAGGTCGGTGGCGCGGGCGCACGGCGGGCACATCGCGGCCCAGCCACGGGAGGGAGGGGGACTGGTGATGCGTGTCACCCTGCCACTCTGAGATCATGGGGCCGACACACACGAGGACGTTCGCTTTGCGCGGAATTTTCGGGGCTTCTCCCCCGTGCTCATGTGTGTGATCGATCACAAGGGCGAATTTCCGGCCATCTACTCACTGTGATCATGGAGGCCGCCTTAAAGCCCGGAAAATCCGGGTTTTCGGGGGTCCTGATGACGGGAAGTACACGGTGGGACGCCTTTGAAGTGCGACATTCGGACCGTGTACGGTCCCGATCGCCAACCGACCCGATCACCCGCGAGGGCTCCGGTCGGGTGTCGATTGAGTAACAGACCTTGATGTGAGGCAAAATCTCCGCCTCAAGGCGGGCACAAGTCCGGCCTCTCACGCGTTACGTGCGCTGGAGACACCTCATTCACCCAGAGGGGGAGAGCGAATATGGCAACCGATTACGACACCCCACGCAAGACCGACGACGATGTCGACTCCGACAGCCTTGAAGAGCTGAAGGCCCGGAGGAACGACAAGTCGGCCTCTTCGGTCGACGTCGACGAGTTCGAGGCCGCCGAGGGCCTCGAACTGCCCGGAGCGGACCTCTCGAACGAGGAGTTGGCCGTCCGGGTGCTGCCCAAGCAGCAGGACGAGTTCACCTGCATGAGCTGCTTCCTGGTGCACCACCGCAGCCAGCTGGCCCGCGAGAAGAACGGTCAGCCGATCTGCCGCGACTGCGACTGAGGGAGGGTCGGCCGTGACTGGCTCGACCTCTCCTCGGAAGCGCCGCTTCCCCCTGAGGAAAGCGGACAAAGGGCCGTACCCGTACGACCCTCTCGGCGTGCGTGACGACGAGCGAGGTTCATCCGAAGCAGGATCGACCTCGCTCGAACCGGCCGGCACCGGAGCCCCAGGGCTCCCGGAACCGGAACAGAGCACCGCGGCCGTCGCCAGGCGGTCGGCCGCGGTGATCAGGGACAGGGCCCGGGACCTGGCCCGGGAAGGCGTCCACAAGGGCCGCAGCCGGGCGAAAGCAGGCCTCGGGTACCTCGCGGACCGGATCATCGAGAACGCCCCCAGAATTCCCGTACGCGACCTCCGGACGCTCCAGGGGCAGTTCCCCGGCCTCGGGCCCGAGGAACTCGCCGACAAGCTCGTGGCGGGCGCCGCGAACGCCTCGGCGACCGTCGGCGCGGGCGTCGGCGTCGCCGCCATGCTGCCCGTCCCGCCCGCGATGCCCGCGGAACTGGCGGCGGAGATCACCGGCGTCGCCGCGGTCGAACTCAAACTGATCGCCGAACTCCACGAGGTGTACGGCGTGCGCCCGCCCGGCGGCCTCAAGGACCGCAGCACCGCCTACCTGCGCTCCTGGTCCGGCGAACGCGGCGTGGACATCCTCAAGCCGTCCTCCGTGAACTCCGCGCTCGGCGGCCAGATGAAGCGCGAACTGCGCCAGCAGATCATGAAGCGCATGGTGCGCAACCTGCCGAACCTGGTTCCCTTCATGGTGGGCGCCGCCGTCGGGGCCGTCATGAACCGCAGAGACACCAGAAAACTCGCCGCGAAGCTCCGCAAGGACCTCAGAGAGCGCCAGGTCTCCTGGGACGCCCTGCCCGCCCTCCCGCCCCTGGAGAGACCGGACGACCCGCTCGTCATCGACGAACGGGCCGGACACAAGCCGCTCGGGCGCTGACGGCGCCCTAGACGGTGGCCTCGCGGGCCTCCTTGAGGGCCTGGGCCAGCCGTTGCGGCTCCCGGGTCGACAGGTACAGGTACGGCGTCGGGTCCTCGGGGTCGGTCACGAGCACGCGCAGCGCGCCCGGGATGTACGCCCGCAGCAGCAGGTACGCGCGCGTGTCCGCCTTGTACGTGCGCCAGGCGCGCGCCTCCTCCTGGTCCAGGACCTCCGCCTCGCCGAGCGCCGTGACCGGGATCTTCGCGTCCCCGGCGATCAGGAAACCGCCCACCACGCGGATGCGCGGCGAGCCGTACGCGCTGGCCGCGACAGCCGCCACCGCCGTACCGCCGACCAGGCCGCCGAGCAGCGGCAGCGTGCCGAACGGCAGCAGGATCAGAGCGCACGAGACGCCCACGAGGAAGGACAGGAACCACCACGAGCGAGGGGCGGTGAGACGTTCTTCGTACGAGGCCGTGGAGAGCTGCATGGGCCAAGCTTGGCACGGGGAACGGGCGCCGCCGGGGCCGGGGCGGGGCGCGCGGAGGTGACCGGCGGGTAAGAGCGGTGAGCACAGGGTGGCCGAGGGTGAGGGGCGGGCGGGTAAGGTCTGCGGCTGTGAGTGGTACTTCCGCAGCTCTTCAGCCTCCGGCCGGCGCCCTGGAACCGGTGCGGCACCCCGACGCTCCCGCGCCCGGTGAGCTTCTGGGCACCCACTACGAACACTGTTTCGGATGCGGCGAGAGCCAGGCCCACGGACTGCACCTCGCGCCCCGCGCGGGAGAGGGCGTCACGGTGACCGCGGAGTTCGCCGTACGCCCCGCCCACCAGGGCGCCCCCGGCCCCGCCCACCAGGGCGCCCCCGGCCTCGCCCACGGCGGGGTGCTGACGGCCGCGCTCGACGAGCTGCTCGGCTCGCTGAACTGGCTGCTGCGCACCATCGCCGTCACGGGCCGGCTGGAGACCGACTTCGTGCGGCCCGTCCCCATAGGGGCGACGCTCCATCTGGAGGGCCGGGTCAAGGCGGTCGAGGGGCGGAAGGTCTACTCCACGGCGACCGGCCGGATCGGCGGCCCCGACGGGCCCGTCGCCGTCCGCGCGGACGCCCTGTTCATAGAGGTCGGGGTCGAGCACTTCGCGGACCACGGCCGGGCGGAAGAGATCCGGGCCGTACGGGACGACCCGGACCTGATGCGGCGCGTACGCGCCTTCGAGGTGAACCCGTGAGCCGTGAACCCCTGAACGTGCGGATCAGGCGCGTCGACCCCGACGTCCCGCTCCCCGCGTACGAGCAGCCCGGTGACGCGGGAGCCGATCTGCGCACCACCGAGGCGTGCGAGCTGAAGCCCGGCGAGCGGGCCGTGCTGCCCACCGGGGTCGCGATCGCCCTCCCCGAGGGCTACGCCGCTTTCGTGCACCCCCGCTCCGGGCTCGCCGCCCGGTGCGGAGTGGCCCTCGTGAATGCCCCGGGGACGGTTGATGCCGGGTACCGTGGGGAGATCAAGGTGATCGTGGTGAATCTCGATCCGCGCGAGGCGGTGCGGTTCGAGCGCTTCGACCGGATTGCCCAACTGGTCGTCCAGCAGGTCGAGAGGGTCCGCTTCCAGGAGGTCGCGGAACTTCCCGGCTCGGCTCGGGGCGAGGGGGGCTTCGGGTCCACCGGCGGCCACGCCGCGGTGGGGACGGACAGTACGACCGGTGACGCCGCCACGGGCGGCACAACGGGTGGGAATCGATACGCTTCGGTCGTATCCGACCGGGAAGGACAGTGACGTGTTCGGACGTCGCAAGAAGAAGGATGCCGCCGAGGGCGCGGCCGGCGAGGCCGAGCAGGTCGTCGACAGCGTCGACACTGAGGCGGACGACACCGACGGGCGCCCGCGCGAGCGCGCGCGCCTCGAACCCGAGCCCCGGCCCGACGGCCCCTGGGACGACACCGAGGTGAGCGACCCCGCCGAGGGTCGGGTCGACCTCGGCGGGCTCTTCGTGCCCGGCGTCGACGGCATGGAGCTGCGCGTCGAGGTCGCGGGTGACGCGATCGTCGCCGCGACCGTCGTGCTGCGCGACAGCGCCATCCAGCTCCAGGCGTTCGCCGCGCCCAAGCGCGAGGGCATCTGGGGCGAGGTGCGCGACGAGATCGCCTCCGGCATCACCCAGCAGGGCGGCATCATCGACGAGGTCGAGGGCCCGCTGGGCTGGGAGCTGCGCGCGCAGGTTCCGGTGCAGCTGCCGGACGGACAGAGCGGGTTCCACGTCGTGCGGTTCGTCGGCGTGGACGGGCCGCGGTGGTTCCTGCGCGGGGTGATCTCCGGGCAGGGCGCGGTGCAGCCGCAGGCCGCGGGGCTCCTGGAGCAGATCTTCCGGGACACGGTCGTCGTCCGCGGCGAGGGTCCGATGGCCCCCCGCGACCCGATCGTCCTCAAGCTGCCCAACGACGCCCAGATGGTCCCCGAAGGGGTCCAGCAGCAGGAGGAGGGCTCGCGCTTCTCCGGCGGCATGGGGCAGTTGCAGCGGGGGCCCGAGATCACCGAGGTGCGCTGAGCGGGCGCCTGAACAGGCTGGAAAGGGCCGGACTCCTTCGGGGGTCCGGCCCTTTCACGTGCGGATTTCGCCCGGCCGGAAAAAATCCCGGAGATCGTGAACCGGTCGGCGGGCTCCGTGCGATGAAGGGGCAAGGAGGGCTCGACCGGACCGGCCGGGGCGGTGGCGGAGTGTCAGGGTTGCGTCAAAGGTGGGACGGCGGAGAAAGGAGTGTCTGATTTGTCCGACGAAAGGGTCGTAACGTCTCCGCTGCACACATGGCGGCCGACGGAAGACAATGAGGGCATGGCGCGCGGGAAGCTACGGATCTACCTGGGTGCGGCGCCGGGCGTCGGCAAGACCTACGCGATGCTGTCCGAGGCACACCGCAGGGTCGAGCGGGGCACCGACTGCGTCGTGGCGTTCGTCGAGCACCACGGCCGCCCCCGCACCGAGGTGATGCTGCACGGCCTGGAAGAGGTCGGGCGACGGGAGATCGACTACCGGGGCGCCACCTTCACCGAGATGGACGTCGACGCCGTCCTGCGCAGAGCCCCGGCCGTCGCCCTGGTGGACGAACTGGCCCACACGAACGTACCGGGCTCACGCAACACCAAACGCTGGCAGGACGTCGAGGAACTGCTCGCCGCTGGCATCGACGTCGTGTCGACCGTCAACATCCAGCACCTGGAGTCACTGGGCGACGTCGTCGAGTCGATCACCGGAGTACGCCAGCGCGAGACCGTGCCGGACGAAGTGGTGCGCCGGGCCGACCAGGTCGAACTGGTGGACATGTCGCCGCAGGCCCTGCGCCGCCGCATGGCGCACGGCAACATCTACAAACCCGACAAGGTCGACGCGGCCCTGTCGAACTACTTCCGACCCGGGAACCTCACCGCGCTGCGCGAACTGGCCCTGCTGTGGGTGGCCGACCGGGTCGACGAATACCTCAACCAGTACCGCAGCGAGCACAGCGTCTCGGCGATCTGGGGCTCCCGCGAACGCATCGTCGTCGGCCTGACCGGCGGCCCCGAGGGGCGCACCCTCATCCGGCGGGCGGCGCGGCTCGCGGAGAAGGGCGCCGGCGGCGAGGTCCTCGCCGTGTACATCTCCCGCAGCGACGGCCTCACCTCCGCCTCCCCGAAGGAACTCGCCGTACAGCGCACGCTGGTCGAGGACCTGGGCGGCACGTTCCACCACGTCGTCGGGGACGACATCCCCGCCGCCCTCCTCGACTTCGCGCGCGGCGCGAACGCGACACAGATCGTGCTCGGGTCCTCCCGGCGCAAGGCGTGGCAGTACATGCTCGGGCCCGGCGTCGGGACGACGGTCGCCCGGGACTCGGGCCCCGATCTGGACGTCCACATCGTCACCCACGAAGAGGTCGCCAAGGGCCGCGGCCTGCCCGTCGCCCGGGGCGCGCGGCTCGGGCGGGCCCGCATCCTGTGGGGCTGGCTCGTCGGCGTCGGCGGCCCGGTCGGCCTCGCCGTCCTGCTGAACGCCGTCAACCTCGGCCTCGCCAACGACATGCTGCTGTTCCTGGCGCTCACGGTCGCCGCCGCCCTGCTCGGCGGGCTGCTGCCGGCGCTCGCCTCGGCGGCGTTCGGCTCCCTGCTGCTGAACTACTTCTACACACCCCCGCTGCACCGGTTCACGATCGCCGACCCGAAGAACATCGTCGCCATCGTGATCTTCGTCGGGGTCGCGATATCGGTCGCGTCCGTCGTCGACCTCGCCGCCCGCCGCACGCACCAGGCGGCCCGGCTGCGGGCGGAGTCGGAGATCCTGTCCTTCCTCTCGGGGAACGTGCTGCGCGGGGAGACCAGCCTGGAGGCCCTCCTGGAGCGGGTGCGGGAGACCTTCGGGATGGAGTCGGCGGCCCTCCTGGAGCGGGACGGCGACGTCGCGCCGTGGACCTGCGCCGGGCGCGTCGGGCCCGGGCGGGCGGTGGAGCGGCCCGAGGACGCCGACGTGGACGTGCCGGTCGGGGACCACATGGCGCTCGCGCTGACCGGGCGGGTGCTGCCGGCCGAGGACCGGCGCGTGCTCGCCGCGTTCGGGGCGCAGGCCGCCGTCGTCCTCGACCGCCGGCGCCTCCAGGAGGAGGCCGACCGGGCGCGGGCGCTCGCCGAGGGCAACCGCATCCGCACGGCGCTGCTTGCCGCCGTCAGCCACGACCTGCGCACCCCCCTCGCCGGGATCAAGGCGGCGGTCTCCAGCCTCAGGTCGGACGACGTGGCCTGGTCCGAGGAGGACCAGGCGGAGCTGCTCGAAGGGATCGAGGACGGCGCCGACCGGCTCGACCACCTCGTCGGGAACCTCCTCGACATGTCCCGGCTCCAGACCGGGACGGTCACACCGATCGTGCGGGAGATCGACCTCGACGAGGTGGTGCCGATGGCGCTCGGCGGGGTCCCCGAGGACAGCGTCGAGCTGGACGTCCCGGAGACACTGCCCATGGTGTCCGTGGACGCCGGGCTGCTGGAGCGGGCCGTCGCCAACCTCGTGGAGAACGCCGTCAAGTACAGCCCGGGAGGACAGACCGTGCTCGTCGCCGCGAGTGCCCTGTCGGAGCGGGTCGAGGTGCGGGTCGTGGACCGCGGGCCCGGGGTGCCCGACGAGGCCAAGGAACGCATCTTCGCCCCCTTCCAGCGGTACGGCGACGCCCCGCGCGGCGCCGGCGTCGGACTCGGGCTCGCCGTGGCCCGGGGCTTCGTCGAGGCGATGGGTGGCACCCTGACCGCCGAGGACACACCGGGGGGCGGCCTCACGATGGTGCTCACGCTGAGGGCGGCGGGGCCCTCTGGGGGTGAATCCGGAGAGACGCCCGGGGCGGGGGCCTCCGGCGGTGGGGCAGCGTCCGGGGCCGGGGTCTCCGAGGCCGGGACGGCGTCCGGTCGGGTGGCCGCTGGGTCCGGGGCGGTGTCCGGGGCGTCCGGTGCGGGTGTGGGGGAGAGCGCGGTGTCCGGTGTCGTCGAAGTCGTACCGGCGGAACGTTCGGGATCGTCCGAAAGGCAGGGCAGATGATGAGCACCACCGGGGGGAACCCCCAGGGCCCCACGCGGGTGCTGGTGGTCGACGACGAGCCGCAGATCGTGCGGGCGCTCGTGATCAACCTCAAGGCGCGCAAGTACGAGGTGGACGCGGCGCACGACGGGGCGAGCGCGTTGCAGTTGGCGGCGGCCCGGCACCCCGACGTCGTCGTGCTCGACCTGGGGCTGCCGGACATGGACGGCGTCGAGGTGATCAAGGGGCTGCGGGGGTGGACGCGCGTGCCGATCCTGGTGCTGTCCGCGCGGCATTCCTCCGACGAGAAGGTGCAGGCGCTGGACGCGGGCGCCGACGACTACGTGACCAAGCCGTTCGGGATGGACGAGCTGCTGGCGCGGCTGCGGGCGGCCGTGCGCAGGGCCGAGCCGGTGGGGCCGGGGGAGGGGGAGGTGCTCGTCGAGACCGAGGGGTTCACCGTCGACCTCGCGGCGAAGAAGGTCAACCGGGACGGCAGGGACGTACGCCTCACGCCCACCGAGTGGCATCTTCTGGAGGTCCTCGTCCGCAACACCGGCCGGCTGGTCAGCCAGCGGCAACTGCTCCAGGAGGTGTGGGGGCCGTCGTACGGGACGGAGACGAACTATCTGCGCGTGTACATGGCACAACTACGCAGGAAGCTGGAGGGGGACCCGGCGCATCCTCGGCACTTCATCACGGAGCCGGGGATGGGGTATCGGTTCGAGAAGTGACGGGTGGAGGAAGGCGGCCGGGGGTCCGGGGGTCGCCCCCGGGGGATGCGGCATCACGGAGCCGGGGATGGGGTATCGGTTCGAGAAGTGACGGGACGTGAGGGGGATGGGGGTGTCTTCGGGGGCCGGTAGGCTTTCTCGTATGAGTGCTGTGCCGCATTCCGAGAAGCCGGTGGGCCGGTTCCGGCGTATGCTCGACCGGCTCTCCTCGACCCAGGCCGACCTGGAGTCCGAGGAGCTGCGGGAGGACGCCCAGACCACCGGCTGCACCCGGATCGAGGACTGCCGGGATCGGCAGATAGTGACCGTTACTGGTACGTTGCGCACGGTCACTCTGCGCCCGCGGGCCGGGGTCCCGGCACTGGAGGCGGAACTGTTCGACGGCTCCGCCGCGTTGGACGTGGTGTGGCTGGGGCGGCGCTCCATCGTCGGTATAGAACCGGGCCGCCGGCTGATCGCGTCGGGCCGGATCTCGATGAGCAGGGGCCGGCGCGTGCTGTTCAATCCGAAGTACGAACTGAGACCCCTCGGTAGGGAGTAACCGGTGACGTCGCTCGACAAGCCGACCGAAGAAGAGCAGGCGCGGGACGCCCGTGCGGTGACCGAGGCCGCGTTGTTCGAGGCGTTCGGCGGCGTGCGGGGCATGGTCGAGACGGTGATGCCCGGCCTGCTGTTCGTCACGATCTACACGATCAACCAGGACCTGCACATGTCGGCGATCGCCGCGCTCGCGGTGTCCGTCGTGCTGGTCGTGGTGCGGCTCGCGATGAAGGGGACCGTCAAGCACGCGTTCAGCGGTGTCTTCGGGGTCGCCTTCGGTGTCGTCTTCGCGATGATGACCGGCAACGCCAAGGACTTCTATCTCCCGGGCATGCTGTACACCCTGGGGCTGTCCCTCGCCTACATCGTCACCACGCTGTGCGGGGTGCCGCTGATCGGGCTCATGCTCGGGCCGGTCTTCAAGGAGAACCTCTCCTGGCGCACCCGCAACCCCGGCCGCAAGAAGGCGTACGCCAAGGCGAGCTGGGCGTGGGGCCTGATCCTGCTGGCCAAGTGCGCGATCCTCTTCCCGCTGTACTGGTGGGCCGACACCACGCAGCTCGGCTGGGTGCTCATCGCGCTGAAGATCCCGCCGTTCCTGCTGGCGGTCTGGCTGACCTGGGTGTTCCTCGCGAAGGCCCC
>DATCQX010000161.1:0-8989 GCA_036569285.1 Streptomyces sp.
GCCACGCCCTCCCCCACACCCGCCTCCTCGACGGCCCCGCGGGCGCCGAACTCCTCCAGGAGAACCTCCTCACGGAGACCCCCCTGGACGCCCGCCACCGCGAGGTCGCGGCCCGCCTGGGGTACGCGGCGGTCTACGGCGTGACATTCAACTCACCCGCGCCGGACGCCACTTCGCGCTACGACGCTCCCGGCGCCGTTTTCGGACGACTGACCGGCGCGGAGGGGGACACACCAGCGGACGGCGGGCCCGGGAGCGGAGGTGCCGCGGAGGGCGGCACGGAGGGAACGGCCGGGACAGGGCCCGGCGACTCCGGCGCCCCCGACCCCCGCCCCCACACCGACGATTGGGCCGGCACCGCCCAGAACGGCTTCGCCGGAGCCCTCGTCTGGTTCTACGACGAACCCGGGGCCCCCGATGAGCGGCGGCGGCATCTTGTCGGGCTGTATCTCCGGTTCGCGGCGGTGCATGTGGGGCGGCTGTCGGAGGTTCAGCGCACGCGCGCGTGCATGGCGACGATCGCGGAGGAGTTGCTGCCGTCGAGGCTGCCGAGGGTGGCGGGTGTGCAGCTGGCTGTGCGGCACCGGAGGGGGACGCTGGGGGGCGGCGACTGGTACGACGCGCTGCCCTTGCCCGACGCGGCGCTCGGGCTGTCCGTGGGGGCCGTCACCGGGAGTGGGCCCAGCGCGGTGGCCGCGATGGGGCGGCTCAGGGCCTCACTGCGGGCGTACGCCGTGATGGAGGGCGAGGATCCCGTCGCCGTCCTGTCCGATCTCGAACTGCTGCTGCGGCTGACCGAACCGGCCCGCTCGGCGACAGCCCTGTTCGCCTACTGCGAGCCGGCCCTGCGGAAGATCACCCTCGCCGGGGCCGGCCACTGCCCTCCGCTGCTGGTCGGCGACCACCGCACCGAGTTCGTGGAGACGTCCGTCTCGGCCCCGCTCGGCATGCTGTCGTGCTGGGAGGCGCCCAGCGTCGAGCTGGAGGCCGAACCGGGAGAGACGGTTCTGCTCTACACGGACGGCCTCCTGCGCCGCACCGGCGAGTCGATGGACCGCGCGTTCACGCGGCTGCACTCCGCGGCGGCGGCGGTACCGAGGGCGCTGCGGGGCGACCCCGGGGCCGTCGCGGACCACGTCCTGCGGGCGATGCTGCCGGAGGGGGCCGACTCGACGGACCGCGCGGAGGACGTCGTCCTGCTGGCGGCACGCTTCGAATAGAGCCTCCGAGTACGACGCCGTCTGCTCGAAAATGTCAGATTCGACCATGTGAGGTCTGACCGTAACTGACCGTTTCTGTACGGAACGGCCATCTATAGGGCGCTCGGTCCTCTTCCGTACAACCGTACGATGGGGACGGTCCTGTGCCGTATGGAGGAGGAAGACCGTGTCCGACGAGCTCACCCCGGAGACTCCGGAAGGCGAAGCCGAGGAGCCGATCAAGCAGCGCAAGAACGGCCTGTACCCGGGTGTCTCGGACGAGCTGGCCGAGAACATGAAGTCCGGCTGGGCCGACACGGAGCTGCGCGACCTCGCGCCGATCCCGCAGGCCGCCGAGACCGCCGCCCGCCGCGCCGCCCTCTCCGCCCGCTTCCCGGGCGAGCGGATCGTCGTCCCCGCGGGCAATCTCAAGGTCCGCTCCAACGACACGGACTACCCGTTCCGCGCGTCCGTCGAGTACGCGTACCTCACGGGCAACCAGACCGAGGACGGCGTCCTCGTGCTGGAGCCGAAGGGCGACGGGCACACCGCGACCCTCTACCTCCTCCCCCGCTCCGACCGCGAGAACGGCGAGTTCTGGCTCTCCGGGCAGGGCGAGCTGTGGGTGGGCCGCCGCCACTCCCTCACCGAGGCCGAGCAGGTGTACGGCCTTCCCGTCTCCGACGTCCGCAAACTCGCGGACTCGCTGCGCGAGAAGACCGGCCCGGTCCGGGTCGTCCGCGGGTACGACGCCGGCGTCGAGGCCGCCCTCACCGACAAGGTCACCGCCGAGCGGGACGAGGAGCTGCGGGTCTTCCTCTCCGAGGCGCGGCTCGTGAAGGACGACTTCGAGGTCGCCGAGTTGCAGAAGGCCGTCGACTCGACCGTCCGCGGCTTCGAGGACGTCGTCCGCGTCCTCGACAAGGCGGAGGCGACCTCCGAGCGGTACATCGAGGGGACGTTCTTCCTGCGGGCGCGGGTCGAGGGGAACGACGTCGGGTACGGGACGATCGCCGCGGCCGGGGCGCACGCGTGCACGCTGCACTGGGTGCGCAACGACGGGCCGGTGCGGTCGGGCGAGCTGCTGCTGCTCGACGCGGGTGTGGAGACGCACACGTACTACACCGCCGACGTGACGCGGACCCTGCCGGTCAACGGGCGGTTCAGCGAGGTGCAGCGGCGGATCTACGACGCCGTGTACGACTCCCAGGAGGCGGGCATCGCCGCCGTCCGCCCCGGCGCCAAGTACCGCGACTTCCACGACGCCTCCCAGCGGGTGCTGGCCGAGCGGCTCGTGGAGTGGGGGCTCGTCGAGGGGCCGGTGGAGCGGGTCCTGGAGCTGGGGCTCCAGCGCCGGTGGACGCTGCACGGGACCGGGCACATGCTCGGCATGGACGTCCACGACTGCGCCGCCGCGCGCGTCGAGTCGTACGTCGACGGGACCCTTGAGCCGGGCATGGTGCTGACCGTCGAGCCCGGCCTGTACTTCCAGGCGGACGACCTGACGGTCCCCGAGGAGTACCGGGGGATCGGCGTGCGGATCGAGGACGACATCCTGGTGACGGCGGACGGCAACCGGAACCTGTCGGACGGGCTGCCCCGGCAGGCCGACGAGGTCGAGTCCTGGATGGCTTCGCTGAAGGGCTGAACACGGGCTGTGGGGGGCGCGGACGGCCGTCCGCGCCCCTAGACCGCTACGAGCGGGGCGTCCTCGCGCCACTTGAGCATCTTGTCGAAGCTGACGACCGCGCCGCCGATGCCGGGCTTGTTGCCGATGTGGACGTGGTCGGCGAGCTGCCGGATCAGGAAGAGGCCCCGGCCGTGCTCGGCCTCGGCGGACGACACTCTGGGGGCTGTTCTCTCGCCGTGCGCTCTGTCCTCGTGCGCTCTGTCCTCGTGCGCGAACCCGGGCCCCGAGTCCGCGACCTCGATGCGGCACTTCTCGCCGTCGAGGTACGCGGTGACCCGGTACGCCTCCGACGTGGTGCCCCCGCCGTGCTCGACGGCGTTCGCACACGCCTCGCTCAGCGCGACGGAGAGGTCGTAACAGACGTCGGGGTCGACGCCCGCCGTCTCCATCGTGCCGAGCAGCAGACGCCGGGCGAGCGGCACGCTCGCGGCATCGCGCCGCAGATGCAGTGACCACCAGATGCTCATGTTCCAGCCTCCTGGGCGTGGCTCTGGTCGCGGCTCGACATACCGATACCTATTGCCCCGAGGGCGCCTGTGTAAGCGCGAATTCCGCGTGATCCCGCACATTTGGCGGATGTGCGCGGGGCCGCGACGGGTGTATGCGGAGCTCGCGGACCCGCCGCCGGACGCCGGGACCTGCCGTCCGGCGACGATCGGGCCAGTGCGATGATGGGCCCGCCATGAGTGTCCCCCGCCCGCGCGCCGAACGCGCCGGACGCGATCTCCGGCTGCTGCGGGCCGCGGTGTTCGCCGCGGTCTGCGTCGTGCTGGCCGCCGGCGGACACGTCCTCGCCTCCTGCGCGCGCGTCCCGCTGTGGACGCTCGGGGCGGGGTTCCTGGTGATGTGCGCGATCGCCCTGCCGCTGTGCGGGCGGGAGCGGTCGCTGCCGGGGATCGTGGCGCTCCTCGCGGTCGGGCAGACCGCGCTGCACACGGTGTTCGGGCTCGGCCAGCACACGGCGTCGAGTTCCGTGGCGTCCATGCCGGGTATGGACGCGCGGTCCGCCACCTCGGTGTCCGACGCCGATCTCGTCGCCGAGGCCGCCCGCCTGCTGTGCGGCAGCACCGCCGCCGCGATCAGCCCGGCGCACGCCTACCGGGTCCTCACCGAGGCCCGTGTGTACGACGCCGGCGCGCGTCCGGCGCCGTCCGCCGAGGCCGGTTCGTTCGACCTGCTGCCGTCGCTGCCGATGCTGCTCGGGCACGTCCTCGCGGCCGTCGCCGCCGGGTGGCTGCTGCGGCGTGGGGACAGTGCGCTGCTGCGGCTGATCGGGCTGTCCGCGCGCGGGGTCGCGGAGGGGGCGCTCGTCCGCTCCCTGCGCCGGGCGCTCACGCTGGTGCGCGCGTTGCTCGCGGGGCTGCCGGGGGCGCCGGGCAAGGGGCCGCGCGCCCCTCGCGCGGACCGGTTCGCGCCGCCTCGGCTGCGGCACGCCGAGCTTCAGCACACGGTCGTGCGGCGGGGGCCGCCGGCGGGGGCGTTCGCTCTCGCCGCCTGACACGACGGGCCGTCTCCTTCGGGGTGATCGCCGTCGTGCGGCATGCGCGTGCTCTCACGCGCACCTCACCCGACCTCACTCACCGTGGAGTGCCCGCAGTCATGAAGTCCGTTCGCACGCCCCGCCGTCTCCTCGCCGCCTCCGCCCTCGCCGGGACGGCCGTCCTCGCGCTGTCCTCGCCCGCGTTCGCGCACGTCTCCGTGGTGCCGGAGGGCACCGCCGCCAAGGGCGGTTACGCGGTCATCGACTTCCGTGTCCCGAACGAGCGCGACGACGCCTCGACGGTCAAGCTGGAGGTCACCTTCCCGGCCGACCACCCGCTCGCGTCCGTGATGCCGCAGCCGGTCGAGGGCTGGGCGGTCGCCGTCACGAAGAGCAAGCTCGCCAAGCCGCTGAGCATGCACGGCAAGCAGATCACCGAGGCCGTCACGAAGGTCACCTGGACGGCCACGGAGAAGGGCATCCAGCCTGGCTTCATCCAGCAGTTCCCCCTCTCGGTCGGCGCGCTGCCCGAGGACACCGACTCTCTGGTGTTCAAGGCCCTCCAGACGTACTCCAACAAGGAGGTCGTCCGCTGGATCGAGGTGCAGCAGGACGGCGCCGAGGAGCCGGAGTTCCCGGCCCCCGCGCTCGCCCTGTCCGCCGCGAAGGGCGACGGCCACCACGACAACGGCGACGACGACGCCGAGGCCGCCGCCGCCAAGACGACGACCGCGGCGTCGTCGTCCGACTCCTCCGACAGCACCGACACCACCGCCCGGGTCCTGGGCGTCGTCGGGATCGTCGTCGGGATCGCCGGAGTCGCGTACGGCGTTCTCGCGGGACGTCGTCGTAGCACCGCGCCCGACGCCTGAGCCACGCGGACGCGCGCCGGAAGGCCCCGGCGCGCGTCCCCCTTACGAACCTCTGGGACATTTCTCTATGCGCATCTCCACTCACCGGACGGCGTACGCCACAGCCGCTCTGCTCGCCGCCGCCCTGTTCACCCTCTCCGCGTGCGGCGGCGGGGACAGTGACAGCGACTCCTCGGTCGCCTCGGTCAGCGAGGACGGGGGCAACACGTCGGCCGCGATCGTGCTGGACCAGCCCTTCACCAAGCCGAACCTGGTGCTCACCGACACGCGGGGCAAGAAGTACGACCTGCGGGCCGAGACGAAGGGGAAGCCGGTGCTGCTGTACTTCGGGTACACGCACTGCCCCGACGTCTGCCCGCTGACCATGAGCAACATCGCGGTCGCCAAGTCGAAGCTGCCGAAGGCGCAGCAGGACGAGCTGCGGATCGTGTTCGTGACGACCGACCCCGCGCGGGACACCCCGGCGGCGCTGACCTCCTGGCTCAAGGGCATCGACCCGCAGGCCGTCGGGCTGACCGGCGACTTCGCGACGATCCAGGCCGCCGCCCGCACCGTCGGCATCACCATCGAGCCGCCGCACAAGGACAAGAACGGCAAGATGGTCTCCACGCACGGCACGCAGGTGATCGCGTTCTCGCCGAAGACCGACGCGGGGTACGTCCTCTACACGGAGAGGGCGACCGTCGACGACTACATCAAGGACCTGCCGAAGCTCGTGCAGGGGGCGAAGCCGTGAGGGTCGCGGCCGTAGGGGTCGGGGCGGTGCTGCTGCTCGCCGGGTGCTCGTCGTCCTCCGGGAGCGGGCCGTCCCTGTCCGTCGGCGCCGCCTACATCCCACAGCCCGTCTCCGACATGGCCGCCGGGTTCCTGACCATCAGCAACAAGGGCGGGACGAAGGACGAGCTGACGTCCGTGACCAGCGATTCCGGGCCGGTCACCATGCACGAGACCAGTGGCGGGACGATGTCCGGCGTCACGTCGCTGCCGGTGCCCGCGCACGGTCAACTCGTGTTCAAGAGCGGCGGTAACCATCTGATGTTCGAGAAGCTGGAGCGACGGCCGAGGCAGGGCGAGAAAGTGACCGTGACCCTGCACTTCGCCGAGTCGAAGGCCATGAAGGTCGAGATTCCGGTGGAGTCGGCCACGTACGTCCCGAAGACCGGGAACTGAGGGAGGGAAACACACATGCCGTCGGCCACCACCTCGCGCGTGCGCACCTGGGTGCTGCTGTTCCTGGCTGTCGCGGGAGCACTCCTCGCCGGTGCCGCGCCCGCGTCGGCGCACGCCGCGCTCACCGGCAGCGATCCCACGCAGGGGTCGGTGGTCGCGCAGGCACCCACCCAGGTGACGCTCACGTTCTCCGAGAAGATCGCCACCAACGCGGACTCCGTGCGCGTCCTCGACCCCAAGGGCAACCGCGTCGACGCGGGCAAGCCGAACAACACGGACGGCGCGAGCTACGCCGTCCCGCTGCGCGGCGGGCTGCCCGACGGGACGTACACAGTGACGTACCAGATCGTCTCGGAGGACAGCCATCCCGTCGCCGGGGCGTTCACGTTCTCCATCGGGGCGCCGTCGCAGACGAGCGTCTCGGCGTCCGTGCGGGAAGCGGGCGGCGGGGTCGTGGGGGTGCTCTACGACACCGGGCGGTACCTGTCGTACGCCGGGTTCATCGTCCTCGTCGGCGGGGCCGCGTTCGTGCTGGCCTGCTGGTCGCGGGGGAGTTCGGTGCGGGCCGTGCAGCGGCTCGTCGTCGGGGGGTGGCTGACGCTCACCGCCTCGACGCTGTTCCTGCTGCTCCTGCGCGGCTCGTACACCGGCTCCGGGAAGGTCGGGGACATCTTCGACCTCGCGCTCCTCGGGGACGTCCTCCAGACGAAGTCGGGGGCCGCGCTGATCTCCCGGCTCCTGCTGCTCGCCGCCGCCGCGCTGTTCATCGCGGTGCTGTTCGGGGCGTATGACAAGCGGGACGACGAAGAGAAGCGCGACCTCACGTTCGGGCTCTCCGTCGGCGGGACGGTCGTCGCCGCCGGGCTCGCGGCGAGCTGGGCGCTGGCCGAGCACGCGTCCACGGGGCTCCAGGCGGGCATCGCGATGCCGGTCGACATCGTCCACCTGCTCGCCGTCGCGCTGTGGCTGGGCGGGCTGACGACGCTGCTGGTCGCGCTGTACCGGGCGCCCGCGGACCAGCCCGTGGAGGCGTCCGCCGTCCGGCGGTTCTCGCAGATCGCCTTCGGGAGCGTCCTCGCGCTGATCGCCACCGGGATCTACCAGTCCTGGCGGCAGCTGGGCTCGTGGTCGGCGTTCACGGACACGTCGTACGGGCAACTGCTGCTGGTGAAGATCGGCCTGGTGGTGGTGCTGGTGGGGGTTGCTTCGGTGTCGCGCCGGTGGACGGGGCGGCTGGCGGAGGCCGGGGACACGGCAGACGCCGAGGGCGCTGAGGGCGCGCAGGTCAAGGAGACCGCCGCAGTGCGGGCTGCCGACGCGGCCGACGGCGACGGCGCTCCCCTCGACGCGGCCGACCGCAAGCGCGCCGCCCAGCTCGCCCGGCAGCAGGCCGCCGTCGACTCCGCCCGGCAGAAGAAGCTGCGGGACGGCGACGCCAACCGGTTCGGGCTGCGGCGGTCCGTGCTGGCGGAGGCCGGCGTGGCCGTCGTCCTGCTGGCCGTGACGACGATCCTGACGTCGACCGAGCCGGGGCGGACCGAGCTGGACGCCAAGGCCGCCACCTCGGCGTCGTCCACGCTCCCTTCGGACGGCACCGGTGGAGCGCTGACGTTGGACATGAGCTTCGACACCGGCGGCGCCAAGGGGAAGGGCGTCGTCACCGTGGACATGGACCCCGCGGGGACAGGACCCAACGAGATGCACGTCTATGTGACCGACGCGAACGGCCAGCCCTTCGACGTCCCCGAGCTGAAGGTCTCCTTCACCCTCGAATCCCAGAAGATCGGGCCCCTGCCCGTCACCCCCGAGCACATCACCACCGGTCACTGGGCGGCGAACGGAGTGCAGATCCCGGTGGCAGGCGAGTGGAAGGTCGCCGTCACCGTCCGGACCTCCGACATCGACCAGACGACCATCTCCAAGAACGCGCAGATCGGCTGAACCGTGACCCTTTCGGAGCCCCGCACGCCCCAGGAAACGCCCGCTTCGCAGGAGGGGGGCCTCTCGCGCCGTGCCCTGCTCGGCACCGCCGGAGCCACCGGGCTGGTGCTCGGTGCGGGAGCGGGGGCCGGTGTCGGTTATGCCGCCGCGCCGAGCGAGGAGACCCCGCTCAGCTCGGTGGGGTCCGGCGAGGTCGTGTTTCACGTGAAACATCAGCCCGGCATCCTCCAGGGACTCCAGGCGAAGGGGCACGTCCTCGCGTTCGACCTGGCCGCCGGGGCGGGCCGTACGGAAGCCGCCGCGCTGCTGCGCCGCTGGTCGCGGACCGCCGAGCGGCTGATGGCCGGGGAGACCTCGGGGGAAGGGGACACGGGGATCGCTCTCGACGCGGGACCTTCGTCCCTGACGATCACCTTCGGGTTCGGGCACAGCTTCTTTACGAAGACCGGTCTGGAGAAACAGCGGCCGGTCGCCCTGGACCCGCTGCCGAGCTTCTCCTCCGACCGGATCGACAAGGCCCGCAGCGACGGCGACCTGTGGGTGCAGATCGGCGCTGACGACGCGCTGGTCGCCTTCCACGCGCTGCGCGCCCTCCAGAAGGACGCCGGCTCGGCCGCTCGCATCCGCTGGCAGATGA
>DATCQX010000162.1:0-4808 GCA_036569285.1 Streptomyces sp.
CAACATCGGGATCGGGGGGTCCGACCTCGGGCCCGCGATGGCCTACGAGGTGCTGCGCAGCTTCACCGACCGGGCGCTCACCGTGCGGTTCGTGTCCAACGTCGACGGGGCCGATCTGCACGAGGCCCTGCGGGATCTGGATGCCGCCGAGACGTTGTTCATCGTCGCCTCCAAGACGTTCACCACGATCGAGACGATCACCAACGCGACGTCCGCGCGGGCGTGGCTGGTGGAGGCGCTCGGGGACGACGCCGCTGTCGCCAAGCACTTCGTCGCGTTGTCCACGAACGCGGGGAAAGTCGCCGAGTTCGGGATCGACACGGCCAACATGTTCGAGTTCTGGGACTGGGTCGGGGGGCGGTACTCCTTCGACTCCGCGATCGGGCTGTCCCTGATGATCGCGGTCGGGGGCGCGCGGTTCCGGGAGATGCTGGAGGGGTTCCGGATCGTCGACGAGCACTTCCGGACTGCGCCCGCCGAGGCCAACGTGCCGTTGCTGCTCGGGCTGTTGGGGGTCTGGTACGGGAACTTCCATGGGGCCCAGTCGCATGCGGTGCTGCCGTACTCGCATTACCTGTCCAAGTTCGCCGCGTATCTTCAGCAGCTCGACATGGAGTCCAACGGGAAGTATGTCGGGCGGGACGGGCTTGAGGTCGAGTGGGAGACCGGGCCTGTCGTGTGGGGGACGCCGGGGACCAACGGGCAGCACGCGTACTACCAGTTGATCCATCAGGGGACGAAGCTGATTCCCGCGGACTTCATCGGGTTCGCCGAGCCGGTGGGGGAGATGAGTGGGCGGCTCAAGGCGCAGCACGATCTGCTGATGGCCAACTTCTTCGCGCAGACTCAGGCGTTGGCCTTCGGGAAGACGCCGGAGGAGGTTCGGGGGGAGGGGGTTGCCGAGGAGTTGGTGACGCACAAGACGTTCAAGGGGGATCATCCGACGACGACGATTCTTGCGCGGGAGTTGACGCCGTCCGTTCTTGGGCAGCTCATCGCCCTCTACGAGCACAAGGTGTTCGTGCAAGGGGCTGTGTGGGGGATCGACTCCTTCGATCAGTGGGGGGTCGAGTTGGGGAAGGTGCTCGCGAAGCGGGTGGAGCCGGCGTTGACCGAAGGGGCTGAGGTGGAGGGGTTGGACTCTTCCACGCGGGCTCTTGTGGGGACGTATCGGGAGCTTCGGGGGCGGTGAGTTCGGCTACGGGGGTGGGGGGTTCTGATGGCGGCCGGCTGCGGGTTCGCCGTGGCTGGTCGCGCAGTTCCCCGCGCCCCTAAAAGACGGGGGTGCTGTGTCGGTGTTGGGTGCGGGAGTGTGGTGGCTGGTCGCGCCTGCGCGGCGGTAGCCGCAAATTGATACAGCCCCGCGCCCCTAAAAGACGTGGTGCTGTTCGATGTTGAGTGCGGGTGCAACCCTTTGAGTGGTTTTGGCATCTACTGGGATGGCGAGACTTATTTCTGGGAGGGGTTGTTGTGAGAAGTGTTGGTCGGTGGGGGACTCTGGTGGCCGGTGTTGGGGTTGTGGCTCTTGCTGCTGGGCCCGCTTATGCCAAGGGGGACATATCCGTCTCCGCGCCTCGTACCGCCGTGGTCGGTAAGGCGTTCAAGGTCAGTGCGCGTGGGGACGACGATGCCGCGCGGTACCTGCGTATATGTGTCGAGGCGAAGAACGGGACCAAAGTGTGGCGGCAGGTGGGGTGTGGGGCTGTGGTGCGGCGAGGGGGGCCTGAGGGGCGGGCCGCTGTTTCGGTCAAGGCTGTGCGGCGGGGTGGGGTGCAGGTGAGGGGTGTGATGTGGGGGCTCAAGAGTGTGCACGATCGGCATCCTGTGCGGTGGAGGACGTCCGGGGTGGTGAGTGTGCGGGTGCGGTGATGTCCCCATGCTGAGGGCCCCGTCCGTGACAGACGGGGCCCTCAGTTCTTGGTGCTATGCCGTTGCCGGCGGGTACAGCGCGCGGGGGAGCTGGGAGGCCGCCGGCTGGTCCAGGAGCCACAGGGTCCGGGAGAGGCCGTAGGCACCCGCGGCCGGTGCCTGGATCTCGCCCGCGCCCGAGAGGGCGATGGCGGCGGCCTCGGCCTTGTCCTCGCCGGCCGCGAGGAGCCAGACCTCCTTGGCCGCGCGGATGGCGGGGAGGGTGAGGGTCACCCGGGTGGGCGGGGGCTTGGGGGCGCCGTGGACGCCGACCACCGTGCGGGACGTCTCCCGCACCGCGGGGAGTTCCGGGAACAGGGACGCCACGTGGGTGTCCGGGCCCACGCCCAGCATGAGGACGTCGAAGGCGGGAACCTGCGCGCCCGGGTCCGCGGACCGGGCCAGCTCCTCGGCGTACGCCTCCGCGGCGGCCTCCACGTCCGACCCGAACTCGCCGCCGGACGCGGGCATGGCGTGCACGCGCTTCGGGTCGAGGGGGACGGCGTCCAGGAGGGCCTCGCGGGCCTGGGTGACGTTGCGGTCGGGGTCGCCTTCGGGGAGGAAGCGTTCGTCGCCCCACCACAGGTCGAGCCGGGACCAGTCGACGGCGTCCCGGGCGGGGGCCGTGGCCAGCGCGGCGAGGAGGCCGTTGCCGTTGCGGCCACCGGTGAGGACGATCGACGCGAAGCCCTTGGAGGACTGGGCGTCGACGATCTTCGTGATGAGGCGGGCCGAGGCGGCCTGCGCCATCAGCTCCTTGTCGCGGTGGACGACCAACTGGGGTGTTGTGCTCACGGCGTGATGGCCTTCCTCACCGGCTCCGGCGTTTCGGCCGGTAGTACGGGAGCTTGCGCAGCCGCCGGGGGAGCGGCGGGAGCGGTTCCTCCAACCCCTCCTGCGACGCCCCCTCCGGGGGTTCCACCCGTGGCTCCGGCAGCCTTATCGTCAGCCGCGCCACTTTTTCGCGCTCCCTCGACGGGGGCAGCAGCACCGGTCTCAGCCCCGGCGTCCTTCACAATCGCCACCGGCTCCGCAGCCGAAGCCGCCGAACCCGCCGGAATCGCCGCCACCGCCCTCCGCGTCACCGCCGGCGCCGGAAACGCCGTCGACACCGAGGAGTTCAGCCGCTCCACCCCGAACCGCAGCGCGGACGCGTACGTGTCGTCCGGGTCCAGCCGCCGCAGCTCCTCCGCGATGAGGTCGACGGTGTCCCGCCGCTTCAGCGCGACCGGCCGGTCCGGCTGGCCGTGGATGGAGAGGGTGGCGACGGAGCCGTCCGGACGGGCGAGGGCGATGGGCCCCGTGTCCGTCGCCATGCGGACGGCGGTGAGGCCGGGGCCTGCCGACAGGGTGCGCCGGACAGGGACGTCCAGCCGGTCCGCGAGCCACATCGCCAGCAGTTCGCAGCTCGGGTTGAACTCCTCGCCCTCCACCTCGACGGACGTCACCTCGCAGGTGACCTGGTCGAGAGCGGCGGCCAGCATCGAGCGCCAGGGCGTGATGCGGGTCCAGGCGAGGTCGGTGTCGCCGGGGGCGTACGACTTCGCGCGGGCCGTCAGCTCGCGGACGGGCTGTTCGGCGGCGAAGGAGTCGGTCACCCGGCGCTGCGCGAGCGCGCCCAGCGGGTCGTTCGCCGGGTCGACCGGCGCGTCCACCGGCCACCACGCCACGACCGGCGCGTCCGGCAGGAGCAGCGGCAGGACGACGGACTGGGCGTGGTCGGAGACCTCGCCGTGCAGGCGCAGGACGACCGTCTCGCCGGTGCCCGCGTCCGCGCCGATCAGGATCTCCGCGTCGATGCGCGACTGCGTGCGGTCGCGCGGCGAGCGGGAGACGCGGCGGATGACGACGAGCGTGCGCGAGGGGTGCTCGCGGGACGCGTCGCCGGCCGCCTTGAGAGCGTCGTACGCGTTCTCCTCGTCCGTGACGATGACCATCGTCAGGACCATGCCGACGGCCGGTGTGCCGATCTCGCGGCGGCCCCTGACGAGGGCCTTGTTTATCTTGCCGGCGGTGGTGTCCGTGAGGTCGATCTTCATGGGCGGCGCCAGCTCCTTCCCTCGCGGGCGAGCATTTCGTCGGCCTCGGCGGGCCCCCAGGTGCCCGCCGCGTACTGGGCCGGCTTGCCGTGGGTGTCCCAGTACTCCTCGATCGGGTCGAGGATCCGCCAGGACAGTTCGACCTCCTCGGTGCGCGGGAAGAGGTTCGAGTCGCCGAGCAGGACGTCCAGGATGAGCCGCTCGTACGCCTCCGGGGACGACTCCGTGAAGGACTCGCCGTACGCGAAGTCCATGGACACGTCCCGGATCTCCATCGACGTGCCCGGCACCTTCGAGCCGAAGCGGACGGTCACGCCCTCGTCGGGCTGGACGCGGATGACGATCGCGTTGGAGCCCAGCTCCTCGGTGGCCGTCGTGTCGAAGGGCGAGTGCGGGGCGCGCTGGAAGACGACCGCGATCTCGGTGACCCGGCGGCCCAGGCGCTTGCCGGTGCGCAGGTAGAACGGGACGCCCGCCCAGCGGCGGTTGTCGACCTCGACCTTGATCGCGGCGTAGGTGTCGGTCTTCGACTCCTTGTCGATGCCGTCCTCTTCGAGGTAGCCGATGACCTTCTCGCCGCCCTGCCAGCCGGCCGCGTACTGGGCGCGCACGGTGTCGCGGCCCAGGTCCTTCGGCAGCCGGACCGCGCCGAGCACCTTGGTCTTCTCGGCGGCGAGCGCGTCCGCGTCGAAGGACGCGGGCTCCTCCATCGCCGTCAGTGCCATCAGCTGGAGCAGGTGGTTCTGGATGACGTCACGGGCGGCGCCGATGCCGTCGTAGTACCCGGCGCGCCCGCCGATGCCGATGTCCTCGGCCATCGTGATCTGCACGTGGTCCACGAAGGACCGGTTCCAGATCGGC
>DATCQX010000163.1:0-2270 GCA_036569285.1 Streptomyces sp.
GCGGCGGCCATGCGGGCGGTGGAGAGCGGGACGTCCGCCGAGGTCACGAGCGCGTGCGGGAAGCCTGCGAGCGCGGAGAGGAACGCGGGGGCGCCGGGGACGGGGACGACGCCGTCCATGTCGGCGGTCTCCTGCGCGAGCATGCGCGCGTTGTCCGCGAGGTTGTGCTCCACGGGGCGGTCGGGCAGCAGGAGGGCCATCGAGGCGTGGCCCTGGCGGCCGTGGACGACCTTCAGCGCCTCGTCCGGGTCGAGTCCGTGGTCCTGGGCCCAGCGCCGCCAGATCCGCTCGACCACCGCGTCGGAGTCGACGAGGGTGCCGTCCATGTCCAGCAGGAGGGCGCGCGCGGACATCACAACGGGCTCGGGGACCGGCATGCGGTGCTCCAGACGGCCGGGGTCGGGGGGCCAAGGTGGCCCCGCCCGCCGGTCAGGGAGAACGAGCGGGAACCACTTTGTTTCCCTACGGTACAAAATGATCCCGCCCACCGCCACCGCCGGGTGAGAACTTCACCGGCCGTTCAGCCGGCGATCGCCTCCCACAGGCTCCACACGCCGAGCGCCAGCATGAACAGGGCCGCGATCTTGGTGATCAGGCCGAGGGGGACGCGTTTCATGAGGGCCTTGCCGCCGACGATGCCGAGTCCGGCGACGGCCCACAGGCCGAGGACGGCGCCGAGGCCGACGGAGAGCGGGTCGTCGTACCGGGCCGCGAGGTTCGCCGTCATGATCTGGGTGAGGTCACCGAACTCGGCGACGAGGATGAGCATGAATCCGGCGCCGGCGACCTTGAAGAAGGACTGGTTCTCGGGGCGGCGGACCTCCTCCTCGTCCTCGTCCCCCTTGAGCAGCAGCATCGCGGCTCCCCCCAGGAAGAGGACGCCGGTCAGGGCGTGGACGAGCTGCTGGGGCAGGAGGGTGAGGACGCTGCCGGCGGCGACCGCGAGGGCGACGTGGACGAGGAAGGCGGCGGCGACTCCGGCGAAGACGTACGAGGCGCGGTAGCGGGTGCCGAGGACCAGTCCGGCGAGGGCCGTCTTGTCCGGGAGTTCGGCGAGGAAGATGACGCCGAAGACGAGCGCCGTCACGCTGATGCTGATCAAAGTTCCTCAATCGGTCGGGGACTGCCCCGCCGAGAGTGCGTAAGCCTTCCGTACGAAGACACCTCGGCAGGGCAGTACACATGGCTGTGCACTGCTTGCCGAAGGTCTCGCTGGCGAACCCCTGGGGGGAATCCCTGGGGTCACCTCCGGGCGCCGGCTCAGGCGAGCTGAGCAGTATGTCGACGGTCCGGCGAAGAGCTACTCCCCTTCTGCGCCGTCCATCGTACAGGGCCGCACCTCTTGTCTTGTCATGTGCGCGTCACTAACTTCTTACCGCCCGCACACCCCACCGCAATACGGCCTGGCGACCATTCCCTCGCCCCCCGCTTCAACACCCCCACACAACACGGGAGTTCGCATGCGAAAGTTCTACGCGCGTGGACGGCTCAGCATAGTCGCCGCCCTTACCGGACTCATAGCCTCCGTCGGCGTCCTCAACGGCCCGACGGCGTCCGCCGCCCTCCCCACGCCCGTCAGCGCCGCCACCGCCCGCGGCTACCTGTCGCAGCTCACCGTCGCGGCCGAGGACCGCACGGGCTACGACCGGGACCTCTTCCCGCACTGGATCACCATCTCCGGCACCTGCAACACGCGGGAGACCGTACTCAAGAGGGACGGGTCCGACGTCGTCACCAACTCCTCCTGCGCCGCGACCAGCGGCACCTGGTTCTCCCCCTACGACGGAGCCACCTGGACCGCCGCGTCCGACCTCGACATCGACCACCTCGTCCCGCTCGCCGAGGCGTGGGACTCCGGCGCGAGCGCCTGGACGACCTCGGAGCGCCAGTCCTTCGCCAACGACCTCACCCGCCCGCAGCTCATCGCCGTCACCGACAGCGTCAACCAGGCCAAGGGGGACAAGGACCCGGCCGAGTGGATGCCGTCGGTCACCTCCTACCGCTGCACGTACGTCCGCGCGTGGGTGCAGGTGAAGTACTACTACGACCTGTCGGTCGACTCCGCGGAGAAGTCCGCGCTCACGAGCTACCTCTCGAACTGCTGAGTCGCGTCCCGGCCGGGTGATGTCACAGCGCGGGGTCCCGCCTCGTCCCAGGGAGCGCAACGTTCCCCGCCGGCTCTGCCGGCGCTTCCCGATCAAGGAGTGGACGATGGACCTCGCGCTGTGGATCTCGGCCGGGCTGCTCGCCTTCGTGGCCCTCGCCGGAGG
>DATCQX010000164.1:0-5881 GCA_036569285.1 Streptomyces sp.
GCGGCCGAGGAGGCCGCCCCCTCCGAGGCAACGGCCCCGCACCCCCCGGCAACCTCCCCGCCTCCTGCAACGCCTTCCGCAGCAGGAACTCGATCTGTGCGTTGGCGGAGCGGAGTTCGTCGCCGGCCCAGCGGGCGAGGGCGTCGTAGACGGCCGGGTCGAGCCGCAGCAGGACCTGTTTGCGCTGCTGCGGCTGACGTTCGGAGGGCGGCGTCACTGGTAGAGGGTTCCGGTGTTGAGGACCGGCTGAGGGGCCCGGTCGCCGCACAGGACGACCATCAGGTTGGAGACCATCGCCGCTTTCCGCTCCTCGTCCAACGTCACGATGTCCTGTTCCGTGAGACGGGCGAGTGCCGCCTCGACCATGCCGACAGCGCCGTCCACGATCTCCCGCCGAGCCGCGACGACCGCCCCCGCCTGCTGCCGCTGGAGCATCGCGGAGGCGATCTCAGGAGCGTACGCGAGATGCGTGAAGCGTGACTCGATGATCTCGACACCGGCGGTGCGGACGCGCTCGCGCAGCTCGGCGGAGAGCTTCTCGGTGATCTCCTCGGCGTTGCCGCGCAGCGAGAGAGCGCCCTCGTCGTGGGCGTCGTACGGGTACTCGATGGCGATGTGCCGGACGGCGGCCTCGGTCTGGGTGCCGACGAACTCCAGGTAGTTGTCGACGGAGAAGCTCGCCTGCGCGGTGTCCTCGACGCGCCACACGACGACGGCGGCCAGCTCGATGGGGTTGCCGTACGCGTCGTTCACTTTGAGGGCGGGCGTCTCGTGGTTGCGGACGCGAGTGGACAGCTTCGTCCGGGACATCAGCGGGTTGACCCACCGCAGCCCGTCGTCCCGCAGGGTCCCCCGGTACCGCCCGAAGAGCTGGACGACCCGCGCCTC
The DNA here is from genome assembly GCA_036569285.1 of Streptomyces sp. GTDB lineage: Bacteria > Actinomycetota > Actinomycetes > Streptomycetales > Streptomycetaceae > Streptomyces. The sequence goes on from DATCQX010000164.1 coordinate 889, forward strand.
ACCCGGCGCGATCATGTTGAGCCCGCAGAGGAAGAAGAGCGAGACGATCGCGACGACGATGCCGCCGGCGATGAGGACGGCCTTCCCGGCGACGGATGTCACACCCGCGGCGGAGACCGCCGCCCCGATGCCGCCGAACGTCCCGAGGAGCCCGAGCGCCAGGGCGAGCCCGCCACCGACGCTGTGTGCCGGGAACTCCTCGACCACAACAGCGGAATTGTCTATTTCGTTCATGGGTGGTCCCCCTGGAGTCACTAGCGTTGGTCTAGCTAAGTGATATCACTTTTTCACTCCCTGGCAACCCCGAAGAGCGCGGAAGCGTCGAAAACGTTAGGGAGGTAACGGGAGTGCACGGACCATTGCCATAGAGAGCGGTGTTAGCTTTCTTAGCCGACCTGCCCCACGGGCACTGGAGTGACTGCCGAGAAGGAAGCGGAGCGAGCGGACTCATGGGACGAGCGGACGACAGACGTGCGCGACAGCGCGGTGGCCGCCGCGCCGCGCCCAAGGGCCGCTCGGAGCGGGAACCCGCCGCAGCCGCGACACCGGCGATGACCGAGGCCCCCGCCGAGCCGGGCGCCGACGCGGGCCCGATACCCGGCGGCCGTGCGGCGGCCCGCAAAGCCGCACAGGCGGAGGCGCGCGGTAAGAAAAAAGGTAAGAAGGACGGCCGCAGCTTCCTGCGCAGGATGTTCACCTGGAAGAAGATCCTGGGGACGTTCCTCGGGGTCTGCCTCCTCGGCATCGGCGCCTTCATCGCCGCGTACATGATCATCGACATCCCGGAGGGCAACGCCGACGCGCTGAAGCAGAGCAACGTCATCCGCTACAGCGACGGCACGATCCTCGCCCGCGACGGCGACCTCAACCGCGAGAACGTCGCCCTCTCCAAGATCCCCAAGGACGTCCAGCGCACCTTCGTCGCCGCCGAGAACAAGACCTTCTACCAGGACTCCGGCATCGACCTGAGGGGCACCGCCCGAGGCATCCTCAACACCCTCTCCGGGCGCGGCGCGCAGGGCGGTTCGACGATCACCCAGCAGTACGTCAAGAACTACTACCTCACCCAGGAGCAGACGGTCACCCGCAAGCTCCAGGAGATCGTCATCTCCCTGAAGCTGGACCGCCAGAAGTCCAAGGACTACATCCTGGCCGGGTACATCAACACCAGCTACTACGGCCGCAGCGCCTACGGCATCCAGGCCGCCGCCCAGGCCTACTACCGCGTCGACGCCGACCGCCTCACCGTCGAACAGGGCGCCTACCTCGCGGCTCTCCTCCAGGCCCCCAGCCAGTACGACTGGGCGGTCGCTTCGCCCACCGGCAAGAAGCTCGTCCAGGCCCGCTGGAACTACGTCCTGGACAACATGGTCGGCCAGAACTGGCTCGACAAGTCGAAGCGGGACGCGATGAAGTTCCCGATCCCGCTGGACCCCAAACCGGCGGCGGGCAAGAAGGGCCAGGTCGGCTACCTCGTCGACGCGGCCAACAAGGAACTCGCCCGGCAACTGGTCGCCACCGGCAGGGCCGCCACCAGGTCCGAGGCCGACGCCCTCGTCGACCGGGGAGGCTGGACCATCACCCTCAACATCGACAAGAAGAAGCAGGCGGCGCTGGAGAACTCCGTCAAGGAGCAGCTCACCAGCAAGCTCGACCCGAAGAAACGCGCGGTGGACGGCGACGTCCAGGCCGGCGCCGTCTCCGTCGACCCGAAGACGGGCAAGGTCGTCGCCATGTACGGCGGCACCGACTACTTCCAGCACTACCTGAACAACGCCACCCGCACCGACTACCAGCCGGCCTCCACGTTCAAACCGGTCATCCTCGCCGCCGCCCTCGCGCACGACGCGAAGACGCAGGACGGCGACACGATCAATGTGAACACGATGTACGACGGCACGAGCAAACGCCCGGTCGTCGGCAGCCCGATCGGCTTCGCCCCGGAGAACGAGGACGACGAGGACTACGGCCAGGTCACCGTGCAGACGGCGATGAACAAGTCCATCAACTCGGTGTTCGCGCAGCTCGGTGTGGACGTCGGCATGGACAAGGTGCTGGAGACGGCCAAGGCCCTCGGCATGGACACCTCCGACCTGAAGGCCGTCCCCGCCCAGACCCTCGGCACGATGGGCGCGAGCCCCCTCCAGATGGCCGGCGTCTACGCCACCCTCGACAACCACGGCAAGAAGGTCACGCCGGCGCTCATCGAGGAGGCCGAGTCGTCCACGATGACGATCAAGCCGAACCCGATCGGCGAGGAGGTCATCTCCCGCGAGGCCGCCGACACCGTCACCTCCGTCCTCACCGGCGTGGTCGACGACGGTACGGCCAAGAAGTCGGTGCGGGACAACCCGAACCGCAACGGCCAGAAGGTCGCGGGCAAGACGGGGACGTCGGACGACAACAAGTCGGCCTGGTTCACGGCCTACACGCCGGACCTGGTGACGTCCGTCGGTCTCTTCGGCGAGGCCGCGAAGCCGCCGCACCCGCAGGTCACCCTGACCGGCGCGACCGGCCTCATCCCTGGCAAGGGCCGTATCAACGGCGGTGGTTACCCGGCGCAGATCTGGGCCGACTACACCTTCGGCGTCTCCACGAAGGTCTCCAAGTTCGACCTGGACACCACGCAGGGCGCGGCGGTCCAGCCGACGGCGTCCCCGACGCCGAGCCCGAGCGCGAGCCCGTCGCCCAGCAACTCGCCGAGCCCCTCGCCGAGTCCGAGCAAGTCGTCGTCCCCGTCCCCGTCCCCGAAGCCGTCCAACTCCCCGTCCCCGACCAGCTCTCCGTCCCCGTCCCCGACGGGCTCCCCGTCCCCGACGGGCGGAGGGCTGACCGAGGGGACGAACGGGGGGAATCCGCTGGACCCGGGAGGCGGCCAGTAGCAGGACGACGACGGGGCGCCCGGTACCTTTCGAAGGTACCGGGCGCCCCGTCGTCGTCCGGAGAAGTCAGCTCCGGTTCAGCTCGAACCACACCACCTTGCCGGTGCTGAGACGCGTCGCCCCCCACCGCCGGGCCAGCTTGTTGACGAGGTACAGGCCCCGCCCGCCCTCGTCGGTGGCACGTGCCTGCCGCAGCCGCGGCAACTGCGGGACGTCGTCCCCGACTTCGCAGCGCAGGACGTCCGTGCGCAGCAGCCGCAGCGTCACCGGGCGGGAGGCATAGCGGACGGCGTTGGTGACGACCTCGCTCACCAACAGCTCGACGGAGTCGCTGAGTTCCTCAAGTCCCCAGCGGGCCAGGGCCCGTCGGGCGAGACGGCGGGCGCGGCCGGGCGCGGCGTCCTCCGGTTCCAGGAACCAGTACGCGACGTCGCTCGGCGCGATCCCGTCGAACCGGGCGGCGAGCAGCGCGATGTCGTCGTCCCGGTCGCCCGGGCCGAGCATGTCGAGCACCTCGTCGCACAGCGCCTCCAGCGGCGGCGGATGGTCCGGGCCGGTCAACTGGGCGGTCGCGGCGAGCTTTTCGCGCAGTGCCTCTATCCCGGTCCAGACGTCCCGCAGCCGGGACTCGACGAGCCCGTCCGTGTACAGCAGCAGCGTGCCCCCGGCGGGCGCGTCCAGCTCGACGGCCTCGAAGTCGACTCCCCCGACTCCGATCGGCGCGTTCGGCGGCACCTTCAACACCTCGGCACGCCCGCCGAGATGCAGCAGAACCGGCGGCGGATGACCGGCGTTGGCGACCGTGATGCGGTGCGACACCGGGTCGTACACCGCGTAGAGGCAGGTCGCCATGCGGTCCTGGCCGAGCCGCTGCGCCTGCTCGTCGAGGTGGTGCAGGACCTCCTGCGGCGGCAGGTCGAGCCCGGCCAGCGTCTGGGCCGTCGTCCGGAGCTGGCCCATGATCGCGGCGGACGTCATCGAATGGCCCATGACGTCGCCGACGACGAGGGCGACCCGGCTGCCGGGCAGCGGGATCGCGTCGTACCAGTCGCCGCCGACGCGCGCGGTCTCGGCGGCCGGCAGGTAGCGGGAGGCGAGGCGCACGCCCGTGGGGCGGGGGAGGTGGTCGGGCAGCATCGTGCGCTGCAACTCGTCCGCGATGTACGCCTCGCGGCCGTACAGGACGGCCTTGTCGATGCCCAGCGCGCTGTGCGTGGCGAGCTGGGCGGCGACGAGGAGGTCGTCGGGCTCGAAGGGGAAGCGGTCGGCGCGGCGGATGAAGACCGTCGCCCCGATCACCCGGCGCCGGCCGCGCAACGGGGCGAGGATCGCGCGCTGCCCGCCGGGTACGATCAACTGGCTCTCCTCACCGAGGAGTTCCGGCAGCGCGGCCCGGGCCGCGGGCGCGTCCGCGAACACCGGCCGCACCCCGCGCAGCACCTCAGCGAGCGCCCCGCCCTGCCGCACCTCGCACAACTCGGCGATCGCGGAGGACAGTTCGGAGATCTCCGACGGCTCGGGCAGCGGCGCCGGGATGATGAACCCGGCCTCGGAGTCCTGCTCCTCGGGGATGCGGTCCGTGCGGCGCAGCCGCAGCACCAGCGGACCCGTGGGCCGTTCGTCGCCGACCGGCAGCGGGTCGCGCAGGTAGACGAGGATCGCGTCGGAGAACGTCGGCACGGTCGCCCGGCACAGGCCCATCACGATCTCGTCGAGGTCGATGCCGCGCGCGATGCGCCGGGTGGCCGCGCCGACGAACCGCAGCCGGTCGCCGTCGCGCCGCATCGGCGTCGGCTGCCCCGGCGGCAGGCCCTGGCCCTGGCGCCGCTCCTGCGGCACCTCGCCGCCCGGCTGCGCGGGGATGCCCTCCGGCGCGGGGCGGGGGCGGTGGGCGCCCTGCTCGGCCGCCTCCGGCTGCGAGTGCTCGGGCTCCTTGCCCGGGTCGCTCTTGCCGTCACCGCCCGGCTCGAACGGCGGTGTCTCCAGTGCCGCGCCCGGTGCGTGCACCGGGGAACGCAGGAGCGCCCCGCGGGGATCCGCGGGGTCGACGCCCTGAGGGCGTTCGAAGGAGGTCGGGTGCTCCGTCACGCGTGTCGAATCCGTCCGTCCGG
>DATCQX010000165.1:0-4343 GCA_036569285.1 Streptomyces sp.
CCCATCCGCTCCAGGCGGCTTAACGCGCGGCGGCCCGCTGGTTCGGCTACCTCGATGATGTCGAAGGTGTGGCCCACGGGGAGCATGACGGTGGCCTCGGGGAGGTCGGTCCAGAGGGAGGTGACCTCGTCGAGGGTGGCGCCGGCGGGGAGGCGGGGGGTGTGGTCGAGGGGGTGCGCGCCGGGGCTGCGGCAGGGGCGGCCACAGGAGCAGGTGCCGGACAGGGCGCGTGCTCCGGGGACGACGTCCCATCTCCACAGGCCCGTGAACTCGGCGATGGCCGTGCACTCGGGGGAGCGGCCTCGCCTGCGCGCGCCGGAACGGATCTCGCGAATGCCGCCGATCGTGAAGCCCATGCCCCCTCCAACGGGTCCGACACACCTGCGGTCACGCAAAGGGTGCGGGGCGTGACTCTCCGTACTCATGATCTCCGGGATGCCGTCGGAGTGGGGCGGCGCACTGAAGCGCGGGGGTGGTGAAGCTGGCGGTACGCGCCCCCGAGTGCATCCTTCCGTCCCCTCCGGCTGTCCCACGTCAAGTCAATCGCGTACACGCCACCCTGAGTTCATCCGAAGGGGTGGCGAATGGTGGCGATTCCCGGAACGCCATGGCCGGACGGGTGATCGTAGGATTACTTTGAGTGTGCGGGGTCTGGGGGTACACGCACCGGTGGGTATGCCGGAGGCAAGTCGCCCGTCAGTTCGAAGGGTGACAAACGCCGGACGGCAGGGCTATTTACCGGCATTCTGATAAGGCTTGGCGCAGTACGGGCGACGTTGTCCGTACGGCAAGTGGTCTCAGGGATGGGGGCGTTCCAGTGAGCGGCAACGAAGGCAGCGGGACGGGCGGGGACAAGCGCCCCAACGAGCTGCTCACCTCCTGGTTCGTGCGCAGCGGCTGGTCCAAGGGCGAACTCGCCCGCCAGGTCAACCGCCGCGCCCGCCAGCTCGGCGCGGGCCACATCTCCACCGACACCTCCCGCGTCCGCCGCTGGCTCGACGGCGAGAACCCCCGCGAGCCCATCCCGCGCATCCTCTCCGAGCTGTTCTCCGAGCGGTTCGGCTGCGTCGTCTCCGTCGAGGACCTCGGCCTGCGCGCCGCCCGCCAGTCCCCGTCCACCAGCGGCGTCGACCTCCCCTGGACCGGCCCCCAGACCATCGCCCTGCTCAGCGAGTTCTCCCGCAGCGACCTCATGCTCGCCCGCCGCGGCTTCCTCGGCACCTCCCTCGCCCTCTCCGCCGGGCCCACCCTCATCGAGCCCATGCAGCGCTGGCTCGTCCCCTCCCCGCCGAGCGCCCCCCGCGACGCCGGCCAGCTCCCCACCAGCCGTGCCCGGGGCCGTCTCTCCCGGCAGGAGCTGGAGCTCCTGGAGGCGACGACCACGATGTTCCGCAAGTGGGACGCCCAGTGCGGAGGCGGCCTGCGCCGCAAAGCCGTCGTCGGACAGCTCCACGAGGTCACCGACCTCCTCCAGGAACCCCACCCCGAGGACACCGCCAAACGCCTCTTCAAGGTCGCCGCCGAACTCGCCGAACTCGCCGGCTGGATGTCGTACGACGTCGGCCTCCAGCCCACCGCCCAGAAGTACTTCGTCCTCGCCCTGCACGCCGCGAAGGAAGCCGGCGACCGGTCCCTCGGCTCGTACATCCTCTCCAGCATGAGCCGCCAGATGATCCACCTCGGCCGCCCCGAGGACGCCCTGGAACTCATCCACCTCGCCCAGTACGGCAGCCGCGACTGCGCGAGCCCGCGCACCCAGTCCATGCTGTATGCGATGGAGGCCCGCGCCTACGCCAACATGGGCCAGCCCGGCCGCTGCAAAAGGGCCGTCCGGATGGCCGAGGACACCTTCGCCGACGCGGACGACTGGGACGAGCCGGACCCCGACTGGATCGGCTTCTTCACCGAGGCCGAGCTGTACGGCGAGAACTCCCACTCCTTCCGCGACCTCGCCTACGTCGCCGGCCGCAGCCCCGCCTACGCCTCCCTCGCCGAACCCCTCATGCTGCGCGCCGTCGACCTCTTCGCGAAGGACGCCGACGACTACCAGCGCTCCTACGCCCTCAACCTGATCGGCGTCGCCACCGTCCACCTCCTCAAGCGGGAGCCCGAACAGAGCGCCAAATACGCCACCGAGGCGATGATCGCCGCCAAGCGGGTCCGTTCCGAACGCGTCAACACTCGTATCCGAAAGACCGTCGACAACGCGGCCCGCGAATTCGGCGACCTGACCGACGTCGTCGACCTCACCGACCGCCTCGCCGCCGAACTCCCCGAGGCCGCCGAAGCGGTCTGACCCACCCAGACCCCGGCCGCGGCCGGCCCTCCCGAACTGCCCGACTCGGCTCCCCCATGCCAGGTCATTCGGAGGTCCGTCCGCGGCCGGCCTGTGTCCGGAAGAGGAAGGTTGCGCCACGATAACGATCCCCGGGCCGAACATCAGGCAGTTCATCGAGGCGTAACACACACGACCCCTTCGTCACGGCCGTGAAACAGCGACGGGCGACGGCCGAAACCGCGCTAGGCCAATCTCAAGGCCCATAACCGGCCCGCCCCCACTCCGCAGCCGAGGCCTTCGCCCGCACGGGGCCGTACGACGACGAGGAGACGCCGATGGCTCCAGCCATCACGCTCGCCGCAGACAAACTGTCTGCCGCCAACACGGGCTTCATGCTCATCTGTTCCGCCCTGGTGCTGCTGATGACCCCGGGCCTCGCCTTCTTCTACGGAGGCATGGTCCGCGTCAAGAGCACGCTCAACATGCTCATGATGAGCTTCATCAGCATGGGCATCGTCACCATCCTGTGGGTGCTCTACGGCTTCTCCATGGCGTTCGGTACGGACCACGGCTCGCTCATCGGCTGGGAGAACGACTTCTTCGGCTGGACCGGCATCGACAAGGCGGACATCTGGTCGGGGTACACGATCCCCGTCTTCGCCTTCGCCGTCTTCCAGATGATGTTCGCCATCATCACGCCCGCCCTGATAAGCGGCGCCCTCGCCGACCGCGTGAAGTTCTCCGCATGGTCGCTGTTCGTCCTGCTGTGGGCCACGGTCGTGTACTTCCCGGTCGCGCACTGGGTCTGGGGCACCGGCGGCTGGGCCTTCGAGCTCGGTGTGATCGACTTCGCCGGTGGTACGGCGGTCCACATCAACGCGGGTGCCGCGGCGCTCGGCGTGATCCTGGTCATCGGCAAGCGCGTCGGCTTCAAGCGTGACCCCATGCGTCCGCACAGCCTCCCGCTGGTCATGCTCGGTGCCGGTCTCCTGTGGTTCGGCTGGTTCGGCTTCAACGCCGGCTCCTGGCTGGGCAACGACGACGGCGTCGGCTCGCTGATGTTCGTCAACACCCAGATCGCCACCGCGGCCGCCATGCTCGCCTGGCTCCTCTACGAGAAGATCCGCCACGGCGCGTTCACCACCCTCGGTGCCGCCTCCGGCGCGGTCGCCGGTCTGGTCGCCATCACCCCGTCCGGTGGTGCGATCACCCCGATCGGCGCGATCTGCATCGGCGCCATCGCCGGTGTCGCCTGCGCCGCGGCCGTCGGCCTGAAGTACCGCTTCAACTACGACGACTCCCTGGACGTCGTCGGTGTCCACATGGTCGGCGGTGTCATCGGCTCCCTGCTGATCGGCTTCTTCGCCAGCGGCAAGGGCCAGTCCGACGTCAAGGGCCTCTTCTACGGCGGCGGCATGGACCAGTTCTGGAAGCAGTGCGCCGGTGTCTTCGCGGTCCTCGCCTACTCCCTGATCGCCTCCGCGATCCTCGCCTTCCTCCTCGACAAGACCATCGGTATGCGGGTCAGTGAGGACGAAGAGGTCTCCGGTATCGACCAGGCCGAGCACGCCGAGACCGCATACGACTTCAGCGGTGCCGGTGGCGGTTCCGCCAAGGTCGCCGTCGCGGCCGCTGCCGAGTCCAAGAAGGTGGACGCATGAAGCTCATCACCGCCGTCGTCAAGCCGCACCGGCTCGACGAGATCAAGGAAGCCCTCCAGGCCTTCGGGGTCCACGGCCTGACGGTCACCGAGGCGAGCGGCTACGGTCGTCAGCGGGGCCACACCGAGGTCTACCGCGGTGCCGAGTACACCGTCGACCTGGTCCCGAAGATCCGCATCGAGGTCCTCGCCGAGGACGACGACGCCGAGCAGCTGATCGACGTCATCGTCAAGGCGGCCCGCACCGGCAAGATCGGTGACGGCAAGGTCTGGTCCCTGCCGGTCGAGACGGCCGTACGGGTCCGCACGGGCGAGCGCGGCCCGGACGCGCTCTGACCGAAGAACAGAACAGGAGCTGCTGGGTGACGAGCACGGACGTGCACAAGGACGTAGAGGACTCGGGAC
>DATCQX010000166.1:0-9704 GCA_036569285.1 Streptomyces sp.
CTTCATCTTCTACAACCAGCCGAACGGCCCCGGGGTGACGTACCGCTCCGGAGGAGGTTCCGCCCCCGACGCGATCACCGTCGACACGACCGTGATCCCTCCCGGCATCGAGAAGATCGTCGTCACCGCCAGCCCCGACGCGGCGGGCCAGACCTTCCAGGGCATCGAACCGACGGCGACGATCCGCGGCGCCGCCGACAACGCCGTCATCGCCACGTTCACCCCGCCCCAGCTCGGCACCGAGACGGCCCTCGTCATCGTCGAGATCTATCTGCGCAACGGCGCGTGGAAGGCCCGCGCGGTGGGGCAGGGGTACGCGAACGGCCTCGCCGGCATCGCGACGGACTTCGGGGTGACGGTCGAGGAACCGGCCCCGGTCTCGACGCCGGCCCCCGCCCCGGTCCAGGCTCCGGTTGCGGCCCCCACGCGCGCGGTCGCCGCCACCCCGCCCCCCGTCGCCGCGCCCCCGATGCCGGCCACGCCCCCGCCCGGCGCCGGCAAGATCAATCTCGACAAGGGCCGCGTCAGCCTCCAGAAGAACCAGACCGTGTCCCTCGTCAAGGGCGGCCAGCCGCTGCTCTCGCAGGTCAAGATGGGCCTCGGCTGGGAACCGGCCTACCGGGGCCGCGACATCGACCTCGACGCCTCCGTCATCGCCTACGGCCCCCAGCGCAACCACATCGACAGCTGCTACTTCGGCAAGCTGTCGATCCTGAACGGCGCGATCAAGCACTCCGGGGACAACCTCACCGGCGAGGGCGGCGGTGACGACGAGGTGATCGTCGTCGACCTCGGCCGCATCCCCCAGGACGTCTCCGGCCTCGTCTTCACCGTCAACTCCTTCTCCGGCCAGAAGTTCACCGAGGTCGCCAAGGCGTACTGCCGCCTCATCGACGCCGCGACCGGCGAGGAACTGGTCCGCTTCGACCTGACCAGCGCGGAGGCGCAGACGGGGGTGATGATGGCCAAGCTGATCCGCCAGTTCTCCGGGGAGTGGGAGATGACGGCGATGGGCGAGTTCGTGAAGGCGCGGACGGTACGGAACATGGTGAAGCCGGCGAGCCAGGCGCTGTAACGGACGGCGGGGCGGCCTCCGTGAGAGCGCGCAGGAGGCCGTCCGCCCGGCGCACCACCCCCGTGCGGTGCGCTCGCTCGGCCGGGTGAACCGTCCGGCGGAGCAGGGCGACCGCACCAGCCTCGCCCCTACGGTGAACGGGTGAGCGCAGCCCCCGTGGAAGTGGAACCGCCCGAGGCCGCACGGCTCGCCGAGGCGCCCTCGGTCGTGCTGATGCAGCCGACGACCCTGTGCAACCTCGACTGCCTCTACTGCTACCTGCCGGACCGGCAGGTCTCCCGCCGGATGAGCGTGGACGTCGCCCGCGCGGTCGCGGAGGGTGTCCGGGAGTGGTCGCGGGAGCGTCCGATCGCGGTCGTGTGGCACGGCGGCGAACCGCTCACGGTCGGCCCGGACCGCTTCCGAGCCCTCGTCGAACCGTTCACCCCGGGGGGTGAACACCCCGTCGTCCAGGGCGTCCAGACCAACGGCACGCTCATCGACGACGAGTGGTGCGAGATCTTCGCGACCACCCCCGTCCGCGTGACGATCAGCCTCGACGGGCCCGAGGAGCTGAACGCGGCGCGCGTCGACCGCGCCGGGAACCCCACCACCGCGCGCACGCTGCGGGGCGTCGAGGCGCTGCGCCGGGCAGGCGTCCCCTTCGGGCTGATCGCGGTCGTCGCCGACGTGTCGCCGGGCGCGGCCTCGGAGCTGTACCGGTTCGCCGGTGAACTCGGCTGCGACAGCCTCGGGGTGAACCTCGCCGAGAAGAAGGGCGTGTACGCGGGCGGCCACGATCCGGACGACTCCGCCGTGACGTTCTGGCAGGAGCTCGCCGCGTGCTGGCAGGCCGATCCGCGCATCCCCGTCCGGGAGCTGGACCACGCGTACACCTACCTCCGCGAGGAACTCGCGGGCACCGCCGCGCGGCGCGTCACCCGTCCCGTCGTCCCGCTGCCCCTGGTGACCTGGGACGGGGACTACCTGCCCGTCGGCGCCGAGCTGGCGGGGTTCACCTCGCCCCGGCACGGGCCCTTCCGGGCGGGCAACGTCCTCGACACCCCGCTCACCGTGCTCGCGGCCCGCGCGGCGGAGGTGCCGTGGGTCGCGGAGGCGTTGACGGGCGTCGCCGACTGCCGCCGTACATGCGAGCACTTCGCCTACTGCCGGGGCGGTCAGGTCGCCAACAAGTACTTCGAGACCCGCCGTCTGGACAGTACCGAGACCGCCTACTGCCGGACCAGCAAGATCAGTCTCCTGGAAGGAATCCTGCGTCATGCCGAACACGCCCGCCCCAGAGTCCCCCACCCCGCTGACCCTCCGGATCGCCGCCTGCCGTGAGGAGCTGACCGCGCCGACCGCCGAGGCGGGCGAACTCCACGACACGGCAAGCATCTTCGGCTGGGCCTACCTTCTGCCTCAGGGCTGACACCCTCAGCGAGTGGGCTCCGCCCGCGCGACACCGTCACGAAGACGGAGCCCACCGCGCAGCAACGGCAGTGCGGTGCTCAGCCATACGGCCGCGAGCGCCACCAACACCGGCCGGTAGTCGGCCAGTTCGACCAGCGCCGCCCCGAGCCCGAGCCCGATCACGTTCGGCGCGAACACGAGCGTGTTCGCCGTGGCGACCGTCCGGCCCAGCAACTCGTCCGGCGTCTCCCGCTGCACGGCCGTCAGCGCCGTGATCAGCACGCAGGGCAGCCCGGCGCCGATCAGCGCGCTGGACACGAGCGCGACGGCGTCGTACGGAAGGGCCCGCAGGGCCACCGCGACGGCCGTCACCCCGATGCCCCACGCCGCGAACCGCCGCTCCCCGAGCCATCGCGACAACCGCCCCGACACCAGCCCGACGGCCACGGACCCGGCCCCCTGCACGGCGTACAGCGCCCCGGCGAACGCGGGGGAGTGGCCGAGGCCGTCGATCACCGCGTAGAGCAGCGCGCCGTTCACACCCGCGCACAGCATGGTGATGCCCCCGGCGAGGACGAGGGGACGGAGCCGAGGATGCGCCCAGAGGTAGCGGGCGCCGGCGAGGGCGGGGGACAGGAGACGGCGGAGCCGTGTCGGCAGGGGCCCGGCGGCACCCTCGCGCTCCACGGTTCCCGTTTCGGGCAGGCCTGTGCCGGGAACAGGCTCGGCTTCAGGCCGCCCCTCGTCCACGCCCCGCACCCGCAGCCCCGCGTAAACCCCCGCCGCCAGCACGAACGTCCCCGCGTCCAGCAGGACCACCGCAGGTCCGCCGTACAGCGTGTACAACCCGGCACCCGCCAGGGGCGAGACCAGTTTCATGCCCTCGGTGATCGCCATGCGCAGGCCGTTGAAGTCGGCGAGGAGGCGGGGCGGGAGGGTGGTGGCGACGAGGGCGGCTTCGGCGGCGTCGTTGACGACGCCGGTCGCGCCGTAGAGGAAGAGGACCGCGAGGACGAGCCAGACGAGGCCGGGGGAGTCGACGGGAAGGAGGACGGGCAGGAGAGCGGCGAGGAAGAGGCTGGAGGTGATGAGGAGGGGTTTGCGGGGGAAACGGTCCGCGAGGGCTCCCAGGAGAGGGCCCGCGAGAGTCGGTGCCCACATCGCGAGCATGCACAGCGCGGCGAGCCCGTCGGAGCCGGTGAGGTCCTTGACCCAGACCCCGGAGACGAGCCAGAGCGCGGACGTCCCGAATCCGGAGATCACGACGCCGGTGAGGTAGAGGGCCGCGTCACGATCGCGCAGAACGGCCCAGGTGTTTGTCGTCATGCCTGGTCATCGTGGGTCTAAGGAGGCGGGTACGGCATCAGGCATAAGCCTTAGGTATGACGCCGTAAGCCGCGCCTCGTCTGAGTACCCCGGGAAATCCCGGCCGATCCGCACGATCCCCGGACGCCCCGCCGCCCCCGCCCGTACCCTCCGACCCATGCCCCTGAGCCTCACTGTCCTCGGCACCGCCTCCCCCCACCCCGCGCCGGACCGTCCCTGTTCGGGCTACCTCCTGCGCGGCGGAGGCGCGGAGGTGTGGGTCGACGCGGGCCCCGGAACGTTCGCGGAGTTGCAACGGCACACCGACCCGAGGAAGCTGACGGCGATCTGGCTGTCGCACCTGCACGTCGACCACAGCGCCGACCTCCTCGCGGCGATGTACGCGTTCGCGTTCGGCGGCATGACCCCGGCCGCCCCCATCCCCGTCTACGCGCCCCGCGACTGCGCCCTGCGCGTGGCCGGCTTCCTCGGCAAGACGGACGTCCGTTTCCTCAGCGGGATCCTCGACTTCCGGCCCCTGTACGACGGCCTCCTCGTCCGGCACTGGAACCTCCGCCTGGCCGCCCGCGCGGTCCGGCACGACACGGAGGCGTACGGGCTGCGCGCGGAGTGCCAGGGCAGTGTCCTCGCGTACTCGGGGGACACCGCGCCGTGCGACGCGCTCACCGAACTCGCGTCAGGGGCCGACGTGTTGCTGTGCGAGGCGGACCTCGACCGGCATCACGAAGGCGAACCGGCGCACATGACACCGGAGGACGCGGGGGAGACGGCGCGCAAGGCGGGCGTACGGGAGCTGGTCGTCACGCACGTCGGGCCGGGCCTCACCAGGCAGACGGCGACGGGCCGCGCCGCGCTGGCCTTCGACGGGCCGACGCGGATGGCACGGGAGGGCGACACGCTCCGCTTCTGAACCCCCGCTCCCGCTTCTGAACCCCCGCCCCCGTTTCTGCGAAAGAAACCGCGACTTTCGCGGGAGCGGCAACTTTTCCCGCCCCCGCGACGACTCCTTTCCGAACCCCGTTCCCCAGGGGCCCGAGGAAAGGAACCCCCCACATGCGGCTCAGCACCGGACGCCATCGCCGGACCCGTACCCTTTCGATCGCCGCCGCGATTTCCCTCTCCGCCGGAGCCGGCGGATTCTTCCTGGGCCTCTCCGACGACGGCGCCGAGGCAGCCTCCGTGACGGTCACCGTGAGCAACACCCCCCAACTCGAAACCGCCGTGAAGAACGCGGTGGCCGGCACCACCATTCTCCTGCGCGGCGGAACCTACATTCCGTCCGCCCCTCTCAAATCGACGGCCAGCGGCACTGTTTCCGCACGGATCACCCTCAAGGCGTCCGGAAAGGAAAAGGTACGCATCGACGGATCGAGACTCCCCGCCGGATCCCCCCTCGCCACCATCACCGGCAGCCACTGGACCATCGAGAACCTCACCTTCCGGAACTCCCCGGCCCAGGGCCTCGTCGTCACCTCCTCCACCGGCGGCGTCTTCAAGGACCTGACCACCGAGGGCAACGGTGACACCGGCCTCACGCTCCGGGGCGACGGCACCGCCGACAACCTCGTCCAGAACCTGGACAGCCACGGCAACACCGAGGGAATCGCCGTCAAATTCGGCTCCGGAATCGGAAACAAGGTGACCGGAGCCCGCCTCCACGACAACACCGGAGACGGACTCGACCTGTGGCAGTTCTCCTCCCCGGTCACCGTCGAGAAAAGCCAGGCCTTCCGCAACCGGAACGGCTTCGAACTCGGCGGCGGTGGAGTCTCCGTGGCACACGAGGTGAACGAGAACACCGCCTACGAGAACTCCGGGGACGGCTTCACCGAGGACTCCAACACCGGCGCGATCCGACTGAACCGGAATACGGCCTACGCGAACAAGGGAGCCGGTTTCCACTTCCCCGGCGGAAAAGCCCGCCTCACCGGAAACCGCGACTCACGCCAGTAGATCGATGCAGTCGAAAGAAGTCCCCGGGCTCAGAAACGCCTCACCGCTCGACCCGCTGACGATGTTCAGCGTCAGCACATTGTCCGTGGACAGCGCCGTCGCCGGGATCGTGTAGCTGAACGTGTGGTTGTTGCCCCGGTACGAGCCCGTCGTCAGCGACCGGGTCGACGGCTGGGACGGCGCCGCAGGCACCGCCGAGGTCCAGCCGTTCACCGTCACCCGGGGCCGCCCGCCCGCGAACGCGTCCGTCACCCCGATCCGCAACGTCCGCGCGGCGGAAGCCTGTTGGGTCGTCAGCTTGAAGTGGATCCGCACCCCGTCGTTCACGCCTTGCCACATGTAGGCGGGGAACGACGCGGCGTCCCCGGCGCCGATCGTCACGTCCCCCGTCCACTTCGCGGCACGCGCGTCGGAGGGGTGCGCGTACGTCATGAGGGCCGCGTTCTTGAACCCGGACGGCGTGCCGTCCCACTCCCCGAGCCGCCACAGCGTCCTCGCGGCCGACGGATCGCCGCTGACCGTCAGGGAGTTGAGGGCCGTCGTCGCCCCCGCCGTCACCTTCACGGTCGTCGTGTGGACGGCCAACTCGCCCTTGTAGACCGTCAATACGTACGTCCCCGGCAGCATCCCCGGGCACGAGAACGCCCCGGTCCCGCTCGCGGCCCTCGCCCAGTACTGCGCCTCGGAGTTGGCGAACCCCACGGTGTACGCGTGGGCCGCGGACATCCCCTTGAGCCCGACCCCCGCGACCTTCCCCCGCCCCTTCTTCCCGACCCACCCGGTGATCCCGAGCCCGTCGACCCACGACGTGTCGAGACGCGCGGCGAACAGGGACGACGCCGGCGCCGCGCCGTCGGTGAAGGCGAGGACGTACGGGCCCTGGAGACCGAAGCGCTCGGGCTCGGTCTGGGCCTGGTTGTAGTGCAGGATCTCGTACAGACCGGCGCCGAGGTCGTTGGAGTGCCGCAGCAGCGAGCGGTAGAAGGGGCCGCCGGACGCCTTCTCGTGGTTGGAACGCACCATCCACAGCGCGGAGTCGGCCCCCTTGAAGCCGACGCAGTCGTAGTCGGCGACCCGCTTGCCGGAGTAGTGCTTGGAGTGCGTCGTCCCGTCGCCGCGCCGCCAGACGTCACCCGCCTCGATCACCTTGTCCGACGCCTCGATCCAGGAGTCCGGCCCCACGTTCGGGAAGACGCCGGGCTTGATCCGGACGATGAACCGCGTCGCCGTGAACGACGCGTCGGCCTTGTGCGTCCACAGGTACACGTTGTCCTGGCCGCTGCGGGCCGCGTACCACTGGGTGACGGCGCCGTGCGCCGCCTTGATCAGGATCGTCGGCCCCGACTGCCGCACCGTGACGGTCGCGCTGCCGAGGCCCGACTCGACGTGCGAGTGCTTGCCGCCGTACCCCTCGTACTCGCGGCCCTTGTAGACGAGCGAGGTCAGGTCGCCGGTCCTCCGGTCCACCCTGAACACCAGGTTCGCACCCGTGTCGACGACATACTCCTTGCCGTCGTCGGCATACCCGAACGTCGCGGCAGCGGCCGTCGAGACGAGACCGAAGGCACCCGCGGCGCCCGCCCCGGCCAGCGCGATGGCGGAGCTGCCGAGGACCCGGCGACGGGTGAGGGAGGTTCTGCGGTGCGTACTCAAGGGGGGTGCTCCGGAGGTCAGGGAGGTGTTGCCTCCCTGACGTCGTCACCCGCGAGGAAAAGGTTGCCGCTGTCGCAGAAATTTTTTCCGCAGGCTACGCCGACTACCGCGAAGCCCCCGCCGCCGCGAAGCCCCCGCTCACGGAGTGCGTCTTCCCCTCGGCGGTCCCCGAGATCGCGTACGAGTCGCCCCCGGCCCCACGCCCGCCCCGCCCGAGGTCGTACTGCCCGGCGAACACCCACTGCCCGGGATTCACCGTCCGCCCGTCCTTGAGGACCCACGTGTAGACGAGGAACCCGCCCTGCTCGCCGACCGTGAACGTGAAGTCGTCCTCCGGCAGCGCCCGCCACGCACCCGTGTTGGAGACGCCGCCGGTCTGCGCGATCTTCAACTGGACGGTGAGCGCGGTGAGTTGCTTCGACGTCTTGAGCGTGACGTCGCTCTGGGTCCAGTACTGGTTGCTGTGCGCGTCGATCGTGCCGTCCGACGACAGCGGCCCGTCGGTCCGGCCGTCCGCCGACCCGGCCCCGCCGTCCGTGGGCGACGGCGAACTCCCCGCCGTGTGCGTCGGGTTCGCGCTCGGCGCTGTGGAAGAACCCGCATCCGATCCCGAACCGTGCGTCGGGGAAGGGGAGTTCGGCGGACGGCTCGTCGCGTCCGGAGACCTTTCCGGAGACGGCGACACCGCGACCGTCCGCTCGGCCGGCGGCTCGTCCTTCACCACCGACGCCACCGCGTACCCGCCGACCGCGAGCATCCCGGCGACCGCCGCCGTCGCACCCACGATCCGCGCCCACCCGAGCACCGGCCGTGTCTGGCGATGGCGCTGCGGCTCGGAGCCGGCGGCCATCATGCCGCGCTCCACCCGGGCCAGGATGCGCGCGCGGTCGGGCTCGTGCCCCTCGGTCGCCTCCCGCAGCCGGGCGCGCAAGTCGTCGTGCACGTCCCGCCGCATCGTCATCGGTCCCTTCCCGCAGACTCGGAGGCACGCACCATGCCGGAACGCGCCCGCTGGGGAGCTTGACTGGCGCCGAGCAGTTTCCGCAACTCTGCCATCCCCTTCGATGTCTGGCTCTTCACGGTACCGACCGAGATCCCGAGGGCGAGCGCGGTGTCCTTCTCGGAGAGGTCGAAGGAGTGCCGCAGGACGACACAGGCGCGCTTGCGGAACGGCAGTTTACGCAGCGCGGACTGCACGTCCACCACCCCCGCCACGTCCGGGTTGTCCGTCTTCTCCTCGCGCTGCGACCAGAACAGCGCGATCCTGCGCCGCTCCCGCACCGCGCTGCGGATCTTCGTCCGGGCCAGGTTGGCGACGACCCCGCGGGCGTACGCGAGCGGATGGTCGGCCGCGCGCACCCGGTCCCAGCGGTGCCACAGTGCCAGCAGGGCGTCCGCCGCCAGATCGTCAGCGGTGTCCGACTCCCCGGTCAACATGAAGGCGAGCCGGGACAGTTCGGCGTAGTGGCGGTCGAAGAAGGCATGGAATTCCACGGAGGCGGCGTCGTCCACGACTGTGCCCACGGGCGACCTTTTCTGTGCGGCGTGTGAATGACATGGGGATGCCCCGGGGAGATCACCGGGACGAGATGCGGAAGCGTAGCAGCGTTCGACTTGCGTGCTTCGTACGGGTCTTCGAACGCTATGCGCCGTACCGGCCGTTACAGGGCCCGATTTCGTAACACGTCGAAAACCTGAAGCGGGTTCACCGCAGGAACAATCCAGCCAGCATCCGCACCGTGAACCAACCGGAAACCAGAGGTGTCCGCCCATGTCCGAGGCGCAGCAGACGACCGACCGGCCCAGTGCCGCACCCCCCGCGGTGAACGGCGTCGACCGTTACTTCCGGATCTCCGAGCGCGGCTCGACCTTCGCCCGGGAGATCCGCGGCGGCTTCGCCACGTTCTTCACCATGGCGTACATTCTCGTCCTGAACCCGATCATCCTGGGCAGCGCCAAGGACAAGTTCGGTCACACCCTGGACCCCGTCCAGCTCACCACCGCGACGGCCCTCGTCGCCGCCGTGATGACGATCGTCATGGGCGTCGGCGGCAACCTCCCCCTCGCGCTCGCCGCCGGACTCGGCCTCAACGCGGTCGTCGCCTTCCAGATCGCGCCGCTGATGAGCTGGGACGACGCGATGGGCCTCGTCGTCCTGGAAGGGCTGCTGATCTGCGCGCTCGTCGTCACCGGGCTGCGCGAGGCCGTCATGCACGCGATACCGCAGCCCCTGAAGCAGGCGATCAGCGTCGGAATCGGGCTGTTCATCGCGTTCATCGGGTTCGTGGACGCCGGTTTCGTCAGC
>DATCQX010000167.1:0-11553 GCA_036569285.1 Streptomyces sp.
GTGATCGCCGGGATCGCGACGAAGATCCAGAGCTTGATGTTGCGCGAGGCCAGGGCGATCCCGCCGAGCGCGAGGACGACGGTCGCCGCGAACAGCGAGCGGCCGAGCCGGCGGAACTCCTCGGCGCCCTGGCCGAGCACCCCGGGCGCCCATGCCCTGCTCACCGTGAGGGCCCCCAGCACCAGCACTTCCGTGCCGAACGCGAGGATCCCCCACTTCTCGTGCCAGTTGGCCGCGTCGCGTGCCCCGAACAGGTTGCCTATGGACGCCACCACGAAGGCGGTGGCAGCGGTGTCGCTGATGACGACGGTACGGCGGTAGCGCTGTTCCCAGTCGGTACCGGACTGTCTGACCGGCCCGTTCGCCGGACGCCTGCGCGCCGGCGGGAACGGGCGGACTAGCCCCCCTTGCTGCACAGAACCCCCCCAGGTTCCCAGTGGTTCGACGTGCTCGCCTCACACTGTCGCTCCCCGTCGGGAGGCCCCCGCCTCCCGTGCTGTTCCCTCCCCGTCGCGCGCCTTGCGGGCAGCTCTCATCAACGGCGGAAGCGGCTGTTCCGCCGGACTTTCGAGGTGCGCGGAGCCCACTGAAACCCCGGGTGCTCCCCGCACCCGTGGCCCCTCCCAGGGCTCCAGAAAAGACGTTCCTGCGTGAACTGTTCCGAACGTCTTGAAGCACGGTCAATCTAGACCATCGGTGCCAGTGTGTAGAGAGGGTGTGGGCAATTTGTGTGCAAGTTTTGAGACGGAATCGACCGGTCGGTCATTACTCCGGAGTCAATAACCGGGAAAGCCCTAGTGGGGCGGGGTGAAGCATGATCAATTCCCGTTCCGGTGAGAGGGAATGATCAACTCCGGCCTCCTTGGCGGGATCCGTACGGGGTGGCAGCTGACCTCGCGGAACCGTCCGTTCCTGTTGTGGAAGGTGAACTCGCCCTGGCTGTAAGCGAGTTGTGGGTATCGACAATCGTTCGTCGCGCCGAGCGGCCCCGTGTCGAGGGGCTGAACGGCTGGTCGTGCGGCATGTTTCAGGGCCGGTACGACGCTGTTCGGCACCGCGCTTCGAGTGGGGGAGGGGGTGGGCAACGGGGCTGGAATTCGCTCCTGTTCGCCTGCCGTTCGAGCGGCGAACCGGGGTGGTCGGCCCGGAGCGTGCCCGAACGAACAGTCGGTCGTTGAAGGATGGATCTCACGGCAATAGGCGGGCTCGGGTGAAAGGGCTGATTTCAGGGAGTGGCCGGGGTGACCATGATCCTTATCGGCCGGGAAAGCGATTTCCCTCTCTGTCGGCTACCCGATATCCCGGCCCTCGAACGGCCTTTCGGAAAGCCGGCGCCAGGACATCACCGGCAGTTCCGCCGCCGGACCCAGCACGAGCGGCCGACGGTCTCTAGGCTCTTCCCATGCCGAGGACCGACCGAGTCACCCGCGTGATCGCCGCCTCCCCGACCGCCCTCTACGCGGCCCTCATGGACCGCGAAGCCCTCGAAACGTGGCTGCCGCCGACGGGGATGCGGGGTCGCGTCGAACACTGGGACCCCCGCCCCGGCGGCGGCTTCCGGATGACCCTCACGTACCTCGACCCCACAGGCGGCCCGGGCAAGACCTCGGACGGCACCGACGTCGTCGAGGTCGCCTTCACCGCGCTCACCCCACCCGAACGCGTCGTCCAGCAGGCCGTGTTCGCGTCCGGCGACCCGGCGTTCGCGGGGACGATGACGATGACGTGGGACCTGACGGCCGTCCCCGGAGGCACGCGGGTGACGGTCACCGCGACCGGTGTGCCGTCCGGGATCGGGCGGGCCGACCATGAGGCCGGGATGTCGTCGTCGCTGGCCCATCTGGCGGGGTACGTGGAGGGGCGCTGAGCGCTCCGCGGGAAGTACGGCGAGGGGCCGCCGCTTGTCTGCGGCGCCCGCGCGGCGGCAGCCGCACATCGATACAGCCCCGCGCCCCTTCAGGACGCTGCCCGACCGCCGTGAACTTCACCAGGACCGAGCCGGCCATCGGCAGGGGGCGGCGGCAGTGAAGCGCGGGCGGCGCCGGCATCCGCTGGGCCGGCGCCGCCCAGGGCCGTGCGCCGCTCAGGCACGACCCGCTCGGAGGGACCTTCTCAGAGTGCCGCGCCGCCCCGGCCGTCCGCATCTCGTGCCCGCTCGGTCCGTGCCCAGTGACCTGCCGCAGACCGTGGAACCGCGCCGGACCGTCATCCCGATGCGCTCGTACAGCGACAGCGCCCCCGTGTCCGAGTGCCTCCACAGGACGCAGCCCTTCTTGCCGCGCCACTGAAAGACACGGAACGACTCCCGCGGCAGGGTCCCCACGATCCCCCGCCCCCGCTGGTCGCGCCGGCCGGCGACCCGCTCGACGTACCCGCCGCCCTCTTGTCCACCCCCACCCGGCGGCATCCCCGGCGGAGTCGAACACCAGCACCGTGTCGCGGGCGGGCTCCAGCCCGGGGTCGGTGAGAGCGGTGGTGACGCTGTCGGTGCCGGTCGAGGTGTGCCCGTGGAGGTTCTCCTCGTACGCGGTGAACAGGCGGTGGATCGCGGGGGCGTCGGCGGTGGTGGACGGGTGGGTCCGGAAGTCGGTCGGCAGGGAACGAGACGTGCGGGCATTCTCCGTCACCCGTTTCCGCCTGGCGGCTGGATCGCCCCTCAGCCCAGGTCGAGCCGCTCCAGCAGCCCCGCCTCCGTGAAGGCCGCGACCAGATCTCCGCGCCCCTCGGTGTAATGGGCCCAGCTGTCGTAGTGGACGGGCACGACGCGGCGGGCCTCCAGGAGCTGGGCCGCCTCGACGGCCTGTGCGCTGTCCAGGACGAGGAGGCCGCCGTCGTAGCGGCGGGGGAGCCGGGGAGCGCCGGCGAAGAGGACGGCCGTGTCGACGGGGGCGAAGCGCTCGGCCGTCTCGCGCACGGCGTCCAGGGAGGCGTTGTCGCCGCTCACGTAGACCGTGGGCAGCCCCTCGCCGGTGAGGACGAAACCGACGACCTGACCGGAGAACGGCTCGACGTCCTCACGCTTGCCGGGGCCGTGGATCGCCGGAACGCCGGTCACGGTCAGCGTGCCGCCGCCAGGACGGTCCAGCTCGACCGACTCCCAGTCGGCGAGGCCCCGCGCGGTCCCGCCCAGCCGCCGCGCGCCGCTCGGGGTGGTGAGGGTGAGCGGGACGTCCGCGAGGAGGGCTCGGCCGGAGATGTCCAGGTTGTCGGGGTGCTCGTCGTGCGAGAGGAGGACGACGTCGACGGGGCCGAGGCCGGCCGGGGTGCCGGCGGAGGGGGCCGTCTTGGTCAGGCTGCCGCCCGGTATCGGGTAGGAGCCGGGGGCGTCGAACGTCGGGTCGGTCAGGAAGCGCAGGCCGCCGTACTCGAAGAGGGCGGTGGGGCCGCCGAAGGTGCGGACAGGGAACGTCACGGTGGATCTCCTCACGGATCTTGCGTCGTCAACCGTGAGAGGATCGTAGGCGCGTCTCACGGACAAGTGCAAGGAGTTCCGTGAGAATCACGGATGGGAGGGCGTCGTACCATGAGCACTGTGGACATGAGCACCAAGGACATCCGTACGGGGGGCGTCGGCGTGAGGGACGAGAACATCGCGCAGCCCGCGCCGGGAGAGGACCGTCACTCCTCCCTCGCCCTCGCGAACACCGCGATGGCCCTGCCCGGCGGCCACTTCGTCGACCTCCTCGGCACCCCGGCGACGGCGAGCCGCTGGCTGACCGCCCACGACCTCGCCCCCGCCGACGCCACGCTCGGCGAGATGTGCGCGGCCCAGCTCCGCGCCCTGCGCGAGCAGGTCAGGGCCCTCTTCGCGTCCCGCGTCGCCGCCCTGCCCGCTCTCCCCGCGGCCCTCGCCGCCGTCAACGACGCGATGACCCGCGTCCCCACCGCACCCCTCCTGATGTGGGACGAGAAGACGGGCCCCTACCGCAGCACCCCCCACCCCACCACCGCCCTCGTCGACCACGCCCTCGCGTCCCTCGCCGCCGACGCCGCCGACCTCCTCACCTCACCCGCCGCCGAACGCCTCACCGCCTGCGCCTCCACCCCCTGCAACCGCTACCTCCTGCGCAACGGCCGCCGCCACTGGTGCTCCACCCGCTGCGGCGACCGCGCCCGCGCGGCCCGCGCCTACGCCCGCCGCACCCGGCCCGCGGCCGACTGAGAGCCGCGCCTCTCCGGCCGGAGCCGCGTCGCCCGAGAACCCCGCCGACGGCGCTCCCCGTCGGCCGCCCAGCGCCGAAATTCATTGGCGCCCAAGCCAGTTCACCCCCGACCATGACCCGCATGAGCGACAGCCCCGAACGCTGGACCCAGGCGACCGTCTACCCGGACATGTGGGTCGACCCGGCGGACGACCCCCGTGACAACGACGGCCCGAGCCCGGACGGCGAACTCCCCACCCTCCTGGACTTCCTCTCGGGCTATCGCCTCACCCTGCGCATGAAGTGCGACGGCCTCACCCCGGAGCAGCTCGCCACCCGCTCGGTCCCGCCCTCCACGATGTCCCTGCTCGGCCTCCTGC
Source organism: Streptomyces sp. (assembly GCA_036569285.1). GTDB lineage: Bacteria > Actinomycetota > Actinomycetes > Streptomycetales > Streptomycetaceae > Streptomyces. The sequence goes on from DATCQX010000167.1 coordinate 4,523, forward strand.
GTCACCTCGCGGAGGCGGAGCGCGACTGGCGGGGCTGGATCACGGACGGCGAACCCCTCCCCAAGCTCTACGGGAAGCGCGACGCGGACTTCGACGGCGCGGTCGGGGAACAGGCCGTGGTGGACGCCGCGTACGCCGACCTGGAGCGCGAACAGGCCGCCCTGGACGCCGAGTTGGCCGCGTTCCCGGATCTCGGGCAGCGGGTCGGGAGGCAGGGCGTCGCGATCCGTGAACTGATGGTCCACCGGATCGAGGAGTACGCCCGCCACTGCGGCCACGCGGACCTGCTCCGGGAGCGGATCGACGGGCGCGTGGGGCAGTAGCGCCGGTATCGAGAGCGCGGATCGAGATCGCTCCCTACGATGAAGAGCTGAACGAGGAAGACCCGAACGCCAAAGAACTGAGACAACCGTTCGGCCGGCTCGACGGGGAGCCGGCCGGGTCGCCGTTGCCAGGGACCGCTCCCCGGGTTGTGGTGACCTTCCTGATCAGGAGGGGTCCCGCATGTTCCGACGTATGGGCGACGCTGTCGTCCGGCACCCTGTCTGGACGATCGTGGCGTGGCTGATCGCCGCCGTGGCCATCGCGGCGACGGCTCCGAGCCTGCCGTCCAGCAGTGACGAAAGCAGTTTTCTCCCCAAGAGCTATGAATCGATCAAAGCCGCGGACCTCCAGGAGAAGGCGTTCCCCAGCGCCTTCACCCCGGCCGCGATCGCCCTCTTCCAGCGCGCCGACGGCGGGAAACTGACCGCCGCCGACAAGCGGGACGTCACCCGGATCACCGGGGAACTCGCCGCGAAGAAGATCGACGAGGTGCAGAAGGTCGTCGAGGGCCAGCCTTCTCAGGACGGCCGCTACACCATGACCCTCGTCCAGATGGACAGCAAGAACGCGGGCCAGCCGAAACAGGCGGACGCCGCGAAGACCCTGCGCGACGACGTGAAGGCGCTCACCAAAGGCACGGACCTCCAGGTGAAGCTGGGCGGCTCCGCGGCGCAGACCCTCGACCAGCAGGACTCCTCCAAGCGCGGTGAAGCCCTCATCGGCTTCGGCACCTTCGCGATCATCCTGGTGACCCTGCTGATCATCTTCCGGGCGCCGATCCTCGCGTTCCTGCCGCTGGTGCTGATCGGGATCGTCGCCGTCATCGCCAACTCGCTCATCGCCTACGCCACGAAACTCTTCGGCCTCCAGGCCAACAGCTCCATCTCGTCGATCCTCATCGTCGTCCTGTTCGGCGTGGGCACCGACTACTTCCTGTTCCTGATGTTCCGCTACCGCGAACGCCTGCGGGCCGGGGACGAACCCAAACAGGCCATGGTCAACGCGGTCGCCCGGGTCGGGGAGGCCATCGCCTCGGCGGCCGGGGCCGTGATCATCGCGTTCCTCGCACTGATCCTGTCCACGCTGGGCTTCCTCAAGCAGATGGGGCCCGCGCTCGCCATCGCGGTCGCCGTCACCCTCGTCGCCGGCCTCACCCTGATCCCGGCCGTCGTCTCCCTCATCGGGCCCCGGATCTTCTGGCCGTCCAAGTCCTGGCGCCAGGAGCCCTCCGACGCCCGGTTCGCGGCGCTCGGCCGGGCCGTGCAGCGCAGGCCCGCGCTGACCGCCGCCGTCTCCGGGATCGTCCTGCTCGTCCTGTCGCTCGGCACGCTCGGCTACAAGGCGACGTTCGACCTGGCCTCCGGTTCCATGCCGAAGACCAAGGAGTCCATGGCCGTCCAGGACGAGATCGGCAAGGCGTACTCGGCGGGCACCGCCGCGCCGACGGACGTCTACCTCTCCAGCAAGGACGGCCGCCCCCTCGACCGGTCCGCGTTCGCGGCGTACGCGGACAAGCTCGGGGCGGTCGACGGGGTCGCGAGCGCCAAGATGACGCAGACGAACAAGGCGGGGACGACGGCCGACTTCACCGTCACCCTCACGTACGAGGCGTCGACCGAGCAGGCGATCGAAGCGGTCGGCAAGGTCCGCTCCGTCGCCCACAAGGAGGCACCGGACGGCACCGAGGCCCTGGTGGGCGGCCTGTCCTCGATCTACAAGGACATCCAGTCGGCCGTCAACCACGACTACCGGACGGTGTTCCCGGTCGCCGCCGCCCTGATCATGATCATCCTGGGGTTGCTGCTGCGCAGCGTCGTCGCCCCCTGGTACCTGATCGCCTCGGTGGGGCTCGGCTTCGGCGCGACCCTCGGCGCCACCGTGTGGATCTTCCAGGACGCCCAGGGGCACCCCGGGCTGATGTTCATGCTCCCGGTGATCATGTATCTGTTCGTCGTCGCCATCGGCACCGACTACAACATCCTCATGATCGCCCGGCTCCGCGAGGAGGCCCGCGAGGGCCGCGAACCCCGCGAGGCCGCCGGGATGGCCCTGCGGCACGCCGGTCCGACCGTCGCCGCCGCCGGGTTCATCCTCGCCGCGACCTTCGCGACGATGATGCTCGCGGGCAACTCCCTCCTCACGGAGATGGGTTTCGCCGTCTCCTTCGGCATCGCCGTCGCCGCGTTCGTCATGGCGATGTTCTTCACGCCCAGCCTGACCGCCCTCATCGGCCACGCGGCGTGGTGGCCGGGCCACGCGGACCGCGCGGTTCCCGAGGCCCCGGCCGGCCTCGACCGCACGGGCGGCACACCGGTCAGGGACACGGCGGGGCGCCGGAAGTGACGTAGGAAAAGGGGCCGGTCCCGTGGGCCGGCCCCTTTCAACCGGTCAACGCGTCAAGTCCAGGATGCGGCCGGCCAGTTCGAGGGACTGCTCCACGCTCTGGTCGACCAGGTAGAGGAGGTCCACGAAGGCGTCCTGGACATCCGTCTCGTCCCGGGTGCGCAGGACGGCGTCGGCGATGTCCTGGGGTGTCGAGCCCGCCGCCGGGTTGATCCGCAGGATCGCGCTCACGGCGGCCGGGTCGCGGTCCTCGGCCTCCGCGAGGCGGCGGATCCGCTGGAGGGGCGCCGAGACGACCGCCGTCGGGTCGTATCCGCCGCCCGGCGTGAGCATCGCGACCGGCATGATCCCGTCCGCCCGGCGCGCGGCCCTGCGCTGCGAGGCCGGGGAGAACGCCGAGAGGTAGACCGGCGGGCGGGGCCGCTGGACCGGTTTCGGGTTGATGTGGGCGGCCGGATACGCGTGGTGGGGCCCTTCGTGCCGGTCGACGGGGTCGGTCGTCCACACCGCGTCCAGGACGTCGAGACACTCGTCCAGCCGCGCGCCCCGCTCCTTCCAGGGCACCCCGACCCCCTCGTACTCGTCCGGCGACCAGCCCGTCCCGATGCCGACCACCAGACGGCCCCGGCTCACCACGTCGATCCCGCTCAGCGAACGGGCCAGCAGCAGGGGCGGGTACCAGGGGGCGATCAGCGTGCTCGTGCCGAGCAGAGCGCGCTCGGTGACGGCGGCGGCCACCGACAGCGCGACGAACGGGTCCAGCGCGGCGCGCATCTCCACCGGGATACTGTCGCCGACCCCGCCGTACCCCACGGCCGGACTCACCGCCGCGAGCACCCGGTCCCCGACCCACAGACTCCCCGCCCCGAGCCCCTCCGCCTCCCGGGCGAACCTCGCCACCTGGTCGAACTGCCGGTCCATGGAGCCGAATTGGGGAAGTGAGAAGCCTAGGCGCACGGGGTCCTCCGAAGCTACGGACGGTCGATGCGCCGTTCACCCTACGCCGGGGCCGGTGCGAGGAGGAGGGTGTTCTGAGACGGCTGTGAGGGACCCGCACGCCGTCGGGGAAGCCGTCGTCCACGCGGGAGCCGACCAGGGACGGCGTCCTGTCGCTACCGGAATCCGGGCGACACCCGCAGGCCGCGGGACGCCGCCCGGCGGAGACAGCCCCGAGCCCCCTCAGCCGAGCGCCAGCAACCCCGCCGCCGTCACCCGGAACCCGCACGTGTCCAGGTAGAACGGGCGCAGGTGCTCCTCGAAGTCGACGTGCAGCCAGGCGCATCCGGCGTCCCGGGCTCCCTCGGCGGCGGCCGTGACGAGGGCGGCGCCGATGCCCCGCTTCCGGTGCCCGGAGGCGACGACCGTGTCCAGGAGGAAGGCGTGACTCCCGCCGTCCCAGGCCACGTTGACGAACCCGACCAAGGCGCCGCCCTCGTACGCGCAGACCCAGCCGAGGCTGTGCCGGTGCAGACGGGCGGTCCAGGGGATGCCGCCCGGCGGGTGACCGAAGCCGTCGGCGTGCAGGGAGTTGAGAGCCGTGTCGTCGATCTCACCCCGCCACTCGTACGTGATCGCCATGTGCTCTTCTCGTCTCGAAGGAACTCCAGGGGACGGCGAGACGCTCACCGCACCCCTGGAGCCTGTCGGGATCAGCGCTGTTCGGCGATGTCCACATCGGCCGCGCGGAACTTCGCCGCCGGCTTCTTCCCGCAGAACGCCGCCTCGAGCGTGCCGCCCAGGGCGGTGTTGGCGGAGCCCTTGTTGGAGGTGTTCGCCATCGCGGACAGCGCCCGCTTCCCGTCGCGCGTCGCGAACGTGTACGTGTAGAAGCCCTGGACGGTACCGGTGTGCCCGAACACCTCGACCCCGCAGGTCAGGTTGTAGCGGCGCAGGCCCAGCCCGTAGAAGCGGGTGTTCGTGGTGTCGGTCGGCGTGACCGTCGTCATCGCGTCCAGCATCTGAGAGCCGAGCAGCTTGCCCTTCATCAGCGCCGTCGTGAACGTGTTCAGGTCGGCCGGGCTGGAGATGATCGCCCCGGCGGACTGCGCCCAGGACACCGTCTGCTCCGTCGAGTCGACCAGCGGCGCGCCCGCCTCGTCCGGGTGCAGGTAACCGCGCACGTGCAGGCCGGGGATCTTGGTGTCGGGGTGCACGTACATCGTGTCGTGCAGGTGCAGCGGCTTGAAGATCCGGCGCTTGTACTGCTCGGCGACGGGCGTCCCCGTCAGCTTCTCGATGAGCATGCCGACGACCACGAAGTTCGTGTTGGAGTACCGGTACGACACCCCGGGTTCGGTCGTGCGGGGCAGGGCCAGCGACAGGTCGAGCAGCTCCTGGTAGCTGAACACCCGGTTCCGCACGGCCTCGAAGCCCGGCACGGTGTGCTCGAACATGTCGTCCGTGTAGTCCGCGAGACCGCTGCGGTGCGTCAGCAGGTGCCGCACGGTGATCCGGTCGTCCGGCAGCAGGCCCGGCAGGTACTCGTTCACCGGCGCGTCCAGCGTCAGCTTCCCCTCCTGGACGAGCTGGAGCAGGACCACACTGGAGAACGTCTTGCTGACACTGCCGACCCGGAACCGCGCCCGGATGTCCATCGCCGCGCCCGACTCCCGGTCACGGACCCCGAGGGCCCGCGCCTTGACGCCGTACGCGTCGACGTAACGGGCCATCGCGCCCGGGGCGCCCTGAGCCATGGCCGCCTTCAGCGCCGTCTCCACACCGTCCATGTCGGCGGTCGGGCCGGTCGGCTTCGGCGCGGCGTACGCGGTGGTGGCGGGCAGGACGCCCGTGGCGAGAGCGGCGATCAGGGTGGCGCCTGCGAGCAGGCGTCGAGAGTGCGACAACGTGGATTCCTCGTCTCGGTCTGTGGGGGTGCACCCCACAAGAGGCACAAGATCCACGCATCGGTTCCCTCGACACACAGCTTTCTCACAACGTCACCCTGACGCCCGGTCACCTCACGTGACGGAACACGCGGTTCCGGAGAGACTGAACGCCGCTGGTGAGGCGAACGTCCCGCTGTACGTCCCCTGGAACCCGAACGACTGGGTGCCCCCGGCCGCGATGGTCGCGTTGTGCGCGGCGGGCGTCGCCGTCACCGACCCCGACGACGGAGCGACCGACGCGTTCCAGGCACTGCTGATCTGCTGCCCCGACGGCAGCGCGAACGCCAGCCGCCAGTCGCTGACCGGCGCCGAACCCGTGTTGCGCACGGTCACGTCGGCGGTGAACCCGCCCTGCCACACGTTCGTCGCGTACTTCACCTCACAGGCCGCGCCACCGCCGGGATTCTGCGGACCCGAACCCGTGTTCACCGTGGACGAGAAGGAGGTGACGGCCAGCCCGGTGCCGTTCTGCCACGGCTCGAACCCGGCCTGCACACTCGTCAGGTACCAGTTGTTCTGCGCCAGCCCGCGCGCGACGGTCTGCCGTACGAAGTCCATGACGTCGAAGCTCCAGCTGCCGATGGCCGACGGCGCGACGAACGAGATCACGTCGTTCGTGCCGTTCCCGCCCTGCCACACCTGCCAGCTCCGGCCGCCCACGGTCACGTTGGCCACCGGCGAGCCGATCGGCTGGATCGAGCCGACCCGGTTGAGCCAGATCATGATCTCGGTCCGGTTCACCCCGTCCGTACGCGGCGTCGGATCCAGCCAGATGTCGTACGCGGCGTCGTACACGGCGTCCGACACGTACCCGAACGAGATGCTGCTCGGCGCGCTGGAGATCGAGGACACCTGCGCGGGCAGCCGCGTCCCGGGCGAACAGTTCGTGTAGTGGCAGCCGTTGAAGACGGACGGGTACGACTTCGGCGCCCCGTTCGTCGGCACGGAGCCGTCCGCCCGGGTCACCCGGAACCCGGAGTCGGTGGCGGTGACGCACTGCTCCTGCGAAGTGCCCCACCGGTTGTTCTGGACGACGTAGCGGCCCTGGATCGTGGTGGACCCGTACTGCTCGCACACCACGGTGTCCGCCTGGGCCGGCGGGGTCAGGGTCAAGAGCGCGGCGACGGTGACGAACGCGGTCACCAGAGCGCCGATCAGAGAGTGGGGGAGGCGCGGTAACGGTCGCATGCGGGTCCTCTTTCCGAGGGACGGCCGGGGACGTGGATGCCTGTCCGGGGCACTCCCCACCGCCGCACCGGATGGGAGCGCTCCCATTACCTGTTCCGGACGGGACTATAGGGGTCCTCGCGACTCCCGACAACACTCCCGTCACCCCGTCGAAACAAAATTCGACGGGGTGACGGGAGTGCCGGACGCGTTACTTCACGCAGAGCAGCCCGAGCAGGCAGAGCCCGGCGGGGTCGGTCGCGTCCGACGAACCCGAGCCCGCGGAGGAACCGTCCGAGGGCGCCGAGGGGG
>DATCQX010000168.1:0-10284 GCA_036569285.1 Streptomyces sp.
CTGACCCGCGCCGACTGGAACACCAAGAAGAACGTCGCGTACGGCTCGCAGACGGTCCAGCTCCAGTTCCAGAAGGCCGGCACGAAGACCTGGACGACCGTCAAGTCCGTCAAGACCTCGGCCAAGGGCGCCCTGAGCGCCACTGTCACGGCGACTGTCGACGGGTCCTACCGGTACAGCTTCGCGGCCACCTCGACGACCGCTGCGGTCGCGTCGGCGGCCGACGCCATCGACGTCCGCTGACCCTCAGGTACTACCCCTGAAGAGGTACGCCTCCTGAGACACACGAGAGCGCGGCGCCCGGTAACGGGCACCGCGCTCTCCTCGTCCCGGAGCTACTCCGCGAACCGCCGGTCTACCCACCGCCACACGGCCTCCAGCACCGCCGAGGCCGCGACCGCGATGCCGACCGCGATCCACGGCATCGTCGACCCGACCAGCTTCAGCGCGAAGAAGTGCTGCAACCACGGCACGGCGAGGACGACGAGGAACGACAGCCCCATCGCCGCGACGAGCAGCACCCGCCACCACGTGTACGGCCGCGCCACGATCGCCAGCACCCACATCGAGACCAGGAACAGGGTCAGCGTCGCGGCACTGGTCTCCGCGTCCAACGCGTCGGCCCCGGTGTAGTAGTGACGGGCGATCAGATACGAGGTGAAGGTCGCGACCGCCGCGATCACGCCGCCCGGGATCGAGTACCGCATCACGCGCCGCACGAAATGGGGCCGGGCCCGCTCCTTGTTCGGCGCGAGCGCGAGGAAGAAGGCCGGGATGCCGATGGTCAGCGTGGACAGCAGCGTCAAGTGCCGTGGCAGGAAGGGGTATTCGACCTGCCAGCAGACCACCAGCAGCGCGAGCAGCACCGAGTACACGGTCTTGACGAGGAACAGCGTCGCGACGCGCGTGATGTTCCCGATGACCCGGCGCCCCTCGGCGACGACCGAAGGCAGCGTCGCGAAGCTGTTGTTGAGCAGCACGATCTGCGCGACGGCCCGCGTCGCCTCGGACCCGGAGCCCATGGAGACACCGATGTCCGCGTCCTTGAGCGCGAGAACGTCGTTCACCCCGTCCCCGGTCATCGCCACGGTGTGCCCCTGGGACTGCAACGCGGCGACCATCTCCCGCTTCTGCTGCGGAGTGACCCGCCCGAACACCGTCCCCTCGTCTAGCGCCTTCGCCATCTCCTCCTGGTCCGAGGGGAGTTGACGGGCGTCCACGGCCTTGCCGGTCAGGCCCAGCTTCCCGGCGACCGCGCCGACGGACACCGCGTTGTCCCCGGAGATGACCTTCGCCCGCACGTTCTGGTCCGCGAAGTACCGCAGGGTCTCCGCCGCGTCGGGCCGCAGCCGCTGCTCCAGGACGACGAGGGCGGCGGGCTCGACGCCGACGGCCACCTCGGGGTCGTCCAGCATCCGGGCCGTACGCGCCAACAGCAGGACGCGCAGGCCCTGTTCGTTGAGCCGCTCGGTCTCCGCGAGGGCGGGGGAGGCCGCCGTCAGCAGGACGTCCGGCGCGCCCAGGAGCCAGGTGCTCGACTCCCCGTCGGCCTCGCTGAAGCTCGCGCCGCTGTACTTGCGGGCGGAGGAGAAGGGCAGCGACTCCGTGCAGCGCCAGTCGTCGGCGTCCGGGTAGGCGTCGATCACCGCTTGCAGCGAGGCGTTGGGGCGCGGGTCCGACTCGCCGAGGGCGCCCAGGACTTGGCGGACGTACGACTCGGAGTAGCCGTCGAGGACGCGCAGTTCGGTGACGTCCATACCGCCCTCAGTGAGGGTGCCGGTCTTGTCGAGGCAGACGGTGTCGACGCGGGCGAGGCCCTCGATGGCCGGCAACTCCTGGACGAGGCACTGCTGTCGGCCCAGCCGGATGACGCCGATCGCGAAGGCGACCGAGGTGAGCAGGACGAGGCCCTCGGGGACCATCGGGACGATGCCGCCGATCGTCCGGGCGACGGATTCCTTGAAGTCGTTCTCCTTGACGACCAGTTGGGTGATGACGAGGCCGATCGCGGCCGGAATCATCATCCACGTCACGTACTTGAGGATCGTCGAGATGCCGGTGCGCAGTTCGGAGTGGACGAGCGTGAACCGGGAGGCTTCCTCGGCGAGTTGAGCGGCGTACGCCTCGCGGCCGACCTTCGTGGCCCGGAAGGCGCCGCCGCCCGCCACCACGAAACTGCCCGACATCACCTGGTCGCCGGGGTGTTTGACGACCGGGTCGGCCTCGCCGGTGAGCAGCGACTCGTCGATCTCCAGTCCGTCGGACTCGACGCACACGCCGTCCACGACGATCTTGTCGCCGGGCCCGATCTCTATCAGGTCGTCCAGCACGATCTCAGAGGTGGCGACCTCGACGGACGAGCCGTCCCGCCGGACCGTCGGCCGTGCCTCGCCGATCACCGCGAGGGAGTCCAGGGTCTTCTTGGCCCGCCACTCCTGGACGATGCCGATCCCGGTGTTCGCGAGGATCACGAACCCGAACAGCCCGTCCTGGATGGGCGCCACGACCAGGGTGATCACCCAGAGCACACCGATGATCGCGTTGAACCGGGTGAAGACGTTCGCCCGGACGATCTCCCCGAAGGTACGACTGCTGCGGACGGGTACGTCGTTGACCTCGCCGCGCGCGACGCGCTCCGCGACCTCGGCGGTGGTCAGTCCGCTCGCCGGGAGCACCGGGGCGGCGGGCGCGGCGTCAGCCGCATCGGTGTGGGCCATGCCAACGACGGTACGTGCGGATCGCCCGGTTCACCCGCTGAAAAGGGTGAAGATCCGACTCGGGTAGGAGGCGTGTAGTGCCCTGGTTGTAGGGGGTGTCACCTACGGGGTTGAGGACGGCCCCGCCGGTTCGGCCGTCTCCGCCGTCTCGGCCGCCGGCGCCGCGTGCCGCTTGATCGCCGCGTCCCGCCGCCGGACGATCCAGATACCCAGTACCCCTAGTCCCGTCCCCGCGAGGCACGTCCACAGCCACCAGAGACGGCCGTGATCGTCGTACCACCCGTAGAACGGGAGTTGTACGAGGAAGAGGACGAACCACAGGATCGTGCCGCCGGTGATGGTCGCGACCACGGGGCCCTCCAGGGGCTCCGGCGCCTCGTGCTTGGGGGTCCACTTCGCCATGGCCTTAGCTTACGAGGCGATTACATCTACGCGCGGAGATGGTTGTTTCCGTCGTCATATGTTCATACTGAAACCGATTACACGTGACCGCTTCTCTTCGTAGGAACCACCAAACGATGTCTTCCCCGACCCCCGGTGCACTCGACCGCCACTTCAGGATCTCCGAACGCGGCAGCACGCTGTCCCGGGAGATTCGGGGTGGTTTCGCCACCTTCTTCGCGATGGCGTACATCATCGTGCTCAATCCGATCATTCTCGGAAGCACGAAGGACATGTACGGGCACCAGCTGGACAACGGTCAGCTCGTCACCGCGACCTGTCTGACCGCCGCTTTCACGACACTGCTGATGGGCGTCATCGGCAACGTCCCGATCGCGCTCGCCGCGGGTCTCGGTGTCAACTCCGTCGTCGCGCTCCAGCTCGCGCCGCGGATGTCCTGGCCGGACGCGATGGGGATGGTCGTCCTCGCCGGTCTGATCGTCATGCTGCTGGTGGCGACCGGGCTGCGCGAGCGGGTCATGAACGCGGTGCCGTTCGGGCTGCGCAAGGCGATCTCGATCGGTATCGGCCTGTTCATCATGCTGATCGGGCTGGTCGACTCCGGGTTCGTCACCCGCATCCCCGACGCGGCCCACACGACCGTGCCGGTCCAGCTCGGCGGCGACGGGCACCTTACGGGATGGCCCGTACTGGTCTTCGTGCTCGGCGTCCTGCTCACCCTCGCGCTGATCGTCCGCAAGGTCTCGGGCGCGATCCTCATCTCCATCGTCGCCATGACCGTCCTCGCGATGATCATCGAGGCGGCCGTCCACGTGTCGTCCTGGGGTCTGACAACCCCGAAGTGGCCGGGTAATCCCGTAGCCACCCCCGACTTCGGGCTGATCGGCAAGGTCAGCCTTTTCGGTGGGTTCAGCGAGGTCGGCGTCCTGACCGGCGTCCTGTTCGTCTTCACCGTCCTGCTGTCCTGCTTCTTCGACGCCATGGGCACGATCATGGGTGTCTCGGACGAGGCGAAGCTGACCGACGCGTCCGGGCAGATGCCGGGCATCAACAAGGTGCTGTTCGTCGACGGCATCGCCGTCGCCGCCGGTGGCGCGTCCTCCTCCTCGGCCACCACCTGCTTCGTCGAGTCCACCGCCGGGGTCGGCGAGGGCGCGCGGACCGGCTTCGCGAACCTCGTCACCGGCGGGCTCTTCGCCGTCGCGCTGTTCCTCACACCGATCGCGACGATGGTGCCGTCGCAGGCCGCGACCCCCGCGCTGTTCGCGGTCGGGTTCCTGATCCTGGCGGGCTCGGTCAAGGACATCGACTGGGCCGACCACACCATCGCGATCCCGGCCTTCATCACGATGGTGATGATGCCGTTCACGTACTCCATCACCAACGGCATCGGCATGGGCTTCATCGCCTTCGCCGTCCTGCGCCTGGCCGCGGGCCGGGGCCGGGAGGTGCCGGTCGCCATGTACGTGGTGTCCGCGGTGTTCGCGTTCTACTACCTGATGCCGGCCCTGGGTCTTACGTGAGGCAAGGGGCTCGACGGCGGGTACGCCCCGTAGTACCTGAGTATCAGGTGAGCCCGTAGAACTTCTCCGTCTCCTCGACGGCGGCCTGGAACCGCTCGTCGAAGTCATCGCGAATGAGCGTCCGGACGACATAGTCCTGGACGCTCATTCCTCTTTTGGCGGCGTGGTGTCGGAGCCGTTCGAGCAGGTCATGGTCTATTCGCAGGCTGAGCACACTGGTCCCCATGGGTATGAGGGTCGCGGCACGGTTCGGGGTGATGGGAGCGCTTCTGGGCCACTGTCACCCGTATGGGTGAAAAAATGCTGGGGATGCGGCCAGTGGTGGGTATCACGGCGGTTCGGCGCGTTCCGGTTGGTATTTAGCCAGAGTAATGAGTTAGGCTAAGAAACATGCCGGACCTCACCCACGACGACGACGCTGCCGCCGTGAACGACCTCAGATCAGCCGTGATGCGGCTCTCCCGCAGACTGAAGCACCAGCGGGTGGACGAATCGCTGAGCCCGACCGAGATGTCGGTGCTCGGGACACTGTCGCGCTGCGGCAGCGCCACCCCTGGCGAGCTGGCCCGCAAGGAGCACGTCCAGCCGCCGTCCATGACCCGCATCGTGGCCCTCCTTGAGGCCAAGGGGCTGGTCAGCCTGGAGCCGCACCCCGAGGACCGGCGCCAGAAAGTGGTCAGCCAGACCGAGCAGGCCGAAAGCATGCTGGAGCAGAGCCGCCGCAAGCGGAACGCATTCCTGGCCGGTCTGGCGGAAGAGCTGGACGACGACGAGTGGGCGAAGCTCAAGGCCGCCGCCCCCGTGCTGGAGAAGCTCGCACATCTGTAGGCAGTCACAAGGAGGCGACCCCCTTTGAGTTCGGGACCCGGAGCAGACTCCGCACCCGCACCGATCCGCACGACCCCGGAGGGACCCCCGGGGGATACCCGTAGTACCCGCGATACCCGTAGTACCCGTAGTACCCGTAGTACTCGCAGTGCTTCCGGGGACGTTCCCGGTGCCACCCCTGGTACTTCCGGGGGACCGGCCCGTAAGTCCTCGATGTTCAGCTCCCTGAAGGTCCGCAACTACCGGCTCTTCTTCGCCGGCCAGGTCGTCTCCAATATCGGCACCTGGATGCAGCGCATCGCCCAGGACTGGCTCGTCCTCAGCCTCACCGGCTCCGCGACGGCCGTCGGCGTCACCACAGCGCTCCAGTTCCTGCCGATGCTCCTCTTCGGGCTGTACGGCGGGGTCCTCGTCGACCGGTTCCCCAAGCGGCCGACCCTGCTGATCACGCAGACCGCGATGGGCATCGCCGGTGTCGTGCTCGCGGCGCTCACGCTCTCCGGGCACGTCCAGGTGTGGCACGTGTACGTCGCCGCCTTCGCCGTCGGACTCGCGACCGTCGTCGACAACCCGGCGCGGCAGTCCTTCGTCTCCGAGATGGTCGGGCCGGAGCAGTTGCAGAACGCGGTCAGCCTGAACTCCGCGAACTTCCAGTCCGCGCGGCTCGTGGGCCCCGCCGTCGCCGGTCTGATGATCACAGGTGTGGGCACCGGCTGGGCGTTCCTCTTCAACGGGCTGTCCTTCATCGCGCCGATCACCGGACTGCTGCTGATGCGCGGGCGCGAACTGTACGCCGTCGAGCGCGCGCCGCGCGGGAAGGGGCAGTTGCGCGAGGGGCTGCACTATGTCGCCGGGCGGCCGGAGCTGATCTGGACGATCGCGCTGGTCGGGTTCATCGGCACGTTCGGGTACAACTTCCCCGTCTATCTCTCGGCGTTCGCCGACGACGTCTTCCACGCGGGCGCCGGGTCGTACAGCCTCTTCAACACGCTGATGGCCGTCGGGTCGCTGGCGGGGGCGCTGCTCGCCGCGCGCCGGGGGACCTCGCGGACGCGCGTGCTGATCGGGGCGGCGATCGCCTTCGGCGCGGTCGAGCTGGTCGCCGCGTTCGCGCCGTCGCTGTGGCTGTTCGCGCTGTTCATGGTGCCGATCGGGATGTTCGGGATGACCGTCAACGTAACCGCCAACACCGGGATCCAGCTGTCCACGGATCCCGCGATGCGGGGGCGGGTCATGGCGCTGTACATGATGGTGTTTCTCGGCGGGGCGCCCGTGGGGGCGCCTATCGCGGGGTGGATCACCGACGCGTACGGGGTGCGGGCCGGGTTGGCCGTGGGGGGTGCGATCTCGTTGCTGGCCGCCGTGTCGATCGGGGTGGCGTTGACTCGTGTCGGCGGGTTCCGGGTGTCGGTGGGGTGGAACGGGGGGCATCCGCGGGTGCGGTTCGTGCCGCGGGGTGGGGATACGCGGGGACGTCAGGCCGGGACTGAGGCTGAGGCGGGGTTGGCTCGGGTGAGCTGAGCTGAGCTGAGGCGAGGGGCGGGGCTTCGGGTGTGGGACCCGTACATCTGTGGAGGGGCGCGGTGGCGTGGCTCTGGAGATGTACGGGGTGTACCCGGGGCGCGGGGTGGGCGTGACGAGGACGAGGACGCGGATGAGGACGACGCCGATGCCGAGGTGTACGGGGCGTAGGGGACGCGAGGGGGTCGGCTCGCAGAGGTGGCCGGCCTTCTCTGGCCGTCGTCCTCATGCCGTCCGTCATACCCGGCGGGACAATCCCTGGTATGAGACTCTTCGCCGCTGTGCTGCCGCCGGACGACGTCCGTGCCGAACTCGACTCCGTGGTCGATGAGTTGCGGGGGCTTCCCGGTGCGGAGGGGCTGCGGTGGACCGGGCGGGCGGGGTGGCACTTCACTCTCGCGTTCTACGGGGAGGTCGAGGACGCTGTCGTGCCGGAACTGTCGGAGCGGCTGGGGTGTGCGGCTCGGCGGACCGATCCTTTCGGACTTGCCGTGCGCGGGGGTGGGCAGTTCGGACAGGGGAAGGTGGTGTGGGCGGGCGCGGCCGGGGATGTCGGGGCGTTGAGCGTGCTTGCCGATCGGGCTGAGACGGCGGGGCGGGAGGCCGGGGCGGAGATGGGGGAGCATCGGCGCTACCGGGCGCATCTGACGCTGGCGCGCAGCCGGGAGGGGGTGGAGCCGGGGCCGTACGTCGAGGTGCTCGACCGGTTCTCCGGGCGGGGGTGGAGCGTGGGGGAGGTGGCGCTGGTGCGCAGTGAGCTGCCGAGGTCCGGGGTGACGGGGGAGCGTCCGCGTTATGAGGTGGCCGGGCGGTGGGCGCTCGGCGAGGGCGGTTAGGCTCGGTGGCGTGGACCCTAAAACCCGGAACCGGATCATGGCCGGTGCGCTCGTGCTGATGTTCGTCGTGGTGGCGATGGCGGCGGCTTTGGGGAAGTGAGGGGGCGCGGGGTGCGGCCGGGGGGCGCTGCGGTGGCCCAGGCGTGTGGCGGGGTGCGCGGTGCGGTGACCTGGGCGCGTGGCCGGGTGCGCGGTGCGGTGGCGTGGCTCTGGAGATGTACGGGGTGTACGCGGGGCGCGTGGCCGGGTGTGATGCGCGGTGGGTGCTTGAGGGGCGCCCCCGAGGGGTGATTCCCCGCGAGGGCTACCTCTCAAGTCGGGGCACCTGGAGGAGTGGTTCCGAGGTAGCCCCGTAGTACCCGTGCTACCAGGCGAACGCCTCCGGCGACGGCCCCGGACCCGGGAAGACCTCGTCCAGACCGGTCAGCAGCTCCTCGCTCAGCTCCAGCTCCACCGCCCGGAGCGCCGACTCCAACTGCCCGGCCGTACGCGGGCCGACGATCGGGCCGGTCACGCCGGGGCGGGTGAGGAGCCAGGCCAGAGCGGTCTCGCCGGGGTCGACCCCGTGCTTGTCGAGGAGATCCTCGTACGCCTGGATGCGTGCCCGGACCGCCGGGTCGGTGATCGTCTCGGCCGCGCGGCCCGCGGTGCGACGGCCGCCGTCGTGCTCCTTCTTGAGGATGCCGCCGAGGAGCCCGCCATGCAGCGGCGACCAGGGGATCACCCCTACGCCGTAGTCCTGCGCCGCAGGTATGACCTCCATCTCCGCGCGCCGCTCGTAGAGGTTGTAGATGCACTGCTCGCTGACCAGCCCGTACGACCCACGGCGTACGGCGGCCTCGTTGGCCTGGGCGATCTTGTAGCCGGGGAAGTTGGAGGAACCGGCGTAGAGGATCTTGCCCTGCTGTACCAGGACGTCGATGGCCTGCCAGATCTCCTCGAAGGGGGTCAGACGGTCGATGTGGTGGAACTGGTAGAGGTCGATGCGGTCGGTCTGGAGCCGCTTGAGGGAGGCGTCGACCGCGCGGCGGATGCTGACCGCCGAGAGCTTGTCGTGGTTGGGCCAGGGGTCACCCTCGGGAGCCATGTTCCCGTAGACCTTGGTGGCGAGGACGACCTTGTCGCGGCGGGCGGCGCCACCGGCCGTGAACCAGTTGCCGATGATCTCCTCGGTGCGCCCTTTGCCCACGTCCCAGCCGTAGACGTTGGCCGTGTCGAAGAAGTTGATGCCCGCGTCCAGCGCCGCGTCCATGATCGCGTGGCTGTCGGCCTCGTCTGTCTGCGGACCGAAGTTCATCGTGCCGAGCACCAGTCGGCTGACCTTGAGTCCTGTGCGTCCGAGCTGCGTGTACTTCATGGTTCTCCAGCCAACGTCTTGGAGTGGACTCGACGCAAGGGACTTTGGGGGTAGGGGATCTTTCAGGGTTAGCTATCTGGAAGTTAGTGCTTTCCTGTGGTTAGTATCAGGTCAAGGTTTGGATTGAAAGTTCAAACCAGTCGTCTCCTGGAAGGAAACGTTGTGACCCCCACCACGTCCGCCCGCAGGACCCTCGCCGCAGTCGTCGCTGCCGCAGCGCTGACGGTCACCGCCGCCGCGGTCCCCGCCGTCGCCGTCCCGAACAGCCACGGCGCTCACGCGTCCGTCGACTCGCCGGCCCGGCTCGCGTACCAGAAGGACGTGGCCGTCCGGGTTCTCAAGGGGGTGTTCGAGCGGGGTGACGGGGCCGTCGTCGACCGTTTCGTGCGGCCCGACTACATCCAGCACAACCCCGCCGCGCCCGACGGCGCCGAGACGCTGAAGAACCTGGGCGCTGCCGTGCACCAGCAGTTCCCCGATCTCAAGTACGACGTCAAGAGGGTGATATCCGAAGGGGACTTGGTCGTCGTCCACTCCAACTTCGTCGCGGTGCCCGGGACTCGGGGCAACGCCGTCTTCGACATCTTCCGGTTCCAGGGCGGGCGGATCGCCGAGCACTGGGACACCGGGCAGGACGTTCCCGACACGTCCGCCAACGGCAACGACATGTTCTCCACGGTGAGTTGGCCGCGTACGCAGCAGCCGGGGCCGGCCTGGCTGACGTCGTACAACAAGAAGCTCGTGGTGAAGGCGTTCGACCAGTTGCTGGTGCGGAAGGATCTCGGCGCCATCGACCGGTACTGGGGTGCCGGTTACCAGCAGCACAACCCGACCATCGCGAACGGGATTTCGGGCGTCAAGGACGGGCTCGGCGGATACTTCGCCCTGTTCCCCGAGCTGAAGGTCGAGCCCAAGAGGGTCGTCGCCGAGGGTGACCTCGTCGCCGTCCACAGCCACTACATCCCGGCGCCGGGGCAGCGGGGGCAGGCGGTCACGGATCTGTTCCGGGTGCGGGGCGGGAAGATCGTCGAGCACTGGGATGTCGTGCAGGATGTGCCGGAGACTTCGGCCAACGACAACACGATGTTCTAGGGCGGGAG
>DATCQX010000169.1:0-4289 GCA_036569285.1 Streptomyces sp.
GTACTTCACGCGGAGCGTGATCTCGTCACCGCACGTCGGGTTCACGTGGTGCACCTCGGCGTCGCCGTCCCGGAGACCACGCCCGTGCGGGTGCTTGTAGTGGTCCAGGATGACTTCCTGGTACATCGAATCCAGCTTCACCGATGACCCTCTCAGCCGAAGAAGTTCCGTACGTGCTCCAGGCCGTCGACGAGAGCGTCGATCTCCGTCGGCGTGGAGTACAGATAGAACGACGCTCGCGTGGTCGCGGGAATTCCGTACCGCAGGCAGACGGGCCGGGCGCAGTGGTGGCCGACGCGGACGGCGATGCCCTGCTCGTCGAGGACCTGGCCCACGTCGTGCGGGTGGATGTCACCGAGCGTGAAGGAGATCGCGGCGCCACGGTCCTCGGCCGTCGCCGGGCCGATGATCCGCAGATCCGGCACCGCCGAGAGCCGCTGCACCGCGTACTCCGTCAACGCGTGCTCATGCGCCAGGATCTTGTCCATGCCGATCGAGTTCAGATAGTCGATCGCCGCGCCAAGACCCACCGCCTGCGCGATCGGCGGCGTCCCCGCCTCGAACTTGTGCGGAGCCGGCGCGTACGTGGACGAGTGCATCGACACGGTCTCGATCATCTCGCCGCCACCGAGGAACGGCGGCAGATCCTCCAGGAGTTCCTGCCGCCCCCAGAGCACACCGATCCCCGTGGGCCCGCACATCTTGTGCCCGGTGAAGGCCACGAAGTCGGCCTGCAGCGCCTGCACGTCCAGCGGCATGTGCGGCGCGGCCTGCGAGGCGTCGATGCAGACCAGCGCACCGACCTCCTGCGCCCGCCGCACGATCGCCTCGACGGGGTTGACCGTCCCGAGGATGTTCGAGACCAGCACGAAGGAGACGATCTTCGTCTTCTCCGTGATGATCTGATCGATGTCGCTGAGATCCAGCCGACCGTCGTCGGTCAGCCCGAACCACTTCAGCTTCGCGCCCGTCCGCTGCGACAGCAGCTGCCACGGCACGATGTTGGAGTGGTGCTCCATCTCCGTGATGACGATCTCGGTCTCGGAGTCCACGCGGTAGGGCTCGTCGGCCCAGCCCAGCATGTTCGCGACGAGGTTCAGCGATTCGGAGGCGTTCTTGGTGAAGATCACCTCGTCCCGCGAGGGCGCGTTGATGAACTCGGCGACCTTGTCGCGCGCGCCCTCGTACAGCGCCGTGGCCTCCTCGGCGAGCACGTGCACACCGCGGTGGACGTTGGCGTTGTGGCGCTCGTAGTACTCGGCGAGGGCGTCCAGCACCTGGCGCGGCTTCTGCGAGGTCGCCGCGTTGTCCAGGTAAACAAGTTTCTGGCCGTCGTGGACCTGGCGGCCCAGGACGGGGAAGTCCTTGCGGATCGCCTCGGTGTCGAGGAGGCCCGGCAACTGCGTCACTCGGATGCGCCGCCCTTCGTGTAAGCCTCGTAGCCCTCGTTCTCCAGCTTGTCCGCGAGCTCGGCGCCGCCGGACTCGACGATGCGGCCACCGGAGAAGACGTGCACGTGGTCGGGCTTGATGTAGCGCAGGATGCGCGTGTAGTGCGTGATCAGCAGGGTGCCGACCTCACCGGTCTCGCGGACGCGGTTGACGCCCTCGGAGACGATCCGCAGAGCGTCGACGTCGAGGCCGGAGTCCGTCTCGTCGAGGATGGCGACCTTCGGCTTCAGCAGCTCCAGCTGGAGGATCTCGTGCCGCTTCTTCTCACCGCCGGAGAAGCCCTCGTTGACGTTGCGCTCGGCGAAGGAGGGGTCCATGGAGAGCCGCTCCATGGACTCCTTGACCTCCTTGACCCAGGTGCGCAGCTTGGGGGCCTCGCCGCGGATCGCGGTGGCGGAGGTCCGCAGGAAGTTCGACACGGACACACCCGGAACCTCGACCGGGTACTGCATCGCGAGGAACAGACCGGCGCGGGCGCGTTCGTCGACGGACATCTCCAGGACGTCCTCGCCGTCCAGCAGGACGGTGCCGCCGGTGACCGTGTACTTCGGGTGGCCGGCGAGGGAGTACGCGAGGGTGGACTTGCCGGAGCCGTTGGGGCCCATGATGGCGTGCGTCTCGCCCTGCTTCACGGTCAGGTCGACGCCCTTGAGGATCTCCTTCGTGGCGTTGTCGGCCTCGACGGTGACGTGCAGGTCTCGGATTTCAAGCGTTGCCATGGATGCCTCAGGACTCCTGGGTGAGGGAGACGAGCACGTCGTCCCCTTCGATCTTTACGGGGTAAACGGGTACGGGGCGCGTCGCGGGGAGGCCGGACGGCTTGCCGGTGCGCAGGTCGAAGGCGGAACCGTGGAGCCAGCACTCGATCTGGCAGTCCTCCACCTCGCCCTCGGAGAGCGAGACGTTCGCGTGCGAGCAGATGTCGTGGATCGCGAACACCTCCCCTTCGGTCCGCACGACCGAGACCGGCGTGCCGTCGAGTTCCACCCGCATCGGGGTGTCCTCCTCCAGCTCGCTCAGCCCACAAGCTCGTACGTACGTCATCAGACGGACGCCTCCAGCTCCGCGTCGATCTTCGCGAGCAGGCGCTCCTCGATGTCGGGGACACCGATCTGCTGGACGAGTTCGGCGAAGAAGCCGCGGACGACGAGGCGGCGGGCCTCGTCGGCGGGGATGCCGCGCGCCATCAGGTAGAAGAGCTGCTCGTCGTCGAAGCGGCCGGTCGCGGAGGCGTGCCCGGCGCCGACGATCTCGCCGGTCTCGATCTCCAGGTTCGGCACGGAGTCGACCCGCGCGCCGTCCGTGAGGACCAGGTTCCGGTTCATCTCGTAGGTGTCGGTGCCCTCGGCCTTGGCCTCGATGAGGACGTCACCGATCCACACGGCGTGCGCGCCCTCGCCCTGGAGCGCGCCCTTGTAGACGACGTTCGAGGTGCAGTGCGGCGTGTTGTGGTCGACGAGGAGCCGGTGCTCCTGGTGCTGCCCGGCGTCGGTGAAGTACAGCCCGAACAGCTCGGCCTGCCCGCCGGTCGCCGCGTAGGAGACCCGGGGGTGCAGCCGGACGACGTCCCCGCCGAAGGTGACGACGACGGACTTGAAGCTGGCGTCCCGCCCGATCAGCGCGCTGTGCTGGGCGACGTGGACGGCCTTGTCGTCCCAGTCCTGGACGGAGACGACGGTGAGCTTGGCGCCGTCGCCGAGGACGTACTCGACGTTCACGGCGACGACCGCGTCACCGGTGTGGTCGATGACGACGACGGCTTCGGCGAACGCGCCCAGCTCGATGACCTGGTGGCCGAAGTCGGTGCCGCCCTCGCCGTGCACGGCGATGCGGATCGGCTCGGTGAGGACCGTCTCCTTGGGGACGGTGATCACGCCGGCCCGCTCGAACGAGGAGTACGCCTGGGCGGCGACCCGGTCGACGGGGGTGCCGGCGCGGCCGAGCCGGGCGTCGTCGCGGCCGACCAGTTCGACGGTGACGCCCTCGGGGACCTCGACGTCCACCTTGAGGCCCCCGTCGGTGGCGACGGCGGTGCCGTCGTGCAGTCCGCGCAGGCGCTCCAGCGGGGTGAACCGCCACTCCTCCTCGCGGCCGTGCGGCACGGGGAAGTCCGCCACGTCGAACGAGGGCGGTGCGCTCATGCGCGTGGCGACGGTGGACTCGGCGGCCACCGCGATGGCGCCGGCGGTGGTCGAGCCCACCGGGGAGTTCTGAGCCTCAGCCATGGCTGTCGTCGTGCTCACTTTCTTACGCTTGTATGACTTACGAGGGCGGCCCGAGGGGTCGCGGTCAGCCGACCGCGCCTTCCATCTGCAGCTCGATCAGCCGGTTCAGCTCCAGCGCGTACTCCATCGGCAGCTCCTTCGCGATCGGCTCGACGAAGCCGCGCACGATCATCGCCATCGCCTCGAACTCGCTCAGGCCCCGGCTCATCAGGTAGAAGAGCTGGTCCTCGGAGACCTTGGAGACGGTCGCCTCGTGCCCCATCGACACGTCGTCCTCGCGGACGTCGACGTACGGGTAGGTGTCGGAGCGGGAGATCGTGTCGACGAGCAGCGCGTCGCACAGCACGTTGGACTTCGAGCCGGGCGCGCCCTCACCGATCTCGATGAGCCCCCGGTAGGAGGTGCGGCCACCGCCGCGCGCCACCGACTTGGAGACGATGTTGGACGACGTGTTCGGCGCCATGTGCACCATCTTGGCGCCCGCGTCCTGGTGCTGGCCCTCGCCCGCGAAGGCGATGGAGAGCGTCTCGCCCTTGGCGTGCTCGCCCATGAGGTAGACGGCCGGGTACTTCATCGTCACCTTGGAGCCGATGTTGCCGTCGACCCACTCCAT
>DATCQX010000170.1:0-4542 GCA_036569285.1 Streptomyces sp.
CATCCGCGGTCGTGTGAAGGAAGTTCCGAACCCGTGAGTCCCTTGACCCTTCTCCCGTTCATCGTGCTCATCGGGGCCATGTTCCTGATGACCCGGTCGGCCAAGAAGAAGCAGCAGCAGGCAGCCGACATGCGGAACCAGATGCAGCCCGGCAGTGGCGTCCGCACGATCGGGGGGATGTACGCGACGGTCAAGGAGTCCAACGAGGACACGGTCCTGCTGGACGCCGGCCCGGGTGTGGAACTGCTCTTCGCGAAGAACGCCATCGGCGCGGTGCTGACGGACGAGGAGTACAACCGCATCGTCCACGGCATCGAGGCCGACCTGAAGTCCGACTCCGACATCGTTCCGGACGACGCCTCCTCCCTCACCGAGACCGCTGACGCCGACGAGCCTTCCGAAGCTGCCGCCGCCTCCGACGACAAGCCCGTCGACCTCGGCAAGAAGGACGAGACCGCGACCGACGAGGAGCCGAAGAAGACCGACGGCGAGTCCGACGCGAAGAAGTAGTCACGCCCCCGGGGTGCGCGGACCAGTTCGCGCGCCTTGGGGTGTGCGCATCTCGCGGGGGATTCCCGACACCAGTCATGGCAGCCGCCCCACGCCGACCAGAGCGCGGAGCGGCCCGAGAGGGAGTACGAGAAGGTGGCAGCACCTAAAAAGGGCAGGAGCGCGAGCGCCCAGAGCAAGCCGGGGCGCTCGCTGGCCCTGATCCTGATCGCCATCGTGGGGCTCACGGGCGGCATGTTCGCCACCGGTGACACCACGCCGCGCCTGGGCATCGACCTGGCCGGGGGCACGAGCATCACGCTGGAGGCCAAGGCCGACCAGGGCTCGGCGATCAACAAGCGGAACATGGACACCGCGGTCGAGATCATGAACCGCCGTGTCAACGGACTGGGCGTGTCCGAGGCGGAGGTGCAGACTCAGGGCGAGTCGAACATCATCGTCAACATCCCCAAGGGCACCAACTCGGAGCAGGCCCGAGCCCAGGTCGGTACGACCGCCAAGCTGTACTTCCGTCCGGTTCTCGCCCAGGAGGCCACCGGCCCCGCCGCGGCGAGCCCGTCGCCGTCCCCCTCGGCGTCCTCCAGCGGCAGCCCGAGCCCCTCGGGCTCCCCCTCCGCGTCGGCGAGCACCGGTGAGAAGGCCAGTTCCTCGGCCTCCCCCTCGCCGTCCTCGACGGCCCAGGGCCGCGCGGTCACCGACTCCCTGCGCGCCGACGGCACCCCGTCGCCGGCCCCCTCCGCGAGCGGCTCCCCGGCCCCCGCGGCCACGCCGCCCGCCGGTACCGCCGACGCGTCGACCGCGAAGCTCCAGGCCGCGTACACCGCGCTGGACTGCACGAAGCCCGCGCAGCGCGCCAAGGCCGGCGAGGGCGCCAAGCCCGCCGACCCGATCGTGGCCTGCGGCAAGATCAACAACGTCTGGTACAAGTACCTGCTCGGCCCGGCCGCCGTGGACGGCACCGAGGTGAAGAAGGCCCAGGCGGTCTTCGACACCCAGACCGCCGCCGGCTGGCAGGTCACCATGAACTTCACGAACAAGGGCGCCAAGAAGTTCGCGGACATCACCGGGCAGCTCGCGCAGAAGCAGCAGCCGCAGAACGAGTTCGGCATCGTCCTCGACGGCGAGGTCGTCTCCAGCCCCTACGTCCAGTCCGCCATCACCGGCGGCCAGGCGCAGATCTCCGGCTCCTTCAAGCAGGAGGAGGCGCAGAACCTCGCGAACATGCTGTCGTACGGCGCTCTCCCGCTCTCCTTCAAGGAGCAGAGCGTCACGACCGTGACCGCCGCGCTCGGCGGTGAGCAGCTGCACGCCGGTCTGCTGGCCGGTGCGATCGGCCTGATCCTGGTCGTGATCTACCTCGTGGCCTTCTACCGCGGTCTGTCGCTCATCGCGATCGCCTCGCTGCTGTGCTCCGCGGCCCTGACCTACCTGCTGATGTCCCTGCTCGGCCCGGCCATCGGCTTCGCGCTGAACCTACCGGCCGTCTGCGGCGCCATCGTCGCGATCGGTATCACCGCCGACTCGTTCATCGTGTACTTCGAACGCATCCGGGACGAGGTCCGCGAGGGCCGTTCGCTGCGCCCCGCCGTCGAGCGGGCCTGGCCGCGCGCCCGGCGCACCATCCTCGTCTCCGACTTCGTGTCGTTCCTGGCCGCCGCGGTCCTGTTCGTCGTCACCGTCGGCAAGGTCCAGGGCTTCGCGTTCACGCTCGGCCTGACCACCGTCCTCGACGTCGTCGTCGTGTTCTTCTTCACCAAGCCGCTGATGACGCTCGTCGCGCGCACCAAGTTCTACGGCGGCGGCCACAAATGGTCCGGCCTCGACCCCAAGGGGCTGGGCGCGCACCCGCCGCTGCGCCGTACCCGTCGTCCCTCCGGCCCGCTCGCCGGCCCCGTAGACCCGAAGGAGGCGTGAGATGTCGAAACTCGGGAACATCGGCGCCCGGCTGCACCGAGGCGAGATCTCGTACGACTTCATCGGTCACCGCAAGATCTGGTACGGCGTCTCGATCCTGATCACCATCACGGCGATCCTCGGCCTCGCGGTGCGCGGGCTGAACATGGGCATTGACTTCCAGGGCGGCGCGGTCTTCACCACCCCGAAGACCAGCGTCTCCGTCGCGAAGGCGGAGGAGTACGCGAAGGAGGCCTCCGGCCACGACGCGGTCGTGCAGAAGCTCGGCAACGGCTCGCTGCGCATCCAGATCGCCGGTATGGACACCCAGCAGTCCGACCAGATCAAGAACAAGCTGGCCGCGGACTTCAAGGTCGACACCGAGAAGATCGCCGCGGACCTGGTCGGCCCCAGCTGGGGTGACCAGATCGCCAACAAGGCGTGGCAGGGTCTCGCGATCTTCATGGTGCTCGTCGTGATCTACCTGGCGATCGCCTTCGAGTGGCGGATGGCCATCGCGGCGCTCGTCGCGCTGATCCACGACATCACCATCACCGTCGGGGTCTACGCCCTCGTCGGCTTCGAGGTGACGCCCGGTACGGTCATCGGTCTGCTGACGATCCTCGGGTACTCGCTGTACGACACGGTCGTCGTCTTCGACTCGCTCAAGGAGCAGACGAAAGACATCACCAAGCAGACCAAGTCGACGTACAGCGACATCGCGAACCACTCGATCAACGGCACGCTGGTCCGGTCGATCAACACGACCGTCGTGGCGCTGCTGCCGGTCGCCGGTCTGCTCTTCATCGGCGGCGGGTTCCTCGGGGCGGGCACGCTCAACGACATCTCGCTGTCGCTGTTCGTCGGTCTCGCGGCCGGTGCGTACTCGTCGATCTTCATCGCCACCCCGCTGGTCGCCGACCTCAAGGAGCGCGAGCCGCAGATCAAGGCCCTGCGCAAGCGGGTCCTCGCGAAGCGCGCCCAGGCCGCGACGGAGGCGGAACTCCGTCCCGAGCAGGGCGTGGACGAGTACGAGGACGACGCCGCCGCGGCTGTCGTCGGTCCTCGCAACCAGCCCGCGCCCCGTGGCCGGGGCCGTGGCCGAACCTCGGGGAAGCGCCGGTGACCGACATCAAGGAGCTGCTGCTCAGCCGTATCCGTGACGTCGCGGACTACCCCGAGCCGGGGGTGATGTTCAAGGACATCACGCCGCTGCTCGCGGACCCGGCGGCCTTCACGGCGCTCACCGACGCGTTCGCCGCGATCGCCGAGCGGACCGGTGCCACGAAGGTCGTCGGTCTGGAGGCCCGTGGGTTCATCCTCGGCGCGCCCGTCGCCGTCCGCGCGGGCCTCGGGTTCATCCCCGTCCGCAAGGCCGGCAAGCTGCCCGGTGCCACCCTCGCCCAGTCCTACGACCTGGAGTACGGGTCCGCGGAGATCGAGATCCACGCGGAGGACCTGTCGTCCGAGGACCGCGTCCTCATCGTGGACGACGTCCTCGCGACCGGCGGCACGGCCGAGGCGGCGATCCAGCTGATCCACCGCGCCGACGCCGAGGTCTCCGGCGTCGCCGTCCTGATGGAACTCGGCTTCCTCAACGGCCGCCCCCGCCTGGACGCGGCCCTCCGCGGAGCGCCGGTGGAGGCACTGCTGACGGTCTGACGGCCGGCACACGCACACGAAGGCGGGCCCGGAGCGATCCGGCGCCCGCCTTTCGCGTGCCGGGACGACGGTGCTCGCGGCTGCCGGGGAGGCGGAGGCCCTCTGGGCCGGGCGCACTGAACGCCGCCTCCGCAGGACCACCGCCCAGACCTCCCCGGCCCATGTGGCCGAAACTCGTACCGCCCGTCTCCCGGCCTCCGTTCCTTCCCCGTACCCCCACGGGGAATCCCCCGTCCACCCCCCGTGTTCCTCCGGTGAACGGGTCTCACAGACGGCTGGAGGCGATCTGGGGCCGTGGGATCGCTACGATGGGGGCTCCGGAGCCTGACCGGGGATCCGGATCGCGCACGAGGAGTCCTCTTGCCAGACGAGGCCCAGCACCTGACCGCCGCCAAGCCCGAGCCCGCCTCGGCACCGGCGGCGCACCCCGCGTCGCGTGGCCAGAACGGCACGGGCGGAGCGGTGGAGCACGACCGC
>DATCQX010000171.1:0-6417 GCA_036569285.1 Streptomyces sp.
GAAGGTGGACACCGCCACCCTCACCAACGCCAACAACTTCTGGGACTACATGTACGACACCGCCGCCGGCGTCGACTACGAGATCGACATCGCGCAGCCGGAGGGGTCCCGGATCAAGAACCTCACGTACGCGGGGAAGCCCGTCGCCGATGACCAGGTGTTCGTCGTCGCGGTCAACAACTACCGGGCGAACGGCGGTTCGGGGTACCCGCACATCGCGGCGGCCGACATCGCGTACAGCTCGACCAACGAGATCCGCCAGCTGATGATCGACTACGTGACCGCGAAGAAGACGCTCGACCCGGCGGACTTCGCGGCCGTCAACTGGAAGCTCACGCAGGACGGGACGCCGGTGTTCTGAGCCGGCGCTGAGGGGCGCGGGGAGCTGTCGCAGGTGGCGGCCCTCCGCGCCCCATAACATTACAAAGAAATCTTTTCGGGCATATGATGCTGGTGACCGAGAAGGTGAGTGCGATGCGCGTACTTCTCAAGGCCACGCTCGACACCGAGCGGGCCAACGAAGCGATCCGCAGCGGCAAGATGCCGCAGTTGATGGAGGAAGCGCTCGGCCAACTCAGGCCGGAGGCCGCCTACTTCACCCTCGACCACGGCCGCCGCGCGGCCTATCTGGTCCTCGACGTCCAGGACAGCTCCGAACTGCCGAAGATCGGCGAGCCCTTCTTCCTCGACTTCGGCGCCGAGATCGAGCTGACGCCGGTCATGAACCGGGAGGACCTGGCGCGAGGGCTCTCCCAGCTCACGTGAACCGCCCGGCGCGAGGCGTCAGCTGAACACGATCATCGAGCCCTG
This sequence comes from Streptomyces sp., assembly GCA_036569285.1. Lineage (GTDB taxonomy): Bacteria > Actinomycetota > Actinomycetes > Streptomycetales > Streptomycetaceae > Streptomyces. The sequence continues at coordinate 811 of DATCQX010000171.1, forward strand.
CGCCAGACTCCGCGTCGCCGCGGCGTGCAGCCCGAGCCACACATGCCGCTCCCGCGCGAAGGGGCTGGGGTCGTACGGCGCCGGCCCCGCGGGCTCCTCCAACTCCGTGGGAGCCGACGGCGGTTGCGGCGGCGCCGGCGGGTTTGACGGGTCGATGCCGATCGCGGGGGCGACGTACTCCAGCTCCCGCAGCAGCGCCTGCGACGAGCCCAACGGGCCGCCCCCGGCGAGGAGTTCGTCGTTCGACAGCGGCGCCGGGAAGTCGACCGGCACGTACGCGCCCGCGTGGTCGTAGTGCCACACCAGGTGCGACTGCTGCGCCGTGCCCTCGAACATCTCCAGCAACTGCTCGTAGTCCCCGCCCAGTTCACCGACCGGCGTCACGGGCAGGCCGCACACCTGCAACAGGTAGACGCGGCGCAGGAAATGCAGCGCGTCGTAGTCGAAACCGGCCACCGGGGCGACCTCTCCCGACAGGCCCGGCATGTACTGGTACACCGGCACCGGCGGGAGTCCGCTCTCGGCCAGCACGTTGTTGTACTGCGCGAGTTCGTCCGCGAACGGGTTGTCGGGGGTGTGGCACAACACGTCCACGAGCGGTACCAGCCACAGGTCACAGGCCAAAGAAATGCTCCTCATCCGAAGTCACTCGGCGCATTCGTCCGGTCAGGGAAGGGTAGTCGCTCCCGCTTCCGTCGGCTCCCCCCGTGCAGGACCCGTACGCCCCTCGTGCAGGTCCCATACCCACACACCGCCCACCCGCTCACCAGGCCGCCCCACCAGCTTCTCCACGGTCTCACGCAGTTGCTCCGCGTACCGCCCCGGGGCCACCACCAGCGCCCCGGCCCGCCACCCCGCCAGATCGGCCCGGACCTGCCGCCGCGCCGCCGCGTCCACCACAGGTACTACACCGGTCGCATGGACGTCCGCGAACAACCCCGAGGTGAAGTTCAGGGGAACCCCGTACACCCCGGTCCGGTCCCCGTCCCCGTACGGCCCGTTGAAGTACCCGCCCGGCATCCGGAAGCCCAGCCCCGCGGCCACTTGCCAGTGCAGCGCCTCGGCCGCCGCCGGGTCCGCGAGCGGCACCGGCACCAGCGTCTCCCCGCCCCGGACGTACGACCTCCACGCCCCGTCCGCGAAGAACGAAGGCACCGCCGCCCGGGGTTCGGACTTGAGCGGCGCCGGCACCAGCGGCAGCAGCGCGAGCGCGACGACGGCCAGCCCGGCGTACCGCACGCGTGGAGACGGCGCCACGGGCCGCGCCGCTTTCTCCGCCGGCCCCGCTTTCTCCGCCGGCCCCGCCGCCTCCGCCGACCCTGTTTCCCCGGCCGGCCGCACTGCCCCCGCAGCCCCAGCCGCCCCCATCAACCTCTCCACACCAACCGCGACCAGCATCCCCAGCACCGGCGCGCAGATCATCGCCACCCGCCCCTCGATCACCGAGTCCAGCAGCGGCAGCCGCCCGAGCGGCGCCCACGGCCCCGGCAGCACGACATCCGTGTGAGGGACCCCGATCCGCGCCCCCAGGGACAGCACCGCGGCGACGAAGGCGGTGACCCCTAGTACCCGTACGACCGGCCTGCTCCGCCACAGCAGCACGGTGACCGCGAGCGCCAGCAGCACCAGCGGGAACCCGTAGAACGCGTTCTGCTCGGTCGGGTTGAGGGAGAGAGCGCCCGCCCGCGCCGCGTCCCCGAGGACCAGCGAGCGCTCGGCGAAGGAGAGCAGCGCCAGCGGACTGTTGCCCGCGTTCGTCCCGTGGTCGATCCCGGAGTAGCTCTGCGGTCCGTGGAACTGCCACAGCAGCGGGTAGCAGACGACCGGCAGGCACACGGACGCCGCGACCGCCAGCCCCCGCAGCAGCCCCGGCGCCGCCCGCCGCGCGACCTCCGGCCGGACGACGGCGTAGGCGACGGCGAAGACGGCCATCCCCATGGCCGCGAGCAGCAGCGCCTCCTCGCCCAGGAAACACTGGTACGCGGCCATCAGCCCCAGCACGACCGCGTCCCGCGTCGGCCGCGTGCCCTCGCACAGCCGCAGCGCCCGCTCGACGATCGGCGGAATCATGAACAGGACCACGAAGTTGGGGTGCGCGTTGGCGTGACTCACCATCGGCGGCGCGAACGCGGCGAGGGCGGCGCCGATGAACGCGGCCGGCCGGTACCGCACAACTCGCCGCACCAGCAGGCGATACCACGCGACGGCCGTCGCGGCGAGACCCAGCGTCATGCACAGGCTCAGCGCAACCGCCGGGCCGAACAGGAGAGTTACCGGCGTGAGGGGCACCGAGAGGCCCAACATGACCGTGTTCGCCATGAGGTTGACGCCGTCGGGGTAGCCCTGGAGGTCGGTGAAGAGCGGGTTGCGCAGATGCGCGACGTTGTCCGCCGTCACCGCGAAGAACCACTCCCACTGGTTCTGGTCCTGGAGCGAGTCGGTGAGATAGCGGCCGGCCGGGTCGAAGAAGCGGCCGGAGTACAGGAGCACCGAGAACGCCAGGAACAGCAGCGCCGCGAGGACGCCGGAGCGGTTCAGGCGTATCAGGTCGGCGAGAAAACGGCCGTAGTCCAACGGGCGCAGTTTCGAACCCGGTTGGTGGGCCCAGCGCACCGGCACCTCGGCGATGGGGGCACCGTCTCGGTGCAGCCGGCGCAGGACCTCGACGTCCGTCGCCCAGCCGTCGAGACGCGAGGCCGCGTACGCGTCCCGGGCGGTGTCGCCGTCGTACAGCTTGAAACCGCACTGGGTGTCGCGGATGCCGGGGAGCGTGGTGCGCCGGATGAGGAAGTTGCCCGCGCTGCCGAGGAGTTGGCGTACCCGGTGCGGGGGTGCGGAGACCGTGGCGCCGGGTGCCGAGCGGGAGGCTATCGCCGCACCGCCGTCCGCGAGCTCCTTCTCCAGGTGCTCCAACTCCTCGACGGGGGTGGCGAGATCGGCGTCCGTCACCAGGACGCGGCGGCCCCGGGACGCGGCGACGCCCTGCCGGAGGGCGTGGCCCTTGCCTTTGTTCTCGGGGGAGTTGAGGAGACGGATGCGCGGGTCGTCCGCCGCGCGCCCGGTGGCCAGGGCGGCGGTGCCGTCGGTCGAACCGTCGTCGACGACGAGCAACTCCCAGCTGCGGGAGGGGTTTTGGCCGAGGTGCGCGGTGATCGCGTCGAGGGTGGGGCCGAGGCGCCGTTCCTCGTTGTAGGCGGGTACGACGACGGAGAGGTCGGGGACGGCGTCGGAGGAGCCGGGGACGTCGGCGGCGCCGGTCTCTCCGGGGCCCGCGCCGCGACGGCCGGGCGCCCCACCGGAGGAACCGGGAGCGGCCCCGGGCCGGCCAGGACCTCCCTGCTCTGCCGCGACCGCCTGCTCTCCCGTTTCCGCCCGGCTCATGCCTCGGCGGCCAGTCGCTCGATCAGCGCCACCGCACCCCGGTTGTACTCGTCGATGAGGACCTGGGCCCCGGCCATGTCGTGGGCGGTGAAGGCGTCGACGAGGTCGGTGTGCCGGGACCAGAGGTGGCCGCGCAGATCGGCGAGGCGGCGCAGATGCTGGACGGCGCAGACCCAGGACTGCACGCGCAGCCGGTTCAGGAAGCCGGCGAGGTAGGGGTTGCCGTAGAGGCTGCTCAGCTCGCGCCAGTACCTCAGGTCGTACCCGATGAGGACGGTCAGGTCACCGGCGTTGGCGGCCCGCTGCGCCTCCTCACCCCTGCGGCGTATCCCGGCGAGCACGGTGGCCACCGCCGGGTCCGAGGGGTCGCGGAGTCTCGTACTGTCCCTCTCCAGAGCCAGGAACATGCCCTCCATGACGAGCGCGCGGGCCTCGACCATGCCCCGGTAGTCGGCCACCGAGTACTCGTGGACACGGAAGCCCCGGTGCTGGTCGGCCTCCAGGAGCCCTTGCGCGGAGAGGTCCACCAGCGCCTCACGGACCGGGGTCGCGGAGACCCCGTACTGTTCGGCGATCTCCTTGACCGTGAACTCCTGGCCCGGCTGGAGCCGTCCCCCCAGCACCTCGTCGCGAAGGGCCTCGGCGATCTGCTGCCGCAGGGTGCTGCGGGTCACGGCGCCGTTGCCACTGCCGGCGGACATGGTCGGGGGCCTCCTTCGTCCTTCGTCACGTTCGACGCGTGGCCGGCCGGCGGGGTGTCGCCGGAGCCCGTGGGGTGACGTACTCGCCTATATCTACGAGCACGCCACCTTACGCGTTCGAATCGAGAGAAGCCCTCATCGCGCAATACCCCCACAGGGGTACCCCGCTACGACCTCAGAGTCACACCGTGTGCTCGACCGTGTACTCGTCGGCCACGGAGAGTGCCGCGTCCAGCGCCGCGAAGCCCTCCTGCAGCTCCTCCTCGGTGACGTTGCACGGCGGGACGACGTGGGTGCGGTTCATGTTGACGAAGGGCCACAGGCCGTTCTTCTTCGCGGCGGCGGCGAAGGCGGCCATCGGCGCGTTCGCCTCCCCGGCCGCGTTGTACGGCACGAGCGGCTCGCGCGTCTCCTTGTTCCTCACCAGCTCCAGCGCCCAGAACATGCCGGCGCCGCGCACCTCGCCGACGCTCGGGTGCCGCTCGGCCAGCTTGTGCAGCGCCGGGCCGACGACGTCCGCGCCCAGCCGCTTCGCGTTCTCGACGATGCCCTCCTCGGCCATCACGTTGATCGTCGCGACCGCCGCGGCGCAGGCCAGCGGATGACCCGAGTACGTCAGACCTCCGGGGTAGGGGCGCTTGGCGAAGGTCTCCGCGATCGCCCCGGAGATGGCCACACCCCCTAGGGGGACGTACCCCGAGTTGACGCCCTTCGCGAAGGTCATCAGATCCGGGACGACGCCGAAGAGGTCGGCCGCGAACCACTCGCCGGTCCGCCCGAACCCGGCCATGACCTCGTCCAGGATCAGCACGACGCCGTACTTGTCGCACAGCTCCCTCACCCCGGAGAGGTAACCCGGAGGGGGGACCATGATGCCCGCAGTGCCCGGGATCGACTCCAGGATCAGGGCGGCGATCGTCGCCGGGCCCTCGAACGCGATCGTCGTCTCCAGGTGCTCCAGGGCGCGCGCGGTCTCCTGCTCCTCGGTCTCCGCGTAGAAACGCGAGCGGTACAGGTAGGGCGCCCAGAAGTGGACGACCCCGGCGGAGGCGCTGTCGGAGGCCCAGCGGCGCGGGTCGCCGGTGATGTTGACGGCCGTCTGCGTACCCCCGTGGTACGAGCGGTACGCCGAGAGGACCTTGGCACGGCCGGTGTGCAGCCGGGCCATGCGGACGGCGTGCTCGACCGCGTCCGCACCCCCGTTGGTGAAGAAGATCTTGTCCAGGTCACCGGGGGTCCGCTCGGCGATCAGCCGCGCCGCCTCCGAGCGCGCCTCGACGGCGAACGCCGGCGCGAACGTGGAGAGTTTCCCGGCCTGCTCCTGGATCGCCGCGACGACCTTCGGGTGCTGGTAGCCGATGTTCGTGAAGACCAGCCCGCTGGAGAAGTCGAGGTAGCGGTTCCCGTCGTAGTCCCAGAAGTACGACCCCTGCGCGCCGGCCACGGCGAGCGGGTCGATGAGGTCCTGGGCGGACCAGGAGTGGAAGACGTGCGCACGGTCCGCCGCCTTCACTGCGGCGCCGGC
>DATCQX010000172.1:0-8796 GCA_036569285.1 Streptomyces sp.
CTCACCCCACTCGTTGCCGCCGAACTGGAAGCGGTACTCGATGTCGGCCGTGCGCTTGGAGTAGTGGGAGAGCTTCTCCTTCGGGTGCTCGTACCACCGCATGTTCTCCTCGCGCATGCCGAGGCCGGTGTACCAGTTCCACCGCTCCTGCATCCAGTACTCCTGCCACTTCTCGTCCTCGCCCGGCTTGACGAAGAACTCCATCTCCATCTGCTCGAACTCGCGGGTGCGGAAGATGAAGTTGCCGGGCGTGATCTCGTTGCGGAAGGACTTGCCCATCTGCGCGATACCGAACGGCGGCTTCTTGCGCGCGGCGGTCTGCACGAGGGCGTAGTTGGTGAAGATGCCCTGCGCGGTCTCGGGCCGCAGGTAGGCGACGGAGCCGGTGTCCTGGGTCGGGCCGAGGTGCGTGGAGAGCAGGCCGGAGAACTGCTTGGGTTCGGTGAACTGGCCCTTGTTGCCGCAGTTGGGGCAGTTGATGTCGGCCATGCCGTTCTCGGGGAGGCGGCCGTGCTTGGCCTCGTACGCCTCTTCCAGGTGGTCCGCGCGGTACCGCTTGTGGCACGAGGTGCACTCGGTCAGCGGGTCGGAGAAGGTGGCGACGTGACCGGAGGCGACCCAGACCTCGGGGGCCAGGATGACGGACGAGTCGAGACCGACCACGTCCTCGCGGGACGTCACCATGTAACGCCACCACTGGCGCTTCAGGTTCTCCTTGAGCTCGACGCCGAGGTGCCCGTAGTCCCAGGCGGCACGCTGACCGCCGTAGATCTCACTGCAAGGGAAAACGAAGCCACGGCGCTTGCTCAGGCTGACGATGGTGTCGATCTTGTCGGCGGCCACGGTGCTCTCTTCATAACGACGGTAACGACGACGGACGACGAAGCGGAAACGCTCGCGCGTGAAGCCGAGAAGACTGCTTCGGAACGCCGCTTCGGAGCGAACCCTCAGGGTACCGGCGGGGACTCCCCCTCAACCAAATCGGTTTGGACACCGCCCCCCAACTCGGGCTTACCAGGCACTTACCGGGAGCCTTGTTGACAACGGTTTCCATATTTGTTGAAAATGGCTTTCATGAACGTACGACGACAGTCTCGCCGGCAGCAGCCCGGCGGCCGGCGGCAGCAGCCCCAGCTCATATCCGGCATAGCCCTCGCGGCCACCACCGCCCTCGGCCTCGCCGCCCTCACCGGCTGCTCCTCCGACAGCGCCGCCGCCACCGGCAAGGACGGCAAGCTCGACGTCGTCGCGTCGTTCTACCCGATGGCCTTCCTCGCCGAGCAGATCGGCGGCACCCACGTCAGCGTGGAGAGCCTGACCGAGCCCGGCCAGGAACCGCACGACCTGGAGATCAGCGCCAAGCAGACCGCGCGCCTGGAGAAGGCCGACGCGATCGTCTACCTGAAGAACCTCCAGCCGTCCGTGGACGCGGCCGTCAAGCAGTCGTCCGTGAAGACGAAGGTGGACGCCGCCTCCCTCACCTCCCTGGAGAAGCACGGCAACGAGGTCGGCGGCCACGCGGCCGAGGCCGACCACACCAAGAACGACGAGCTGGCGGGCCTCGACCCGCACATCTGGCTCGACCCGGTCCGCTACTCGCAGGTCGCCCAGGGCGTCGGCGAGGCCCTGGAGAAGGCCGACCCGGCCCACGCGGCGGACTACAAGAAGAACACCGCGGCGCTGGTCACCAAACTCACCGCCCTGGACACGCAGTTCAAGACGGGGCTGGCCAACACCAAGACCAAGGTGTTCATCACGACCCACGCCGCCTTCGGCTACCTCGCCGAGCGCTACGGCCTGACCGAGGAGGCCATCAACGGCCTCGACCCCGAGTCGGAGCCCAGCGCGGCGCGCGTGAAGGACCTTGAGAAGATGGCCAAGGCCGACGGCGTCACGACGGTGTTCTACGAGACGCTCGTCAGCGACAAGACCGCGAAGACCATCGCCTCGGACGCGAACCTCAAGACCGACGTCCTCGACCCGATCGAGGGCATCACCGACAAGTCCCGCGGCAAGGACTACTTCTCGGTCCAGGAAGCCAACCTCAAGGCACTCCAGACCGCCCTGGGAACAAAGTGAGCTCGAAGTGACTTGGAGGACGGCATGACCAACGAGCCCGTCATCACCCTGCGCGGCGTACGCGCCGAACTGGGCTCGCGGCCCGTCCTCCGCGGGATCGACCTCACCGTGCGGCGCGGTGAGGTCGTCGCGCTGCTCGGCGCCAACGGCTCGGGCAAGTCGACGGTGATCCGCAGCGTGATCGGCCAGGTGGCGGTCGGCGAGGGCGAGATCGAGCTGTTCGGCACGCCCCGCAAACGGTTCCGCGACTGGTGGCGCGTCGGCTACGTCCCGCAGCGGACGACGGCTGCCGGGGGCGTCCCCGCGACGGTCACCGAGGTCGTCTCCTCCGGCCGCCTCTCCCGCGCCCGCTTCGGCGTCCTGCGGAAGGCGGACCACGCGGCCGTCCGGCGCGCCCTGGAACTCGTCGGCATGGCCGATCGTTCCAAGGACAACGTGGACGCGTTGTCGGGGGGCCAGCACCAGCGCGTCCTGATCGCCCGCGCGCTCGCCTCCGAGCCCGAGCTGCTGATCATGGACGAGCCGATGGCGGGCGTCGACCTCGCGAGCCAGGAAGTGCTGGCGCAGACGCTGAGGGACCAGGTCGCGGCGGGGACGACGGTCCTGCTCGTCCTGCACGAACTCGGGCCCCTGGAGCCGCTGATCGACCGGGCCGTCGTCCTGCGCGACGGCTGTGTCCAGCACGACGGCCCGCCCCCGAAGGCACTCGGCCAGCACGCCCTTCCCGGTCACGACCACGTCCACCCCCACGAGCCCGAGCCGATGCGTACAGGACTGCTGAGCTGACATGGACTTCCTCGACTACGCCTTCATGCAGCGGGCCCTGCTCGCCGCCGTCCTCGTCGGCATCACCGCGCCCGCCGTCGGCATCTACCTCGTCCAGCGCCGTCAGGCCCTCATGGGCGACGGAATCGGCCATGTCGCGATGACCGGTGTCGGCCTCGGCTTCCTGCTGTCCTGGTCGCCGGTGTGGATGGCGACGCTCGTCTCGGTCCTCGGCGCGATCCTCATGGAGCTGATCCGCTGGTACGGCAAGACGCGCGGCGACATCGCGCTGGCGATGCTGTTCTACGGCGGTATGGCGGGCGGTGTGATGTTCATCAACCTCGCGCCGACGGGCTCCAACGCCAACCTCACGTCGTACCTGTTCGGCTCCCTGTCGACCGTCTCGGAGTCCGACGTCACCGCGATCTGCCTGCTCGCCGCGTTCGTCGTCCTCGTCACGCTGGGGCTGCGGCGGCAGTTGTTCGCCGTCAGCCAGGACGAGGAGTTCGCGCGGGTCACGGGGCTGCCGGTGCGGGCGTTGAACCTGCTCACCGCGGTGACGGCGGCCGTCACCGTCACCGTCGCGATGCGCGTCGTCGGGCTGCTGCTGGTCAGCGCGCTGATGGTCGTCCCCGTCGCCGCGGCGCAGCAACTCAGCCGGAGTTTCGCGGCGACCTTCGCCATCGCCGTCGGGATCGGCGTCAGCGTGACCATCGGCGGGACGGTCACCTCGTACTACCAGGACGTGCCGCCCGGCGCGACGATCGTCCTGCTGACCATCGGCGCGTTCATCCTGCTGACGGCGGCCTCCGCGCCGCTGGCCAGGCGGCGCGCCCGCGCGCACGCGCTCACACACCCCGCCGGGGATCCGGCCGAGTGCGCGATTCCGGCCAGCAGGAAGGCGGACGACGGGGTCGGCGTCTGACCAGGCACATGCCGGGCTGGCACAATGGCCGGGCAGGTGTACAGACGTTCAGGAGGCAACGGTGACGACCGCTGGACCGCCCGTGAAGGGCCGCTCCACCCGGCAGCGCGCCGCCGTGGCGGCGGCGCTCGACGAGGTCGACGAGTTCCGCAGCGCGCAGGAGCTTCACGACATGCTGAAGCACAAGGGGGACTCCGTCGGTCTGACCACCGTCTACCGCACGTTGCAGACCCTCGCGGACGCCGGTGAGGTGGACGTCCTGCGCACGTCCGACGGCGAGTCCGTGTACCGCCGCTGCTCCACCGGCGACCACCATCACCACCTCGTCTGCCGAGTCTGCGGCAAGGCGGTCGAGGTGGAGGGACCGGCCGTCGAGAAGTGGGCCGAGGCGATCGCGGCGGAACACGGTTACGTCAACGTCGCGCACACAGTGGAAATCTTCGGCACGTGCGCGGAGTGCGCGGCGAGTTAGCGCCCGAAGCAGCGCTGCAACTCCTGGAAGTCGTAGAACTTGCTGCCCTTCTTGATCGGCTCACAGCCCGCCTTGAAGGGCACCTCCTTCTCGTTGTAGAGCATCCGGACGAGGTACTGGGTGCCCTTCTCGTACACGTCCCACTGGATGTTGGCGCCCAGCGGGGAGACGTCCGCGCCCCTCCAGGGGTTGTTCTTGTAGGTGTAGGGGGCACCCGGTGTCGCCGGTTTCGTGCTGCCCGGCAGGCCCATCAGGGCCGCCAGCGGGATGATCTCCTCGGCGTGGGTGAAGCGGAGTTCGGCGCCGAGGGTGGAGGTGCCGGACTTCTTGGCCTCCACCTGTTTGAAGAAGTCGTCGAGGAGGACGTCCGCCATCTTGTAGGTGATGTCGGAGTCGGAGAAGCCGGGGCCCTTCTCGTAGAAGTCCTCGGCGTCGCTCAGGTAGCCGAACCAGGCGGCGTCCGTACGGGAGATGTAGCGGTCCAGGCCCCAGCCCTTGCCGTCGGGGCTCTCCTGGATCATCGCGGGGGCGATGGCGTAGAGGTTGTAGACGGCTTCGGCGGCGGCGAGTCGGTCCGGGGCCGAAAGGCCGTCCACGAAAGGCTTCTTGAAGAGTCCGCGCAGGACGCTGGTGGCCGCCTGCCCCGTCTTCGGCTGGTCCGTGAGGGACTTCAGTGTCGCCGCGAGCCGCTGGTCGTTCGCGATGTAGTCGCGGTAGGCCTTGCCGCCGGCGGACTTGTGGAAGTACAGGAGGTCCTTGTCGGTGCGGGTGGCACCGATGAGCGGCTTCAACGCCGGGTCTTTCGCGGCGAGTTCACCGGCGTACTCGTCGGCGCTGTCGATCGCGCGCCCCTGTCCCGAGCTGACGACGTCGATCTTCTTGCCCTTGGCGGCGATGTCGGCGAAGAGGGACGGCACGCGGGCGGCCATCCGGTCGGCGGTCTCGCGCAGCTCCTCGCGTCCACGCCCGCTGAGGTTGCCGTACCCGACCTCGGCCATCGCGGCGAGCAGGGCCGTCACCCTGGGCCCGAACTCCTCGCCCTTACGAGTGAGTTGACCGGCGTCGGACGCCTTCTTCCACAGGGCGAGGACGAGGTCGCCGTCGTCGCTGCCGGTGGCGGCGCGGGAGCCGTGGCGGGAGACGTTCTCGGTGAAGACGGGGACGAACCCGGCGGGGGCCAAGGCGTAGGACGCCGGGTTCTGCCGCGGGCCGTAGGGCGCTTTCGTGCCGTAGCTGTCGAGGTGCGCGGGCTGCGGGCAGGCCGCCGCGGCGGGGGCGGCGGCGGCGACCAGCAGGGCACAGAGGGCCGCGAGGGAGGGGGTTACGGACTTCATGGGCGGATCTTCACGAATGGTGTGAACTCCCGCCCGTCGGTGGCGTGAACCCCCGGTGACTACGAGGTGGCGTCGGCGGAGTCGGTGGGCTCGGTGGGCCCGCCCTTCATCGCCGTCTCCATCGCGAGCAGTTGCTCGTTCGGGATCGCGCCCCCGAACCGCCGGTCCCGGGAGGCGAATTCGACGCAGGCCCGCCACAGGTCGCGGCGGTCGAAGTCGGGCCACAGGACGTCCTGGAAGACCATCTCGGCGTAAGCGCTCTGCCAGATCAGGTAGTTGGAGGTGCGCTGCTCGCCGCTGGGGCGCAGGAAGAGGTCGACGTCCGGCATGTCCGGGTAGTACAGGTACTTCGCGAGGGTCTTCTCGCTGACCTTGGAGGGGTCCAGCTTCCCGGACTTGACGTCCTCGGCGAGGGCCTTGGCCGCGTCGGCGATCTCGGCGCGTCCGCCGTAGTTCATGCAGAAGTAGAGGGTCAGCTTGTCGTTGCCCTTGGTCTGCTCCTGCGCGATCTGGAGCTCCTGGGCGACCGACTTCCACAGTTTCGGCATCCGGCCCACCCAGCGCACCCGGATGCCGAGGGCGTCGAGCTGGTCGCGGCTCTTGCGGATGAAGTCGCGGTTGAAGTTCATCAGGAAGCGGACCTCGTCGGGCGAGCGCTTCCAGTTCTCGGTGGAGAAGGCGTACAGCGAGATGTTCTTCACACCCATCTCGACGGCGCCCTGGAGGACGTCGAGGACCTGCTCGGCGCCGACCTTGTGGCCCTCCGTGCGGGGCAGCCCGCGCTCCTTGGCCCAGCGGCCGTTGCCGTCCATGACGATCGCCACGTGCTCCGGCACCAGCTCGCCGGGGAGCTTCGGCGGGCGGGCGCCGGAGGGGTGCGGCTCCGGCGTCTGGTACTCGCGCCGCTGACGCCCCAGAATCCCGCGTACGACCATGTCCTTCTCGTCTCCCTAGCTTTTTTCCACATACCTGAGCGAGTGCAGCCCCCGCTCCAGGTGCCAGTGCAGATACGCGGACACGAGTCCGCTGCCCTCGCGGACGTGCCGGGCCTCCGCACCGTCCGCCGTCTCCCAGTCTCCCGTAAGCAGCGCGCCCAGGAGGACCAACGTCTGCGGCGAGGGTACGACGCTGCCGGGGACTCGGCAGTCGACGCAGATGGAGCCGCCGGAGGCGACCGAGAAGAAGCGGTTCGGGCCGGCCAGCCCGCACTTCGCGCAGTCACCGAAACTCGGCGCGTAGCCGTTCACCGCGAGGGAGCGCAGCAGGAACGCGTCGAGGACGAGGTGGGGGGCGTGTTCACCCCGGGCCAGCGTCCTGAGCGCGCCCACCAGCAGCAGGTACTGCTGTACCGCCGGTTCCCCCTCGTGGTCCGTGAACCGCTCGGCCGTCTCCAGCATGGCCGTCCCGGCGGTGTACCGCGCGTAATCGCTCACGATCCCGCCACCGTACGGAGCGATCGTCTCGCTCTGCGTGCAGAGCGGCAGTCCCCTGCCTACCAGTTCGCTCCCCCGCGTGAAGAACTGCACATCGACGTGCGAGAACGGCTCCAGCCGCGCCCCGAACTTCGACTTCGTCCGCCGCACGCCTCGGGCCACGGCCCGTACGCGGCCGTGGGTGCGGGTGAGCAGAGTGATGATCCGGTCCGCTTCGCCCAGTTTCTGGGTGCGCAGGACGATGCCGTCGTCGCGGAACAGGCTCATGGGGTCATTCTCGCACCGGAGGGGAGGGGGGTTGGTGGGGCAGGGGGCGGCCTCGGGCAGATCACCAGCGCCCTAGAGGTCACCGAACCGCCGCACATACCGGCTCTGCCAGGGCGTCTCGACAGCCCGGCGGTGATAGGCGCGGCGCACGAAGTCCACGGCCCGCTCCGGTGGGACCCCGTCCAGCACGGCCAGGCACGCCAGCGCCGTCCCCGTCCGGCCCCGGCCGCCTCCGCAGGCCACCTCGACCCGTTCCTCGGCGGACCGGCGCCACACCTCCGTGAGGGCCTCGTGGGCGTCCTTCGGGTCCTTCGGGAGGCGGAAGTCGGGCCAGTGGAGCCAGCGGGAGGGCCAGTCGGTGGGCGGGGGCGGGCCGCCGAGGAGGTAGAGGCCGTACGCGGGGGCGGTCTCCGGTGCGGGGTGGCGCAGGCCCCGCCCTCGTATCCGCCGCCCCGACGGCAGCTCCAGCACACCCGGTTCGCCGCTCTCCCAGATCTCCATCCGAACATTCTCCGGCTCCGGGGCAACCGAATCAGGGGGATGCGTGGTCTGGGGGGCGAGGAGGGGTGCTTGATGCGTGACGAGCTGGAAGAGCAGTTCCAGGAGTTCGTCCGGGCGCGGTGGTCGCGGCTCGTGCGGACGGCGTACCTGTTGACGGGCGATCCGCACCACGCGGAGGACCTCACGCAGACCGCCCTCGCGAAGGCGTACCGCTCCTGGCGCCGGGTCTCCCGCGCGGACAACCCCGAGGCGTACGTCCGTCGCATGCTCGTCACCTGCAACAGCGACCGTTTCCGCAAGCGCCGGGTGTGGGAGTCCCTGACCTCGGCGCCGCCGGAGACCCCCGCCCTCGACCACCACACCGCCGACGACCGCAGCGCCCTGCTGGCCGCCCTCGCCGAACTCCCGCCCCGCCAGCGCGCGGTGGTCGTCCTCCGCTACTGGGAGGACCTCCCCGAGTCCGAGGTCGCCGACATCCTCTCCTGCTCCCCCGGCACGGTGAAAAGCCAGGCCTCCAAGGCCCTCGCCAAACTCCGCGCCCACCCAGAACTGGCCCGGACACCCGAGGGAGGGTCCCACGGGGGTGGGCCCTCTCGGGGGGTGTCCGGGCCTCGGGGGGAGGGGCCGGTGCCGGGTGAGAGCCCCGTGCCCGGTGAGAGCCGGCTGCCGGGTGAGCGGCCGCTGCCGGGTAAGCGCCGTGTGCCGGGTGAGGGGCCGACGGCGAGTGGCGAGCCGGCGAGCAGCGGCTCGCCCGAGACCGCTCCGACCGAGGGCCCGGCTTTGGTGACGCCGGGGGGTGTGCCTGCCGCCGGTGACGCTCAGGGGGCGGGGGTGACGGACGGTGCCTCGCCGGTGGGCGGGGTTTCTCGGGTGGGTGGCGGGGACGGGGTTGCCGGGGGCTCGGCTTCGACGGGGAGCGCCGGTGCGGCGGGGGGCGAGGTGTGGCGGGCCGCCGTGGGTTCGGTGGCCGCCAGCGGTTCGAGGGCCGTGGTCGTGCCGTCCGTCGTCGGTGGGGTGTCG
>DATCQX010000173.1:0-25799 GCA_036569285.1 Streptomyces sp.
CTCATGCACCATCCCGTCCGCCTCCTCCCGGAACGAGATCGGGCGGTTGGTCTGGCGGGCCTGGGACGCCAAGGTGGTGAGGGCCGTGAAGGACCAGTCCGTGGCGTTGTAGATCTTCTTCCAGCCGCCGCCCTTGACGCGGAAGAAGGCGTTGCGGGTCTGGTTGATGGACCACAGGCCGTCGACCATGACGTTCTGGGTCCAGGTGCCGGTGATGCCCGCCGTGGCTTGTGCGGAGCTGAACGCCCGCTGGTCGCCTTGGAGTTCGGGGGTGAGTGTCGGCCGTGCCTCACCCGCCGGCGTCATTTCGAACCGCTGGACCATGACGTCGGTGAGCGGCTTCCCGGCCCCGGTGAACGTGCCGCCCGCCTGCCCGACGTCGACGCCGGGCGGCAGCAGGGCGGGCCGCCCGGCCTCGTCCTGGGCGGCGGAGGAGCGGACTTTCTGGGTGGTGGGCGCCTGCTCCGGCTGAGTGTCCTGTCGCTGTGGACTCATCGTCGTCCCCTCCGTTTCCTGTCGCGCCCGGCTCACCAGGCGTAGATCTGCTGGACGGTGCCGCTGTCCTCGTAGAGGCCGACCTTCGCGCCGTTCGCCTTGGACGCGGCGAGTTCCGCGAGCATCGCCGTGTCGGTCGCGCCGACCGAGCCGTTCAGGCTGAGCCAGCCGCGCAGTTCGCCGTAGGCCCAGACGTTCGCGTCGGCCTCGTTGCTCCACAGCGCGAGGATGCGCTGGTCGGGCAGCCAGTCGCGGATGACGGTGCCGAGGTAGCCGAGGTTGTGCCAGCTCTCGATGGAGCACTCGCCGTACCCGATGCGGAAGAAGCCCTGCTCGCCCCAGCCGGGACCCCAGCTGTTCTTCGCGATCCAGCACTGCTGGGCGTCGTCGTAGCCGACGAGGCTGACGCAGTGCCCGCCGGCCAGGCCGCCGGTCGTGTGGCGGTAGACCCCGCCCGCGTAGGAGAAGAAGTCCTGGTAGACGTAGAAGCAGGCGGTGATGGAGCCGTAGGTGGAGATCAGCTCCTTCATCGTCGCCGGATTGTTGGCGGCCTGCCAGGAGCGGGCCTTCACCAGCCGGTTGGGCCAGTCCGCGTTGAGCTTCGAGCAGTCCTGGTCGCCCGCCGTGTACGGGAAGTACGCGTCGATGGTGACGCCGGAGTCGCGCACCTTGTCCGCGAGGGGCTCCGGCAGCCAGCCGGACGCGCAGGTGGCGCCCGCCGCGCGGCCGTAACAGTAGTAGGCCTGCGCCTCGGAGAGGTCCACGGCGAGGTTCGGGGTGCGGTTGGTGTACCGGGTGACGTGCTCCAGCGCCGCGACGGACCCGAAGGCGACGCAGGAACCGCACCCGCCCTGGTTCTTGACCGGCGTCGTGTAGTTGACGCCTCCGATGTTGCGCAGGTCGAAGGCGCTGGGGGCGCCCACGGAGTCGGCGGTCGCGGCGAGGGCGGCGGCGCGGTCGCTCTGCCGCGCGGCCTCGTGCTCGGCGATCTCGTGCTCCTGGACGGGAACACCGAGGCGGAGCACGCGCTGGGCCTCGGTGAGGGAGGTCATGCTGGTGGCGGCCATGCGCCACGGGTTGCCCGCGTCGTCGAGCACCGACCGGAGGTGGCCGAGGTCGAGCGGGTCGTTGACAGGCATGGTGGAGCCTCCTTGCTGCTGCGGGACCGGGACGGAATCAGGGCAGCGCCGAATGGCCTGCGGAGCCGTCTCGGTGACGGATCGTCAGGAATGCGTGCCGGGAGAGGAGGCGGGCACGTGCGCCTCGACAGTTCTGTGGCTCGCGGCCGACTCCGCGTCAGCGCCTGCGAGTTCTCACGGTGGCTTGCACAGCCGGACCCCCGAACGTGATGACAGCCCCGAAGTCGGCGCGACACCCCCGATGTCGCCGTCGGCTGTCGTGGTGCTGAGCTAAGCAGAGAACCGGGATGGCGGGAATACGCCGGAATGCGGAGGCGGGAACGGGGTACCGGGGAACCGGCGTTGCGGAGGGGTGACTCCCGCTTGCCGCAACCGCTTTAGGAAACCGGCCTGCCAAATCCCCTGTCCGTCAGGTCGTTTCCTCAGGAACCCAACCCCGCCCGCAGCCACTCCTCCACCTCACCCACGTGCGCGGCGGCGGCGGCCCGCGCCGCCTCCGGGTCCCGGGCCTTCAACGCCCGGTGGATCGCGGCGTGTTCGCGCCGGGTGCGGGCGAAGGCGCGGTCCTCGGCGTAGCCGCGCCAGACGCGGGCGCGGAACGTGCGCGACGAGAGGCCCTCCAGGATCGCGGCCATCGTCTCGTTCCCGGCGGCGACGGCGATCGCGCGGTGGAAGGCGAGGTCGTGGGCGAGGATCGCCTCGGGGTCGTCGGTGGCGTTCATCGCCGCCAAGTGGGCCTCCACCTCGGCGAGTTGGACGTCCGTGATGCGCGCCGCCGCCAGTGCCGTCGCCGTCGACTCCAGGATCCGCCGCACCTCCAGCAGTTCCACCAGCCGTGTCCCGCGCGACAGGTCGGCGACCACCCCGAACGTCTCCAGCAGGTCCCCGGCGTCGAGCGCGGTGACGTACGTCCCGGAGCCGTGCCGCGCCTCCAGCACCCCGAGGACGGTCAGCGCCCGGATCGCCTCCCGCATCGAGCTGCGGGACATTCCGAGCTGGGCGGAGAGGTCCCGCTCGGTCGGCAGCCGCTGGCCCGGTTCGAGGGCGCCGTCCGCGATCATCGCCTTGATCCGCTCGATGGCGCGCTGCGTCACCGTGCCGTGCTGCGGGGCCGTCCGCGTCTCGTCCACCGTGGTCCCTCCTGAAGCCGTCCCGGGAGTCTAGCGAGGGAAGTGGTCCGACCAATCTGGCAAAGAAACCGGACGGAACTGCTCCACGGGGTGTTCCGGGCGTGAAGTGGTCTGATAAATATGCGAGGGCCACTGCCCGGCGCACCCCCACAAGCACATCCAGAATCCACCGTTCGGGGCGGAGTCGTCGAGTATGTGGATCATTTGCACACCCACTTCCTTGACCGGGGGGTCATCGGAGAGGGTCGTCGCATGGCACGGTGCCTTCTGGATCGAGGACCTGAAGGAGGACAAGGCGGCATGAACGACTTCGAGGGGCTTTCGGCGCTGGTCACGGGTGGTGCTTCCGGGATCGGCCGGGCGACGGCCGACCTGCTGGCGGAGCGCGGCGCACGGGTCGCGGTGCTCGATCTCGACCCGTCCGGCGTGGAGAAACCCCTGTTCGGTTACCGCGCCGACGTCAGCGACGACGCCTCCGTACGCGCCGCCGTCGAGGCCGCCGCCGGCGACCTGGGCGGCCTGGACATCGTGATCAACAACGCGGGCATCGGCGCGCAGGGCACGGTCGAGGACAACGACGACACCGAGTGGCACCGCGTCTGGGACGTCAACGTCGTCGGCATGGTCCGCACGACCCGGGCGGCGCTGCCGTACCTGCGCGCCTCCTCCCACGCGGCGGTCGTCAACACCGGCTCGATCTGCGCGACGGCCGGCCTGCCCCAACGCGCCCTGTACGGCGCGACGAAGGGCGCGATCCTCTCCCTGACCCTCGCGATGGCCGCCGACCACCTTCGCGAGGGCATCCGCGTCAACTGCGTCAACCCCGGTACGGCGGACACCCCTTGGGTCGGCCGCCTCCTCGACGCCGCCCCTGACCCGGCCGCCGAACGCGCCGCCCTGGAGGCCCGCCAGCCCGCCGGCCGACTGGTCGCCCCCGCCGAAGTCGCCGCCGCCATCGCCTACTTGGCCAGCCCTCTCGCGGGCGCCACCACGGGCACCTCGCTCGCGGTGGACGGCGGTATGCAGGGGCTGCGGCTGCGGCCGGTGCAGCAGTGACCCGCCTCGGCCGCACCGACGTCGAGGTCACCCCCCTCGGCTTCGGCGCCGCGGGCATCGGCAACCTCTTCACCCCGATCACCGACGACCAGGCCACCGAAGCGGTGACTGCCGCCTGGGACAAGGGGATCCGCTACTTCGACACGGCCCCCCACTACGGCCTCGGCCTCTCCGAACGCCGCCTCGGCGCCGCCCTGCGCGACAGACCCCGCACCGAGTACACGCTCTCCACGAAGGTCGGCCGCCTCCTCGAACCCACCGACGCGGGCGGCGACGACCTCGCCGCCGGCGGCTTCGCCGTCCCCGCCACCCACCGCCGCGTGTGGGACTTCAGCGCCGACGGCGTACGCCGCTGTCTGGACGCCAGCCTGGAGCGCCTCGGCCTCGACCGAGTTGACGTCGTCTACCTCCACGACCCGGACGACCACGCCGACCAGGTCTTCCGCGAGGGCTACCCGGCGCTGGAGAAGCTCCGCTCGGAGGGCGTCGTCGGCGCGATCGGCGCCGGCATGAACCAGACGGCGATGCTCACCCGCTTCGTCCGCGAGACGGACGTCGACGTCGTCCTGTGCGCCGGGCGCTACACCCTCCTCGACCGCAGCGCCCTCACCGACCTCCTCCCGGCCGCCGAGGAACGCGGCGTGTCCGTCGTCATCGGCGGCGCCTTCAACTCCGGCCTCCTGGCCGACCCGAAGCCCGGCGCCACCTACAACTACGCGGCGGCACCACAGGAGTTGCTCGACCGGGCCCTGCACCTGAAGGAGATCGCCGACCGGCACGGCATCACCCTGCGCGCCGCCGCCCTCGCCTTCTGCGCCGCCCACCCGGCCGTCGCGAGCGTCCTGACCGGCGCCCGCTCCGCTGCCGAAGTCACCGACGGCGCCGAGCAGTTCGCCACCCCGGTGCCGGACGCGTTCTGGAAGGAGGCCGGGGTGCTCTGAGTCACCCGCGCAGGCGCGTCGGTGGCAGGTACTCCCGCACGTACGTCCGCCGCCAGTGGTCCCCCGTCTCCTTCGACTCCCGCCGGTCGGTGTACCGGTAGCGGAAGAGACGGGCCCGGACATAGCGCGGCGGACGGTCGAAGGGCACCCGGCGCAGCAGCTTCAGCGTCGCCGGATCGCCCTCCAGGAGCCGTTCCACCAGCCTCGTGAACCAGATCCCCGCATAGCCGGGCGACAGCGCCGCGAACCACATCAGCCAGTCGAGGCGCAGATGGTAGGGCGCGAACTGGCGCGGTCGGTACCGCAGTTCGCCCGGCTTGCCCCGGAACTCGTACTCCCGCCAGCCCGATTCCGCCCGGGGCACCTCGTCGAGCGTGCCCTCGATCACCACCTCGTACCGGACACGGCCGACGCTGCCGAACGCGCCGTAGGAGTTGACCAGGTGCAGCGGGTCGAAAGAGCGGTTCATGACCTGGCGGCGGGAGAGCATGTTGGCGACCGGGCGCCGGCTCAGGAAGAGGAGCAGGGCGGCGACGGACAGCACCAGCACCTCGTACCAGAGGGGAGCCGCAGGCAACTCCCGCGTGCCGCCCGGCCATTGGACCACCGACACGGCCAGCGCGATCGTCAGCCAGTTCAGCCAGGCGAAGTTGCCCGACAGGACCAGCCACAGCTGGGTGAGGATCATCAGGCAGGCCGCCGCCGTCGACACCGGCTGAGGGGTGAACAGGAGGAACGGCACGGCGAGTTGGGTGACGTGGTTGGCCGCCGCCTCGACGCGGTGGACCGGGCGGGGCAGCCGGTGGAACCACCGGCTGAGCGGGCCCGGCATCGGCTGGGTCTCGTGGTGGAAGTCCAGGCACGTCAGCGTCCGCCAGCAGGAGTCGCCCCGCAGTTTGATCAGGCCCGCCCCGAACTCGACGCGGAACAGGAGCCAGCGCAGCAGGAACAGGACGACGACGGGCGGGCCGACGTCGTCGTTGCCGAGGAACACCGCGAGGAACCCGGTCTCCAGGAGCAGCGACTCCCAGCCGAACCCGTACCAGGTCTGCCCGACGTTCACCACCGACAGGTACAGCACCCACGGCACCAGCCACAGCGCCATCGCCGCACCCAGCGGCAGCGCCGAGTCCACCCCGGCGAGCAGCCCCGCCGACACCGCGCACCCCGTCCAGGCGCACACCCCGAACCACCGGTCGGAATAGTGGAGTTGGAACAGACTCGGCGCCCTCCGGAACGGCACGCGCGCGGTGAACCGGGGGATCGGCAGCAGCCCGCGCTCCCCGAGCAGCGCCCGGAACTGGAGGGCCGCCGTGAGGAACGCGACCAGGTAGACCCCGGCGAGAGCGCGCTGGAACAGGAGCCGGCTCAGCCAGGCGGCATCTGAGGTGAACCACTCCATGGGTGCAACTCTCGGTGATCGACTGCTCCGGTTGCGTGACCCTTGTGAGTGAAGCAGAGAATGTGAGGTGCCGCGCCGGACGAGGTCAGGAGGACGGCATGCGGAGGTTCCACAAGGCGTCGATGGCCGCGTGCGCACTGCTCGTCGCGGGGGCGGGAGCGGGGTTGGGAGTGGGCGCCGGCTTCGCGGCAGCGGACGACGACGAGTCGCCGGAGTACACCTGGGAGGTCCCCGGGACGGACGTCCCCGACGTGGACGACATCGGCCCCCTCACCGTCCCCGAGGTCCCCGACCTCCCCGACGGCGGCGGCCTGATCCCCGACCTGCCACCCGAGGCGCCCCAGGCACCGGACGCGCCCGGCTGACACTCCGGTCGTGAAACCCCCCGAACCCTGTCACAGTGGGCGCATGCCGGACGACTGGCCCGTCCGCCCGGACCCGATCCTGGCGCTCAACCGCATGGGCAGCTTCGAGTGGGACCTGGACTCCGGGAAGTTCCGCATGGACGCGCGGGCCCACGAGATCTTCGACCTGCGCCCCGAGGAATACGACGGGAACCCGGAGACCCTGGGCATCCGGGTGTCGAGGGCGGAGAGCGAACGCGTGGACGAGGTGGTCGCGCAGGCCATCAAGGACGGCAGCGAGAACTACGGCTGCTACTTCCGCCTCCAGCGCCGCGACGGCACCCTCCAGTGGACCCACACCCAGGGCCACATCAGCCGCGACGGCACGGGCCGTCCCCGCAGGATCGTCGGCATCCTCCGGGACGCCACCCACGAACTGGACGACCTCACGCGCCGCTGGGAGGAGACCGCGCGGGACGACGCGCGCCGGGAGCAGACGAACGTCGTCCAGCTGACGACGGCCGCGCTCTCGCACGCGCGGACCGTGCAGGACGTCATCGACGTCCTCAAGGACACCCAGGGCCTCACCCATCTGGGCGCCACCAGCCTCGTCATGGGGCTCGTCGAGGCGGGCCGGATCCGGCTGGTCGCGGAGGGGCCCGAGGGGAGTTTCGTGCCCGGCACGCTCGTCACCCGGATCGACGAGCCGTATCCGATGAGCGAGGTCGTCCGCACGCTCACCCCGCGGTTCATCGAGTCGGCCGAGGAGTTCGCGGACGGGTACCCCGTGCTCTGGCCGCACCTGCGCGACCTGCGGATCACCTCCGCCGCCTACCTCCCCCTCATCGTCCAGGCCCGTCCGATCGGCGCGATGGGACTGCTCTACAGCGACCGTCGGGGCTTCACCCCCGAGGAGCGCAACATCCTCGTCGCGCTCGGCAGCAGCATCGCGCAGAGCCTGCAGCGGGCCGTGTTCTACGAGCAGGAGAAGGACATCGCGCAGAGCCTCCAGCAGGCGATGCTGCCGCGGACGATCCCGAGCGTGCCCGGCGCGGAGATCGCCGTCCGCTATCGGGCCGCGACCATCGGCGGGAGCCTCGGGCGGGACATCGGCGGGGACTGGTACGACCTGATCCCGCTGCCGGGAGGGCGGGTCGGGGCGGTCATCGGGGACGTCCAGGGGCACGACACGCACGCTGCGGCGGTCATGGGGCAGCTCCGGATCGTCCTCAAGGCGTACGCCTCCGAAGGGCATCCGCCGGGCACGGTCATGGCCCGGGCCTCGCTCTTCCTCCACGACCTCGACACCGATCGCTTCGCGACCTGCCTGTACGCCGAGGCCGACCTCTCGACCGGGGTCGTCCAAGTGGTCCGTGCGGGTCACATCGATCCCCTGCTGCGGGCCGCCGACGGCACCTGCCGCCGGCTCACCGTGCCCGGCGGGCTGCCCCTCGGTCTCTCGGCCGAGTTCGGCGGGCTCGCCTACCCCGTCAGCACCCTCGAACTCGCCTCCGGCGATCTGCTCCTGCTGTGCACCGACGGGCTCGTCGAACAGCCCGGGGTCGATCTCGACGACGGGATGCGCGAGCTGACGGCTCTCGTCGCGGACGGTCCCGACGACGTGCGCAGCCTCGCCGACCGGCTGATCGAGGTGGCGGAGGAGAGGGGTGGGGACGACGACGTCGCGCTCCTCCTGCTGCGGCGGCGCAGTCTGGACACGCCCCGTGCGGGGGGCCGGCTTCAGCAGCACGTCGCTCCCGGGGACCCCGAGGCGCTGGTGCAGGCCCGCCACATGATCCGTGCCGCCGTCCGGGCCTGGGGTGCCCGCCTCCGCGCCGACGACGTCGAGCTCTCCGCCGACGAGCTGATCACCAACGCCCTCATGCACACCGAGGGGGCCGCCGTCGTCACCCTCCGCGTCGTCCTCGCCGGCACATCCCGGCGCCTCCGCGTCGAGGTCGAGGACACGTCCAGCGCACTGCCCCGCCGTCGTGAGGCCAGCGTTTCCGGCGTCACGGGGCGTGGGCTTGTCCTCGTCGACCTCCTTGCGGATACGTGGGGGGTGGAGGCTCGGGGTGGGGGGAAGTGCGTGTGGTGCGAGTTCGAGCTGCCGGAGGTGGGGTGAGGGGGTGCGGGTTGGTGGGTGGCTGAGGTGGGGGGCGTTGCGCTCACCCGCGCTGGCGGGGTGCCGCTGCGCCCACCCGTGCCGCCCCTAGCGGCACGACTGCCCGCAGCTGGGGCGGAAGGAGGAGACGGCGGCTGCGCGTGGGTTCACCGGGGTGGATCCGCTTCCGGTGTCGGCCGTCCGCGTGTAGATGAACAACTGGGGCGGAGGGTGGTGCGCAGGGGGCGTGAGGGTGCCGGTGTGCTGCCGAGGGTGTGTGTGGGGGGTGGGGGTTTTGTCGGCGCGGCACGGTTGTCAGTGGTATCCGGCAGAATTGAGGGCAGGGCCAGCGCACACGCCGAAGAGCCGTCGAGCTTTCGGCAGAGCTAATCGAGGGGCACGTATGTCCGGACTGATCGACACCACGGAGATGTATCTCCGCACCATCCTTGAGCTGGAGGAGGAAGGTGTGGTCCCCATGCGCGCCCGGATCGCGGAGCGGCTCGACCAGAGCGGGCCGACGGTGAGCCAGACGGTCGCCCGCATGGAGCGGGACGGCCTCGTGTCCGTGGCCACCGACCGGCACCTGGAGCTGACGGACGAGGGCCGCCGTCTCGCCACGCGCGTGATGCGCAAGCACCGCCTCGCCGAGTGCCTCCTGGTCGACGTGATCGGCCTGGAGTGGGAGCAGGTCCACGCGGAGGCGTGCCGCTGGGAGCACGTGATGAGCGAGGCCGTCGAGCGCCGCGTCCTGGAGCTGCTGCGCCACCCCACCGAGTCGCCCTACGGCAACCCCATCCCCGGCCTGGAGGAGCTCGGCGAGAAGGACGGCGCCGACCCGTTCCTCGACGAGGGCATGGTCTCCCTGGCCGACCTCGACCCCGGCACCGAGGGCAAGACCGTCGTCGTCCGGCGCATCGGCGAGCCCATCCAGACGGACGCGCAGCTGATGTACACGCTGCGGCGGGCCGGCGTCCAGCCCGGATCGGTCGTCAGCGTGACGGAGTCGGCGGGCGGCGTGCTGGTCGGCAGCGGCGGGGAGGCGGCGGAGCTGGGGTCGGACGTCGCGTCGCACGTGTTCGTGGCCAAGCGCTGAGCCGCCCGGGTGCGGTGCCGGACGGCGCCGGGGTGACCCGGCGGCGAGGCGGCCCGGCGGCGAGGTGATCCGGCCGTCCGGAGTGTCGACGCGGCCGGACGCCGGGGCCACCTGAGTCAGGGGTTCCGGCGGGCGTGCGGGGGTGCTCGGCGGGGCATGGTCAACTCCTGAGCCGCGCACGGCGTTTGGGTTTTCTTCGGGCGCCTCGAACCCGAAGATTCCCTGTGCCGAATCGCAGCGCTCCGGCGCTGCGCGTGCGAGGCTGTCGCGTGAGGCATATGACCGGAGGGGGCGGGATGGCGTGCCGCAGACGTGAGAAGGGCCCCGGTGCCTTGCGGCACCGGGGCCTGTCCTCCCCTGTGCTGACCCGGAGCCCCGAGCTCCCAGGGTCATTCCCCTCGGACCGGTTTCCCCGACCGGCCCGCCTCCCGCTGAAGATCTCCCCTCGGCAGCGGCGATCATTCCTTGAGCGTGGTCACTCGAACGAGGGGTGTTGCCACCGGATACTCCGTTTCTCGAATGTGTATTCGATACGCTGCGAATGAGGGGCCGCGGCAAGCGGAGGCCACGCTTCGGGCGGGCGGGAGCGGGGCGGCCGACGGCGGTGGCGGGACAGGGCGTTAGTGGTACGACGGCAGACACGAAGCGGTTGAGACTCGGACCGGTGGGCTCGAGCGGGAGCGGGCGGGCCGAGCGGAGCCAGGGGGGTGCCAGAACCGATGGCGCGACGCATCGAGGTGACCGGGGCCGGCGGGGTACGCCTCGTGGCCTGGGAGTTCGGTGATCCGCCCAAGCCGATTCCGGACCAGCCGGGGGCGCCGGAGGAGGCCGGGCGGGGGCCGGGTTCCGAGGCGGACGAGCGCGGGGTGCCGCCCGCTGAGGGGGTGGCGCGGGGTGCCGTCCCGGGAGAGGGCGGTGCGCGGGGTGCTCTTTCGGGTGATGCCGTGCAGGGTGACGCCGTGGGCAGTGGTGCCGTGAACGGTGGCGCCGGGGCCGGTGATGCCGGAGGCCGTGGCGCCGGGGCCGGCGTCCTCTTACTCCACGGCCTCATGGGGCGGGCCTCGCACTGGGCGTCCACCGCCCGCTGGCTTTCCGGCCGGCACCGCGCGGTGGCGCTGGACCAGCGGGGGCACGGGCAGAGCGAGAAGCCTCCACGGGCCGCGTTCACCCGTGAGGCGTACGTCGAGGACGCGGAGGCCGCGCTGGAGCAGCTCGGGCTCGGCCCCGCCGTCCTCATCGGGCACGCCATGGGAGCGCTCACGGCGTGGCAGCTCGCCGCGAAGCGCCCCGATCTCGTCCGGGGGCTCGTCGTCTGCGACATGCGGGCGTCCGCTCTCGGCGCGGCCTCCCAGCGGGAGTGGGCCGACTGGTTCAAGTCCTGGCCCGTTCCCTTCGCCACCCTCGCCGACGTCCGCAAGTGGTTCGGGGAGGACGATCCGTGGGTCGAGCGGCCCAACCCCGCGCGCGGGACGTTCTACGCCGAGGTGATGCACGAGTCCGGGGACGGCTGGCGGCCCGTCTTCGAACCCGAGCAGATGCTCAAGTCCCGAGAGACGTGGGTCTACGACGCGCACTGGGAGGAACTCGCCCAGGTCCAGTGCCCCGCCCTCGTCGTCCGCGGTCTCGACGGCGAACTCGGCCGCGCCGAGGCCCAGGAGATGGTCCGCGTCCTCCCCCGGGGCCAGTACGCCGAGGTCCCCGACGCCGGCCACCTCGTCCACTACGACCAGCCGGAGGGGTGGCGCGCGGCGATCGAGCCGTTTTTGGAAGGGGTGTTCGCGGAGCGGACGTGAGAACGAGGTGTCACCGCGGACGTGTACGACGCCGTCGAGGCGCTCGAAGGGCAACGCGTCTCGTCGGTCCGCTCGTTGAGGGCGATGAAGTCGAACTGGGGCTCGGCCACGGGATGTCCGTCCCCGCCCGAACGAACCCCGACCGCCCCTGCGTCACAACTCCTTCGGTCGGGCCTGGTGGCCCGACCGGTTCGATGTGAATTCCCAGTGCCCCCTCGCGAACGGCCAACACCGGCCAGAGGGGCCGTGTTTACCGATCCCGCCCGCAGGCGTAGGCGAGGGAGGAGATGAGTTCCTCCGCGTCCGGGAGCCAGCGGTTGGCGGCGGTGGGGCGGCAGGCCCACTGGACGGCGCGGGAGCCGAAGCGGGTCGGAGGGGCGGCGACGTAGGAGCCCTCGCCGAGGACGTCGAGGTCGAGGGAACCGATCGACCAGCCGATCCGGCGCAGCAGGTCCGGCACCTTCGCCGACGCCCCGGGCAGCACGAAGAACTGCATGCGGCCGTCGGGCGAGAGGGTCACGGGACCGAGGGTCAGCTCCATCCGCTCCATCCGCGCGAGCGCGAGGAACCCCGCCGTCTCCGGCACGGAGATCGCGTCGAACGTGCGGCCGGTGGGCAGCAGGATGGAGGCCATCGGCTGCTTCTGCCACATCCTGCGGGCGACGGTCGCGCTGCCCGTCGCCTGGGACGCCCAGTCGGGGCGCACGGGATGTGCGCCGGGAGCGGCACACTGGGCGTCACCGCAGGAGCAGCGCTGCACTCCGTCGACGGGTTCCAGCCAGGTGCCGGAGAACACGTCCCAATGACGCTCCTCGGCATAGCGGACGGCGGTTTCCAGCAGCGTTTCCCCGCGCTGCTTCGGGATTTGGGTGGCTTCGGCGACGCCGGCAATGGTCTCTTCCACGGTGAGCACAACTCTAGCGGTCACGAGGGGTTACGCGTGCCCGAAAGCCTGGGCGGAAGCGGGCTCTCACCCGGCTCTGACGGATGTTCAAGTGCGCGGGGGAGAGCACCGGTTCGGGGTTCAGGGCGCATGGGTGCACGTCTGGGGGCGCGTGGCAGGAAAGCGCCGGGGAACGGGTAGGCACAAATCGGGGGGAACGGGGAGTCACGCTGAGGGGTGGGCTCCGCCCGGCAGTTGAGCGAGGCTCCGGCAATCCTCGCAAGTCCCGCATTTTCGTCATGTCCGCGGGGCACTGATCTTCACGGCCGGATTTTTTCGGTGACGGGTCCGGGCACACCAGCCGAACCCCGTACGACCTACGAGCTACGACCCGTACGACTACGACCCGGAGCCGACCGGTGGAAGACACGTCAACTCGGTGCGTGGCAGGCACCGCAGCCACAGGGGGTTACAGCCATGGCCGCAAGGCCGCTTGTCGCGCGGCAGCCGAACGAACGGTTGCAGGCGCTCATCCAGGAGGCGGCGTGCTCGAACGCCGGACTCGCCCGCAGGGTCAACATGTGCGGGGCCGAGCACGGCCTCGACCTGCGCTACGACAAGACGTCCGTCGCCCGCTGGCTGCGCGGACAGCAACCGCGGGGCAGGGCACCGGCGATCATCGCCGAGGCACTGGGCCGCAAACTCGGCCGCACGGTCACGATCGACGAGATCGGCATGGCCAACGGCAAGAACCTCGCCTCGGGCGTCGGCCTCCAGTTCTCCCCGACCGTCCTCGGCGCCATCGAGCAGGTCTGCGAGCTGTGGCGCAGCGACGTCGGCCGGCGTGACTTCCTCTCCGGCTCCTCCGTCGCCGCCTCCGCGCTCGTCGAACCCAGCCGCGACTGGCTGATCTCGGCGCCGGACGCGCAGGTCGCCCGCTCGGCGGGGCCGCGCGTCGGGCAGTCCGACGTGGCCGCCGTCCGCGCGATGACGCAGGCGCTCGTCGACCTCGACCACCAGTACGGCAGCGGGCACGTGCGCCCCGTCGTCGTCCACTACCTCAACAGCGTCGTCTCCGGGCTGCTCGCGGGGTCCTACCGGGAGGCGGTGGGGCGGGACTTGTTCGCCGCCGTCGCCCGACTGACCGAGCTGGCGGGCTACATGGCCGTCGACACCGGTCAACCCGGGCTCGCCCAGCGCTACTACATCCAGTCGCTGCGGCTCGCGCAGGCCGCGGGGGACAGAGGGTACGGCGGGTACGTCCTCGCCGCGTCCATGAGCCACCTCGCCGCGCAGCTCGGGAACCCGAGAGAGATCGCCCAGTTGGCGCGCGCGGCGCAGGAAGGGGCGCGCGGACGGGTCACCCCGCGCGCGGAGTCGATGTTCCACGCCGCCGAGGCCCGCGGCCACGCCCTGCTGGGCGACGTCCGCGCGGCGCAGCTGTCGTCCACCCGCGCGATCACCGCGCTGGAGGCCGCCGAGACCGACACCGGGGACGACCCGCCCTGGATCGCCCACTTCGACGAGGCGTACCTCGCCGACGAACTCGCCCACTGCCACCGCGACCTCGGCCAGGCGGAGGCCGCCGCCCGCTGCGCCGAACAGTCCCTCGCCGGACACCCCCCGACCCGCGCGCGGCGCCGCGCCATCGGGTACGTCCTGCTCGCCACCGCGCACGTCCAGCAGCGCGAGATCGAGCAGGCGTGCGCCACGGGACTCAAGGCGGTCGAACTCCTGGAGACCCTCCGCTCGGGCCGGGGCGCGGAGTACCTCGACGACCTCCAGCAGCGCCTGGAGCCCTACCGGGACGAGCCCGTCGTCCGCGAGTTCGGGGCGCGCCTCGAACTCCAGACGGCGGCCTGATCCGACGCGGGACCGCCGTACCGGCGTGTACGGCGGCCTGCGCCTGTTATCGACGTCACAGGGCGGCAGGTCACGGTCCGAGCCGTGTGGTCCGGGGTTTCGGGGGGACCCGGTAGCGTGGGCCGACGACTGTCGTGAAGTCCCCCGTTCGGAGGAGTTTCGGTGACGCAGAGTGGACAGGGCGAGGAGCCCTCGGCGCGACCCGCGCGCGAAGGCATCGTGCTGCCCTCGGACGGGGGCGCGCCGCTGCTGCCGGGCATGACGGGCGCCTCGGCGGTGCCCGCGGCGCCCCGGTACGACCCGCAGCCCGACCCGTCCCCGGTGAGCGGCCAGGGCTGGACCCCGCCGCCGGCCCAGCCGTCCCACCCGACGACCCAGAGCTGGCCGCTGCCCCCCGAGGGCGGCGAGTCGCCGGTGACGTACGGGCAGGGGGCGCCGACAGCGCCGTCCGCGTACGACCAGGCACCCGTGTACCAGCAGCCCGCCCCCTACGGAGCCCCCTACGGGCAGAGCGCCCCGATGGACGAGGCCGCCACCCAGTACATCCCGCCCGTGGTGGACGGCGGCTATCCGAACTCGGGGGGATTCCAGGGTTCTCCCGGACCTTTCCCCGGGGCCGAGCCCGGAGGTTTCCCGGGTTCCGAGGGGGCCACGCAGTACCTCCCGCCGGTCCCCGCCGTCGAGGAGGGCGCCACCCAGGTGCTCCCTCCGATCACTCCGGGCGCCCTGCCCCCGGAGATGGGCTCCTACCCGGGTGCCGACTCCGCCCCGACGCAGGTCATCCCGCCCATCCCGGCGGACGGCGGCCCGCCCGCCGGCTTCGAGAACCTCTTCCGCGACGCCCCGGCGACCACGCCCCCGCCCCGCCAGGTCCCTCCGCAGCAGACGTACGGCGGCCCGCGGCCCGGCTACGGCGGCCCTCCGAGACAGCAGGGCCCCGCGGCCTACGCCCCGCAGGACGCGTACGACGACGGCGGGCGCGGCCGGGGTGGCCGCAGCCGCTCGAAGGTGCCGTTGATCGCGGCGGCGGGCGTCGCCCTCGCGGCCGTCGGGATCGCCGCCGGAGCCCTGATGGGCAGCGGCGGCGACAAAACCGACAACAACAGCACGAACGTGGCGACGTCCGCCGACGCGGGCCAGGGCTCCGGCCCCGCGGCCGGGGACGGCGCCGAGGCGCAGGCACAGGCCCTCGACAAGCTCCTCGCGGACAGCGGCAGCAGCCGCGCGGCGGTGATCCAGGCGGTCGCCGACGTCAAGTCGTGCGACAACCTCGACCAGGCGGCGTCCGACCTGCGCGACGCGGCGCAGCAGCGCAACGACCTGGTGACGAAGCTGTCGGCGCTGTCCGTCGACAAGCTTCCCGACCACGAGGCCCTCACCACCGCCCTCACCCGGGCGTGGAAGGCGTCCGCCGCCGCCGACGAGCACTACGCCGCCTGGGCCGACCAGGTCGCGGGCGACAAGAAGGGCTGCCGCAAGGGGCAGGCGCGGACGACGCCCGAGACCGCGCAGGGCAACAAGGAGAGCGGCACCGCGACGCAGCAGAAGGGCAAGGCGGCGAGGCTGTGGAACGTCGTCGCGAAGAAGTACGGGTTGACGGAGCGGCAGCCGACGCAGCTCTGAGCGTTGTGACGGAGACTCTTTTTTAACCGAGGCTCATTTTTAATGCAGGCTCGTTTTTAGCGCAGGCTCGCCGCCTGGAGGGACTTCGTGACGTCCACGAAGTCCGTGCGGGCGGCGACCAGGCGTCCGTTGCGGACGACCTGGAGGGTGACGTTCGCGTTGACCATGCGGGGGAAGCCGACGGAGCCGAGGCGGCCGGAGAACTCCCAGTTCAGGGCGGGTGTCAGACCGCCGGTGTCGACCTTCAGACCGTGGTCGAGGGCGCCCTTCAGTGAATCGGCCGTCACTTTCTCGCCCTTCATCGACGCGATGGCCTGCCGGAGCACGGTGAACGCCAGGTACGTCGTCTGGACACCCGTGTCCTCCGCCTCGATCCGGGTGTCGGAGAACGCCTCCTCCTTGATGATTTTCTTCATGTCGTCCCAGCGCCTGTCGCTCGCGACGGGGTACCAGCCGGTGACGTACGACCCCTCGTACGGCCCCTGCGCCCCGCCCGTCGAGTCGATCTCCGTCTGGTCGACGCTGCCGAGGACGGACGCGGTGCGCACCTGCGGGTACTCCTCCCGGACCCGGCGGAACGAGTCCATGAAGATGCTGGTGCGGTCGCCGAGGGCCGGGACGACACAGCCCTTCTTCGCCGACGTCCCGCCGTTCGCGCCCCTGAGGGCCGCCTCGGCCACCGTCGTGTACTCCGCCGCGTCCTCGGCAGCCAGCTGGTCCTTCGACGCCGGGTGGCTTCCCGTCTCCAGGCCCGCGTCCAGCATCACCGGCTGCGTGTCCCCGGCGATCGTGTCGGGCCGGACCAGCACGACCCGTCCGCAGGTCCTCGCCAGCTCCTCGCCGAGCCCCGCGAGCAGCGCGGGCTGACCGCCGTTCACCGGGTACGACAGGGGGCTCGTGAACTCGCTCTCGCTGATGCCGTAGCCGCCTATGTAGGGGATGCCGGCGCCCTCCAGGGGCGGGAAGAACGACTGCGCGTACTGGCTGTACGAGCCGACGACGGCGACGGCGCCCTCCTTGACGGCGGTGCGCGCGCACGTCGCCGCGCCGACGGTGTCGTTGTGGTCGTTGCAGGTCAGGACCTTGAGCTGACGGCCGTCCAGACCGCCGTTGGCGTTGATCCAGCGGGCGTACGCCTCGGCGAAGGCGGGCATGCCGGGTTTGTTCGTCGCGCCGGTGTCCTGCGGGGCCCAGGTCATGACGACGACGGGGGCGTTGTCGGCGTCGTCCGTGCCGGGGAGGGCTCCGCAGCCGGTGAGGAGAGCCGCGGCGGCCAGCAGGGTTGCCGTTCTGGTCCTGACGGACCCTGCTGCGGCGGGCCTCTTGGAGCGGCCGGTCCTGGGGAGGAAGGTGCTGCGCGTGCGTCGCCTGCCGGTCATGGGCACACACGCTTCCGTCACATTCCTAACTCTGGAGTGACCGGCGGTCGACGTGGGGTGACGGGGAGGTGAATTGTGCGAACAGTGTGGGGCGGGGGTGGCCGGTGAGATGAGAGGACGTGTCGGCGATCATAGGATTCATGACCTTGCAAGGACCGGAGAACCCTTCCCGTCGGGGCCGTCGCTCATCCACCATGGGCGTCATGCCACTCAACGACATGCCGTGGTGGCGCTGGCGCAGCAATGTGCGTTCCGCGCTGCACATGCTCTCCGATCCTGTCTTCCAGCAGAACGTCTGGCTCGCCGGTGTCGAGGGGTACGGCGACGTCACCGACGCCGTGTACCGCCTCGTCGAGGACACCTGGCTCGACAACTGGTCCGCCGAGAAGTACGTGGGCACGATCTTTCGTGATTCCCAGGAGGCCGCGTTGGTCGACACCGCGGTGCTGCGGGTGCTGCGGATCATGCATCAGGTGGGGCCGGATGCGCCTGTCTCCGCGTACCTCCAGCACGCCGGGTGGGGGGAGGCCGTGCGGGCTGCTCGGGACGCGCATGTGCGGATGGCTGTCGCCGACGGGGAGGATCCGGAGGGGGTGCCGCAGACGTTGGAGGTGCTGCGGATGGTTACGCGGGCGGGGTAGGGGGTGTTGGTGCGTTGGCGGGTGCTTCGTAGGCGTGACAAGCCATGACGTGCCCGCAGCCGCCCACCCACTGGAACCCCCCGAGCCCCTAGGCGTACATATGGGACCCTGTGCCCATGAACGCGCAGCCCACCGACGCCGCCCCCTCGGCCCAGTACATCCTCACCCTCTCCTGCCCCGACAAGGCCGGCATCGTCCACGCGGTGTCCAGCTACCTGTTCATGACCGGGTGCAACATCGAGGACAGCCAGCAGTTCGGGGACCACGACACGGGCCTGTTCTTCATGCGCGTCCATTTCTCCGCGGAGGCCCCCGTCACGGTGGACAAGCTCCGCGCCAGCTTCGCCGCGATCGGCGACTCGTTCCACATGGACTGGCAGATCAACCAGGCCGACGAGAAGACCCGCGTCGTCCTCATGGTCAGCAAGTTCGGCCACTGCCTCAACGACCTCCTCTTCCGCGCCCGCACCGGCGCGCTGCCCGTCGAGATCGCGGCGGTCGTCTCCAACCACACGGACTTCGCGGAGCTGGTGGGGTCGTACGGCATCCCCTTCCACCACATCCCCGTCACGAAGGACACCAAGGCCGACGCGGAGGCGCGGCTCCTGGAGATCGTCCGTGAGGAGGACGTCGAGCTGGTCGTCCTCGCGCGCTACATGCAGGTCCTCTCCGACGACCTCTGCAAGCGGCTCAGCGGGCGGATCATCAACATCCACCACTCCTTCCTCCCCAGCTTCAAGGGCGCCAAGCCGTACCACCAGGCGCACACGCGGGGCGTGAAGCTGATCGGAGCGACCGCGCACTATGTGACGGCCGACCTCGACGAGGGGCCGATCATCGAGCAGGAGGTCGAGCGCGTGGGCCACGGCGTCACGCCGGACCAACTCGTCGCGATCGGGCGTGATGTGGAGTGCCAGGCGCTGGCGCGGGCGGTGAAGTGGCATGCGGAGCGGAGGATCCTGCTGAACGGGCGCAGGACGGTTGTGTTCGCCTGACAGCTCGGGGGGTTCTGTTGCGTTGGCGGGTGCGGGCGCGTTGTGGTCGTTCGCGCCCGCGCGGCGCAGCCGCATATAGATACAGCCCCGCGCCCCTGAAAACAAACGGCGGTGCACCCACGTTTTTAGGGGCGCGGGGCTGTATCGATGTGCGGCTCCGTCGCTTGGGCGCGACAAGCCACGACGCACCCACGCCCCCGCCGCCCACCCAGCTGCGGGCAGCCGCTAGGGGCGGCACGGGTGGGCGCAGCGGCACCCCGCAAGCGCGGGCGAGCGACCCCCGGCCACCCCGCAACCCGCGCCTGCCCAGGCCCCCGCACCACCCCCTACATCCTGCTCAACGCCGCCGCAGCGAACAGCACGTCCCTGATCGCCTCCCGGTCCCCCACCTGCCCCGCGGCCGCCTCCTCCGGCGCGATGTGCCCGGCGGCGAGCTGGCAGAACTCGACGTCGTCCAAGGCGACATGCGCGACCTCGTGCTCCGCGGACCCCACGGC
The DNA here is from genome assembly GCA_036569285.1 of Streptomyces sp. Lineage (GTDB taxonomy): Bacteria > Actinomycetota > Actinomycetes > Streptomycetales > Streptomycetaceae > Streptomyces. Next base: position 19,382 of record DATCQX010000173.1, read on the forward strand.
AGCGGGCGAGTCCAGGGGGATGAACCACTCACCCCCGCCGAGCCCCTCGATCTCCAGCCGCAGACTGCGCCCGGGGTGCCCGGCGGGCACGAGATGGCGGGTGCGTGCGGGCGGCGCCGCGAGCCCGGCCCGCCGCCTCTCCGCGAGAGCGCCCGGCAGGAGCCGCGCCGCCAACCCGATCATCGCCCGCAGATGACGGGGCGCGGGCGGATCGTAGGGATAGTCCACGGCCTGCGCGATGTCGTCCGCATGGACCCAGCACTCGAAGGCCCGATCCAACAACGCGTCCCGCAGCGGCAGTTCGAAGGCACCGTACGACACCCCGAGCCCTCCGGCGGAGCTGCCCGTGAAGGACGCCGTCCGGACGATGTCGTGGACCTGCGCCCGCCAGGGCCCCCGCACGGTACGGGTGTGCGGGAACCGGGACGTCCGCCAGGAGAACTCGGTCCGCTCGACGGGCCCGCTCCCGGCGCCCTCGCCCGGGAGGGGATCGTCCAGCCCGAGGGCGACGGCGATCATCCCGTCCACGGCGTGCAGATGCGCGATGACCCCGGCGACGGTCGTCCGCCGGCTCTCCTGCCGCTCCCCCTCGAACCACCGCAGCCGCACGGGCGCGTGCCATTCGGAGTCGCCGAAGTCCTGGAGCAGCGCGTCGAGCCGGGCGGCCTCCGCGTCGTACGGGAGGGCCCACTCGGGGACGGGGATGCGCGGTGGGCGCCGTTCGAGGCAGCTCGCGAGGACGCGGGTGCGCAGCCCGGGGTCGAGGTCGAGCGGCTCGGGCCGCTGGAGCAGCCCGACGGCCTCCCGCAGCCGCCGCGCCTCGTCCGCGCAGACCCCGCACCCGCCGAGATGTTCCTCGACGGCCTCGGCCTCCTCGGCGGAACAGGCCGCCAGCGCCCACGCGCCCAGCAGTGACTTGAGCACCGGGTGCTCCAGAGGAGGAGTCGGCGGCACGGGGACGTCCCCGTCTTCCTGCGGCACGGGGAGACCCCCGCCTTCTTGTCGGACGACGGTCCCGGCGCCGCTGTCGGCATCGGCGCCCCTGGGACGCGCGCCGTCATCGGCTTCGGCGCCCCTGGGGCGCGCGCCGCCGCCCTCCAGCGCCGCGCGCGGCAGCGGTATCCGGGGCGGCGGCTGGCCGGGGGAGCGGTACTCGCCGGGGTCGAAGGGGTCCTCGGTGTGCCGGCCGGCGCTGCTCATGCCGCACCTCCGTAGCCGGGCGGGGCTCCGGGGGCGGCGCTGTCGTGGGCCGTGGAGAGCAGTTGGAGGCCGAGGCGCAGGCGGCGACGGGCCTCGTCCTCCGTGACGCCGAGGTCGGCGGCGGTCTGGCGGTAGTCGCGGCGCTGGAAGTAGGCGAGTTCGAGGGCGGTGCGCAGCGGGGCCGGCATGGACTGGACGATGTAGTCCGCGCGGGCGGCCACCGAGGCGTGCCGGACGCGGTGTTCGAGGTCCGCGGGGGTGGTGCCGTGGGCGAGGTCGGCGGTGCCGGTGTCGCGCAGGTGCTGGACGGCGAGGCGGTGGGTGAGGCCGGCGATCCAGGTGCGCAGCGGGCCCTGCTTGGGGTCGTAGGCGTCGGGGTGCTCCCACACGTGGGTGAAGACTTCGCGCGTGATGCGGTCGGCACCGCGTTCGTCTCCGAGCACGCGGTGGGCGAGGCCGTGCACAAGTGAAGCGAACCGGTCGTACAGCTCGCCGAGCGCCGCCGCCTCGCCTCGCGCCAGCCGCTGCTGCATCTTGCGGTCCCAGCGGGGCAGTGCGTCCTTCTTCGCCATGCGGCCCCCTCTTACCTGTGTGTACCCGTGTCCTCGAATGTAGTCGGCCCCTCTGACATCGCTGCTTCTTTGTCGCATTGTGTGCCCCTGACCGTCGCGAGGTGATAAAGGGCCTTTCCTGTCGCCTCTCTGTCGCCTTTCAGTCCGTCGCCTACCCTGCCCCGACCTGATCAGGCCATGACCGAATCAGATCACTTCTCGTCTGCCGGGTGAATCGAACAGGGTCGAATCCGATGGGAACAAGCCTCATTCCTTCGGTTCTCGTTTCCGGCCCGGTGTTTCGGGGAACGGCCGGTGGGCAGCCGCGGTGCAGGACGCGAGGGGAAGCGAAGGGACCGCTTCCGGGGAACGACCGCTTCCGGACCGGCGAGCGAAGGGCGTGGTGGTGGCGATCAAAGTGACCGGTGAGGAGCGTGGTCGCTGGGCCGTGCTCCATGTGGCGGGCGAACTGGATCTGGTCACCTCGACCAGCCTGCGCCGGCGGGTCCACGACGAGGTGGCCGAGGGCCGTCACCTCCTCGTCCTCGACCTCTCAGGCGTCCGCTTCTGCGACTCCAGCGGCGTCGGCGTCCTCATCGCGGCCCGCCGCCTCCTGCGCTCCTGCGGCGGCCGTCTCCGCCTCGTCCTCCCCGCGGGCGGCGGCCACGACGCCCACGTCAACAAGGTCTTCGGCGCGCTCGGCGTGCGGCGGCTGTTCGACGTGTACGGGACGCTGGACGAGGCGACGACGGAGGAGGAACCGAGTCAGGTCTCGGCGTAGGGGCGCCGGGCGTCACAGCGTCCGTCCTGCCTCGGTCACGAACGCCGTCACCGCCGCGCGTGTGATGGCGCGGCGTGCGTCCAGCTCGGCTCGGTCGGGGGCTCTGTGCAGTTGGTCGATCAGCTCCAGCGTCTCCTGGGCCCGTGTCACCAGTGCCTCGTCCGGTGTCAGCATCTGGACGCGGAACAATGCTTCCTGGGCTGTCGTGCGCAGGGTGTATCCCTCCAGGCGGGCCCGGTGGGACTCCTCCGGCAGGTTGTCCGCGTGCAGCCGGAACCAGCGGTCCAGCAGCACCCGGCGGTAGTTCACCAGCGCCCCCGCGTACGCGGCGTACGCGTCCATCCGCTCCTGCCGCAGCCGTTCCTCGCGCGTGACGCGCTCCGCGCGTTCGGCCGCGCGGATCTGGAACCGGTGGGTGACCCCCGCACCGAGCAGGGTCCCCAGCACTGCCACGAGACTCGCCGCCAACGCCTCCACGCCGGACAGTTGATCACACGGCGCTCTCCGGGGGGCCCGAATACCGTTCCCTCAGCTTGTACTTGAGGACTTTCCGCAGCGTCTCGTTGCGCGGCAGTGCCTCCACCACCTCCAGCCGCTCCGGCAGCTTGTGCGCAGAGAGCCCCTGTTCGCGCAGGTACGCGACGACGTCCGCCAGGGCCAGCTCACCACCTGGGGAAGCCGGTTCCACGACCGCGCACACCAGCTCCCCGCGCTCCGCGTCCGGCAGCCCCACCACCGCGGCCTCGCCGATGCCGGGGTGCGCGGCGAGGAGGTCCTCGATCTCCTTCGCGGAGATGTTCTCGCCCTTGCGGATGATGACGTCCTTGAGGCGGCCGGTGAGGACGAGGTGCCCGCTGCTGGTGACGTACCCGAGGTCACCGGTGCGCAGGAAGCCGTCCGCGTCGAACGCCTCGGCGGTCTGGGCCGGGTCCAGGTACCCCTGGCAGACGGCCTCGCCGCGCAGCCGGACCTCGCCGTCCACGATCCGTATCTCCATCCCTTCCGGCGGCCTCCCTTCCGTCGTCGCCAGGTTCTCCGTCGTGTCGTCCGGCGATCCCATCGTGATCATCGGGACTTCCGTCATGCCGTAGCCGTGCGTCAGCTGCACCCCCATCTCCCGTACCACCGCGTGGTACACCTCCGGCGGTTTCGGCGCCCCGCCGCCCGCGAGGAGCCGCAGTGTCGGGATCACCTTCGACCCCGGCCGTTTGCGCTGCTCCGCGAGGAACATCGAGTAGAACGCCGTCGACCCGCCCGCGAGCGTCACGCCGTGGCGCCGGAACTCGGTGAGCGCCTCGGGGAGGGCGAACCGCTCGAACATCACGGCCGGGAAGCCGTAGAGCAGCAGCATCACCGTGTAGTCCGGCCCCGCGATGTGGGCGTACGGGAAGGCCATCGACCCCACGTCCCTCTCCGACAGGCGCAGTGCGTGGGCGAGAGTGGCCCCGCCGGCGATGAGCGAACGGTCTGTGTGGAGAACTCCCTTGGGGTCCGAGGTCGTTCCCGACGTCCAGTAGATCCACCGAACGGAGTAACCCTCCCGCGGCGGAGGCGGCAGCACGGCCGGATCCCCGGCGGGCAGCGAGTCGTACACCTCGAAGACCCCTTTCGCGCCGAGCCGCCGGGCCATCGCCCCGTGGTCGAAGCCCCGCCAGACGCCCGGCACGGCGAAGAACTCGGCCCCCGACTCCCGCAGGGCGAACCCGACCTCGCGGTCGCGGTAGAAGGGGATCACGGGGCTCTGGACGGCGCCGAGCCGGGCGAGGGCGAAGAGCAGGACGGCCGTCTCGATCCGGGTGGGGAGCTGCCAGGCGACGACCGTGCCGGGGCGCACGCCCATGCGGTACAGGCCGGCCGCCGTCTGCTCGGCGTGGTGGCGCAGTTCGCCGAAGGTGATCGTGCGGTCCTCCTGGAGGAGGACGGGGCGGTCGGGGGTGAGGGCGGCGCGGCGGTCGAGGAGTTCCCAGAGGGTGCGGGCTTCGCTCAGGGCGTGCGCGGTGTCGCGCGCTTCGGGTGTGTCGGGCGTGTCGGTCACTTCGGCCCCCTGCCTGGCTGACGGGTCGTCAGATCGTAGGGGTGTGCGCCTTGTCGGTCCAGGGGTGCGGGGCTAGTCTGCGCGGTGACGACAGGATCTGACGGTCCATCAGATATCGGAGTGGGGGCCTCATGGGCGAGCTGCCGCGCATCGTCAGCGTCGACGACCACGTGATCGAGCCGGCGCACCTCTTCGAGACCTGGCTGCCGGCCAGGTACCGCGCGCGCGGGCCCCAGCCGCTGACCGCCGGGATCGGCGAACTGGCCTACATCGGCGGCAAGTACCAGATCACGATGGACCCGGACGGGCCGCCCGCCGACTGGTGGATCTACGAGGGGCTGAGGTTCCCCTACAAGCGCGTCATCGCCGCCGTCGGCTTCGACCGCGACGACATGACGCTGGAGGGCATCACCCGCGCGGAGATGCGCCCCGGCTGCTACGACCCCGTCGAGCGGCTGAAGGACATGGACCTCAACCACGTCGAGGCCAGCCTGTGCTTCCCGTCGTTCCCGCGCTTCTGCGGGCAGACCTTCGCGGAGGCGCAGGACAAGGAGGTCGCCCTCGCGTGCGTGCGCGCCTACAACGACTGGATGGTCGAGGAGTGGTGCGGCGGCAGCGGCGGACGGCTGATCCCGCTGTGCCTGATCCCCCTGTGGGACATCGGTCTCGCCGTCGCGGAGATCCACCGCAACGCCGCGCGCGGGGTGCGCGCGGTGACGTTCTCCGAGATCCCCACCCACCTGGGCCTGCCGTCCATCCACTCCGGCTACTGGAACCCCTTCTTCGCGGCCTGCGAGGAGACCGGGACGGTCGTCAACATGCACATCGGGTCGTCCTCCCAGATGCCGGCGGCCTCCCCGGACGCGCCCCCGGCCGTCCAGGCGTCGCTGTCCTTCAACAACGCGATGGCCTCGATGATGGACTTCCTCTTCAGCGGCGTCCTGGTGCGCTTCCCGCGCCTCAAACTGGCCTACTCCGAGGGGCAGATGGGGTGGATCCCGTACGCCCTGGAGCGCGCCGACGACGTCTGGGAGGAGCACCGCGCGTGGGGCGGCGTCCGCGACCTGATCCCGGAGCCGCCGTCGACGTACTACTACCGGCAGATCTTCTGCTGCTTCTTCCGCGACAAGCACGGGGTGGCCTCCCTCGACGTCGTCGGCCGCGACAACGCCACCTTCGAGACGGACTACCCGCACGTCGACTCGACGTTCCCGCACACGAAACAGGTCGCCCTGGAACACGTCGAGGGCCTCGACGAGGAGACGACCTACAAGCTGATGCGCGGCAACGCGATCCGCATGCTCGACCTGGACCTCGACAAGTAGCCCTCATGGACCTCGCGTACACGCCCGAGGAGGAGGAGTTCCGCGCGCGCCTGCGCGCGTGGCTCACGCGAACGCTGCCCATGCTGCCGCCGAAGCCGTCCCCCGACGACTGGCCCGCCCGGCGCGCGTACGACCTCGGCTGGCAGCGCCGGCTGTACGACGCCGGGTACGCGCACGTGCACTGGGACGCCTCACCGACGGTCCGGCTGATCTTCCTGGAGGAGACCGAGCGGGCCGGGGCGCCCTATGTGGGCGCCGGGTTCGTGGGCCTGCTGCACGCGGGGCCGACGATCGCCGCCGAGGGCACCGACGCGCAGAAGGAACGCTGGCTGGAGCCGATCCTGCGGGGCGAGGAGGCGTGGTGCCAGGGGTTCAGCGAACCGGACGCCGGGTCCGACCTGGCCTCCCTGCGCACGCGCGCGTGGCGTGACGGCGACGTCTACCGGGTGACCGGCTCCAAGATCTGGACGTCCCACGCGGAGGTCGCCGACTGGTGCGAACTCCTCGTGCGCACCGACCCGGACGC
>DATCQX010000174.1:0-6262 GCA_036569285.1 Streptomyces sp.
AGCGAGGAAGGGCCACTCACCATGACCGCACTCGGACTGCTCGTCCCGGGAGAACCCGCCGAGGACGACTACCCCCGTGTCGAGCAGCTTCTCGGCAGTGACATCCGGATCGACCTGATCCGCGCGGACCCGGCCGGGGACTCGCCGGAGCGGCTCGCCGCGTGCACCGAGGAGTTGCGGCTCGCCGGGGCCGACTCCGTCGTGTGGGCGAGTGTGACCGGTGCCGTGACCGAGGGGTGGGAGGGGGCGATCGGGCAGGTCAGGGGGTTGGCGCGGACGGCGGGGCTGCCGGCGTCGTCCACCGCGTTCGGGTTCGTGCACGCGGCCCGGGAGCTCGGGGTGACCCGGGTCGCCGTGGTGACCGCGCACGAGGACCCCGCCTTCACGGAGTTCCTGCGCGAGGGCGGAGTGGGCGTTGTCTCCACGGCGCCCCTCGGCGCCGACCTCGCCGCGTCCGTCCACCCCGCCGCCCACACGGACGCGCAGGCGCTGCTCCTGCCCGACACCTCCCTGCGGACCGTCGCCCACCTCCCCGCCCTCGAACGCCAACTCGGCAAACCCGTCCTCACCGCCCACCAGATCACCGCCTGGGAAGCCCTCCGCCTCACCGAACGCCGCGTCAACGCACCCCAGTTGGGCTCCCTCTTCACGAAGGAGCCGATCGTGCAGGCATGACCGGGGGCCGGGATGCGGGCGGAGACGGCCAGAGCCGTGGCGGCGATCGTCGTCGCCGTCCGCTCCCTGTGGGTCAGCCGCAAGCAGGCCCGCGCGGCCCGGGAGCGCAACCGCCAGTCGGTCCGGCCGATCCTGGAGATCCGCCGCGTGCGCGACCGTCGCGCGGGCCGTACCGGCTACCGGCTGACGAACCCCGGGCTCGGCCCCGCCGTCGTCACGCACCGCGTGGTGCGCTGGGACGGCGAGCCGGTAGGGGAGTGGGCGCGTCCGGCGTGGAATCTGATGTTCGACGACGAGCGGGCGGGGAAATGGGGGTGTCGCCGGGGCGACGTCCTGCCGACGGGCCGGACCGACCCTGGACGGGCACGACAGGACCGACCCAGGCAGTGGCGACCTCGGGCGGGAATAAACGGGGACCGTCTCCTGTTGTGCGTCAGAGGGTCAGTCGACGACGCGACGCAGGAGGTAATCGGTGGACGAGATCCGCGGGACGGTTCAGGGCGAGGCGCCGGTGCCCCTCTCCGTGTTGGACCTGGTGACCGTCGGCAGCGGGTACACGGCGAGTGACGCGCTGCGTACGAGTGTGGAGTTGGCGAAGTTCACCGAGCGGCGCGGGTTCCACCGGTACTGGGTCGCCGAGCACCACTCGATGCCGGGCGTCGCCTCCTCCTCGCCGGCCGTGATCCTCGCGCACCTCGCCGCGCACACCGAGCGCATCCGCCTCGGCTCCGGCGGCGTCATGCTCCCCAACCACGCGCCGCTCGTGATCGCGGAGCAGTTCGGCACACTGGAGGCGCTCGCGCCGAACCGCGTCGACCTCGGCCTCGGCAGGGCGCCCGGCACGGACGGCGCGACCGCGGCGGCCCTGCGCCGCACCGACCGCCTCCACGAGGGCGCGGACGATTTCCCGGAGCAGTTGGCCGAGTTGACGCGTTTCCTCGACGACGACTTCCCCGACGGTCACCCCTACCGGCGGATCCACGCCATCCCCGGCCCCGTCCAGGGCACTTCGCCGGGCGGCGTCCAGTCCCCCCACCGCCCGCCGATCTGGCTCCTCGGCTCCTCCGGCTTCAGCGCGCGCCTCGCGGGCGTCCTCGGCCTCCCCTTCGCCTTCGCGCACCACTTCTCCGCGCAGAACACGGTGCCGGCGCTGGACCTCTACCGCGAGTCGTTCACCCCCTCCGCCGTCCTGGACGCCCCTTACGCCCTCATCGGCGTCTCCACTCTCGCCGTCGACGACGAAGCCGAGGCCCGCCGCCAACTCCTCGCCACCGGCCTCAACATGGTCCGCCTGCGCACCGGCCGCCCCGGACTCTTCCCGTCCCCCGAGGAGGCGCAGGCCCACCAACTGTCGGAACTCGAACGCGAGTTCATCGACTCCTGGACCGCGAACATCGTCCACGGCTCGGCCGACGAGGTGCGCGCGGGGCTGGACGACCTCCAGAAGCGCACCGGAGCCGACGAGTTGATGCTGACGAGCCACGCGCACCGGGGTGAAATGCGGGTGCGTTCGTACGAGTTGATCGCGGACGCGTACGCGTTGCCCACGGTGTGAGGGAGCCGACGGCAAAAGCGTGAGGTCGCCGGGCGCCGAGTGACGCCCGGCGACACGAGATCCATCCGTCCGCCGATCGCGGAGCGTGATGCGCCGCCGATCTCTCGACCGACGTGTGGGAAAGACGAGTTGAGAGGGGCGGACGGCAACACCCGTGACACTCATGGGTGGTTGGCCGAATATCGCTCCTCTGAGCCCCGCTCTAGGGCCTCCCTAGCGCCCGAACCTCCCCATTTTTCCCGGGTGCAGGCCCCGAACCCAGCCCCGCCGCGGGCCCCGCGCCCGGCTCCGCCCCCGGGCCCGGCCCGCCCCCGGGTGCCGCACTCGGCCCCGAAGCGGCCCCCTGCCCCCCGCTCACATGCAACTCCGCGATCCGCTCGGCCGACACCGGACGCGAGTACAGCCACCCCTGCCCCGTGTCGCACCCGATCCTCCGCAGCCGTGCCGCCTGCGAAGCCGTCTCCACGCACTCCGCCGTGACCGTCAGCCCCAGCCGGTGCGCGAGGTCGATCATGGCCTCGACGACGACCTCGTCCGCGGGGTTGGGAGGCGCGCCGGAGCCGTCGTACTGGAAGCCCCGGACGAAGGACCCGTCCAGCTTCAGCACGGACACCGGCAGCCGGCTGAGGTAGGCGAGGTTGGAGTACCCCGTCCCGAAGTCGTCGATGGCGATCCGCACCCCCATGTCGCTGAGCGCCTGGAGCGCCTGGAGGGGACGGCCGGCGGACCCCATGACGGCCGACTCCGTCAGCTCCAACTGGAGGAGCCCCGGGGCCAGTTCGGTCTCGGCGAGGATCTCCGCGACATCCGCGACGAGATCGGAGTCCCACACCTGCCGGACGGCGACGTTGACGCTGACGAAGAGCGGAGTCTCGTCCGGGTGGTCCAACTGCCAGCGGCGTGCCTGCCGGCAGGCGCTCGCGAGGACCCAGCGGCCGAGCGGCACGATGGAGCCGTCCTCCTCGGCCAGGCCGACGAACCGATTCGGCGGCAGCAGGCCGAAACGCGGATGGTCCCAGCGCACCAACGCCTCGACGCCGCGCAGCTTTCCGTCAGACATTCCGACCAACGGCTGGTACTCCAGCACGAATTCACCCCGCTCGATGGCGGGTCGCAGTGTGGAGGCGAGGGCTTGACGGGTCATCAGGTGGGCGTTGCGTTCGGGGTCGAACAGCGTCCACCGGGACTTCCCGTCGACCTTGGCCCAGTACAGCGTCGTATCCGCCGCCTGCACCAGGCCCGTTGCCGTCGTCCCTGCGGCGTGCCGCTCCACGACCCCGATGGACGCGGTGACGTTGAGCCGCTGGCCGTCCAGATCGAACGGCGCCTGAAGGGACTTGAGGACGGCCTCGGCCAACTCCGCGAGCTGGTCGGTGCCGGTGGAGTCCGCGACGAGCAGCGCGAACTCGTCCCCGCCGAGCCGCGCGACGAGCGGCGCGGCGGCTCTGGCCCGACCCGCCTCCTCCGCACAGGAGTTGAGCCGCTCGGCGACGGCCGCGAGCAGCCGGTCGCCCACCCGGTGCCCGAGTGTGTCGTTGACGGCCTTGAAGCCGTCGAGGTCGAGGTAGCACAGCCCGATCCGCCCGGTCCCGCCGCGTTCGTACGCGTCGGGCTCCAGCGCGGCCGACAACCGCTCGAAGAACAAAGCCCTGTTGGGGAGCCTGGTCACCGGGTCGTGCATCTGGAGGTGGCGCAGCCGCGCCTGGAGTTCGCGCCGCGCGCTGATGTCGGCGACCGACAGCAGCACTCCGGGCGTGTCGCCGCCCAGCGGAGACACGGTCACCCGCGCCCACACGGCCCGCCCGTCGGGCTGCTTCAGCCGCCGCGCGCACCGGAGTTCGGCCTGCCGGCCGCACAGCACCTCGCGGTACGAGTGCCAAGTCCGCGCGTCGGACGCGAGGTCGAGCAGATCGGCGGCGACCCGCCCGATCAGCCCCTCGGCGGCGGCCCCGAGGATCTCCGCGAAGGCCGTGTTGACGGAGACGATCGCCCCGTCCCGCCCCACGACGGCCATCGCCGACGGGGACGCGGCGAAGACCGCCTGATACGCGGACGGGCCGAGGGCGCCGTTCGGCCCCCGGGCACCATCCGATGCCAAAGTGTCACTCTCTGTAACGGCGGACCGGTCGAGGTCTGCCGCGGGCGTCGGCCCTTCGGACGTTCCGCTCACCGCTCGCTCCCGCAGTGCACTCGATCTCTGTCCGCGCAGGAAAGTGTCAGGAAAGTGTGCCGATCATAGAGGCTGGGCCCGGACCACCGCAGCCACTGCCAAGTGTCCACGACCTACCCACTCTTCTGACAGATCGTTTCTGCCCGCAGCCGGACCGGTTCTGCGGACCTCGGACCACATGTGACGTTCCGTGAGCGCTCCGGGGTGTCGGGGGTCGCCCGGTTCGTCGTACGGCTCACTCGTCCGGGGCAGACAAACAGCGCGCGGTATGACAAACCCGTACAGGGTGGGTGGAGGTGTCCCCAGATCCGCCCGCCTCCGGAGGTCCCCGTGCCGCGTCCGCTCCCGCGCCCCCGCCTGCGCACGTCAGCGGCCGTGTTCACCACGCTCTCCGCGCTCGCCGCGAGCTCCCTCGCGGGCGTCCCCTCGGTGGCCGAACCTTTCTCCACCGCGCCCTGCGCCCTCACCCGGACCACCGCCCACCACTCCGAGGGCCTCGACACCTGGAACGCCGCCTACCCGCGCCCCGTCCGCTCCCTCGACGCGGTGATGGTCTTCCTCTCCTTCCCCGACAGCCGCCCGCGCACCACCCCCGCCGAACTCGCCGCCGACCACTTCCCGGCCACCTCCGACTTCTTCCGCCGCTCCTCCTACGGCCGCTTCAGCCTGCGCTCCCACCCCCTCAAGCGGTGGATCCGGATGCCGAAGCCGTCCACGTCGTACGCCATGCAGCGCGACTGGAACGCCGAGCACCGCGCCGCCTACCTGCGCGACGCGCTCGCCGCCGCCGATCCCGACGTCGACTTCTCGCGGTACGACGTCGTCTACCTCGTCGCCGATCCGGACGCGCCCGGCGTCGACTCCGACGCGACGAAGGTCGTCAACCTGGACGTGCCGCTGCGGGCGGACGGCGCCGCGATCCGGCGTGTCGTCACCGTCTTCGAGCAGCATCCGCCGGACCGGCTGGTCCTCGCGCACGAGACCGGGCACGTCTTCGACCTCCCCGACCTCTACCACCGGCCTGTCGACGGCAAGGGCGACTGGGACACGTACGTCGGCGACTGGGATCTGATGGGCAGTCAGTTCGGGCTGGCTCCCGACCTGTTCGGGTGGCACAAGTGGAAGCTGGGGTGGCTCCAGCCGCGCCAGGTGGTGTGTGTACGGGACTCCGGGGCGACTCGCCTCACCCTGGAACCGCTGGCCGCCGGGCCGGGCGTCCCCATCACCCGCGCCTCCGGCTCGCCCGCGTTCGGGCTCGGCAACGGGACGAAGCTCGCGGTCGTGCGGACCGGGCCGGGCAGCGCGCTCGCCTTCGAGGCGCGCGGGCCCGCCGGCGACGACGTGGCCGCCTGCCGGGCCGGGGTGCTCGTCTACCGGGTGCACAGCGCGGCGGACTCCGGGCACGGGCCCGTCGAGGTCGTCGACGCGCATCCGCGCAGCGAGGCGTGCTGGGAGCGGTCCGTCTACCCGCCGCTCGCGGATGCCCCGGTGGGGGCGGGGGAGAGCTTCACCGTGCCCGGCGTGCCGGGGGAGCGGGCCGTGCGGGTGGAGGTGGAGGGGCGGACGGCTTCGGGGGCGTGGACGGTGAAGATCACGCCCCGGTGATACCCGTAGTACTTCTGAGGGAGGGTTGCGTGCGGGTGCCGGGCGGCTTCGCCGGGTGCGCCGGGGCGGCTGCGCCGGGGTACTACGGGTATCCCCTAGAGGGGCGTGAACAAGACACGCGAAAGGCCCCCCGCTTCCGCGAGGGGCCTTTCCGTCAAGTGCGCCGCCAGGGACTCGAACCCCGGACCCGCTGATTAAGAGTCAGCTGCTCTAACCAACTGAGCTAGCGGCGCCTGCTGACGTCGTAGACCTTAGCA
>DATCQX010000175.1:0-2298 GCA_036569285.1 Streptomyces sp.
GGCGCTCGGGGCGGTGGTGAAGGTGTGGCCTGCGCTGCTGCTCCTGGGCGTGCCGAAGGGCCGTCCCACGCGCGCGGCGTGGGCGGGGGCGACGGTCACCGCCGTCACCGTCCTCGCCGTGCTGGCGGCGGCCTTCGCGCATCCGTTCTCGTTCCTGCGGCAGCAGGGCGGGCGAGGCGTGCAGATCGAGTCGCTGGGCGGCACCCTCCTGATGTTCGCCACCCACGCGGGCTGGCCGGGTGCCGTGCGCTACCAGTACGGGGCCATAGAGTTCGTCGGCCCGCACGTGGGCGCCGTCGCCGACGCCTCCCTGGCGCTGACGGCCGTCGCCTTCGCGCTGCTCCTGCTGTGGCGGCTGCGCTCCCGGCGGCACACGTCCGCGACGCCGTTCGACGCGGCGCTGTGCGCCGTCCTGCTGTTCACGGTCACCAGCCGGGTGATCAGCCCGCAGTACATGATCTGGCTGGTCGGGCTGTCCGCGGTGTGCCTGACCTCCCGGCATACGGTCCAGCGGCCGATCGCCGCGCTGGTCCTGGCGGCGACGGCGGTCAGCGGGGCCGTGTTCCCGGGTCTGTACTTCACGCTCACCAGCTGCTCCTGGGCCGGCTGCTGCCTGATGCTGCTGCGCAACGGCCTGCTGCTGACGGCCGCGGCGCTGTCCTTCGTCCGCCTCTGGCGAGCGACCACGGACCGCGCCGAGGGCGGTACGGAGAGTTATCCACAGGCTCTGCGCCGGGAGCCCACGCCTGCTTGACTGGGGTCAGCGAGGTCGAGACGTGGAGGGGAAGGCCGTACATGACGTGGCTGATCACGGGGGGCGCCGGGTACATCGGGGCGCATGTCGTGCGGGCGATGGCGGCGGCGGGCGAGCGGGTGGTCGTGTACGACGACCTGTCGACGGGCATCGCCGAGCGGCTCCCGGCGGAGGTGCCGCTGGTGGAGGGGTCGACGCTGGACGCGGAGCGGGTGGCGTCCACGCTCGCCGCCCACGAGGTGACGGGCGTGGTGCACCTGGCGGGGAAGAAGCAGGTCGGCGAGTCGGTGGAGCGCCCGCTGCACTACTACCGGGAGAACGTCGAGGGGCTGCGCGTCCTGCTCGACGAGGTGACGAAGGCGGGCGTCGCGTCGTTCGTGTTCTCCTCCTCGGCGGCCGTCTACGGCATGCCCGACGTGGACCTGGTCACCGAGGAGACGCCGTGCCTGCCGATGTCGCCCTACGGGGAGACGAAGCTGGCGGGCGAGTGGCTGGTGAGAGCGACCGCGCGGGCGACGGGGCTGTCGGTGGCGTGCCTGCGCTACTTCAACGTCGCGGGCGCGGCCGAGCCCGCCCTCGCCGACACCGGCGTCTTCAACATCGTCCCCATGGTCTTCGAGCGCCTCACCACCGGCGAGGCCCCGCGCGTCTTCGGCGCCGACTACCCCACTCCTGACGGCACGTGCGTGCGCGACTACATCCACGTCGTCGACCTGGCCGACGCCCACGTCGCGACGGCCCGCGCGCTCCAGGCGGCCCCGGGGCGCGCGCTGACCCTCAACATCGGCCGCGGCGAGGGCGTCTCCGTCCGGGAGATGATCGACCTCATCTCTTCCGTCACCGGGTACGACCTGCCCCCCGCACTCCACCCGCGCCGGGCCGGCGACCCCCCGCGCGTGGTCGCCTCCGCCGAGCGGATCGCCACCGAGCTGGGGTGGAAGGCGAAGCACGACGTGCGGGAGATGGTCTCGTCCGCCTGGGAGGGGTGGGTACGACTGCATCCCGGGGCGGCGCGGAAGTAGGGGCGGGGGAGGCTCTGTGCCGGAGGGGGGTTCGGTGTCGGCGGTGCGGAAAGAGGACGGGGGTGCGGTGTCGGCGGGAGGCAAAGAGACGTCTCGGCGCTCCCGCGCCATCGGTGCGGTCCTCGGCTCCGCCGTGGGGGACGCGCTGGGCACACCCTTCGAGTTCGGCCCCGAGGGGGTGTTCTCGGGGCACGGCCGGGGGCGTCGGGGCAACCGGCCGAGCGGAGAATCACGCGGACGGGCCATCGGCGCGCCGTCGACGCGGTGACGCCCTCGGGATCGGACGCGGTCCCCCAGAGGCGGACAGCCCGTCGAGGACGGCGACGTCCGGACGGCGCTCCAGAAGCGTGGGCGGAATCCCGGTCCCCTGCCCACACCTCACGGCCCGCACCCCTCACACCACCGCCCCACCCCTCACAACGCCCTCAACGCCCCCGCCGTAGCCCGCGCGAGCTGCGCCGGATACCCCTTGTCGACCCCCTGCCGCACCACCAGCGCCCGCCAGTACATCGGCCCGGAGAC
>DATCQX010000176.1:0-10502 GCA_036569285.1 Streptomyces sp.
CGTCACCCTGCCGGTGCGGATCGGCGTCCCGGGCCCGGCCGGCGTCCGCCGCCTCCTGTCGTACGCCCGCCGCTTCGGCGTCACGACGAGCGCGGGCATAGCGCGCAAGTACGGTTTCTCGCTGACGCAGCTGATGGGGACGGCGGGCCCGGACCGTTTCCTGGGAGAGCTGGCGGCACAGCTATCGCCGGAGAGGCACGGCGAGGTGGGACTGCACCTGTACACGTTCGGCGGCTTGGAGGCGACGTCGGCGTGGCTCACCGCAGCAGCAGCTGCAACCCTCCCAGCACCGTCGCGGCGATCACCAGCTGCTCGAACAACCGCTGGTTGATCCGGTCCACCGCCCACCTCCCGATCAGCGCCCCCGGCAGGACGAACAGCACGAGCGCCGCGTCCAGCAGCAGCGAGTTCCCGTCGATGAGCCCGAGCCCGGCGCTGAAGGGCACCTTCGTCACGTTGACGATGAGGAAGAAGAACGCGGACGTCCCCAGGAACCCCAGCTTCCGGAACCCGGCGGACAGCAGGTACATGGACATGACGGGGCCCCCGGCGTTCGCGACCATCGTCGTGAACCCCCCGAGCACCCCGTACGACCGCGCCTTGAACCGCCCGGCCCGGGTGACGACCGCGTCGGGGTCGTCCGGCGTCTCCGCCTGCCGCCTGCGCCACACCGTGACCCCCGCCATCAGCAGCAGGATCGCCCCGATGGAGGTGCGGACGACCCCGTCGTCGGCCCACAGCAGGAACACCGTCCCGACGACGACCCCCGCCGCGACGGCCGGGAAGAGCCGCCACAGGGTGGGCCAGTGGGCGTGCCGCCGGTAGGTGAGGACGGCCAGGACGTCCCCGGCGATCAGGATCGGCAGCAGCACGCCGGTGGAGGCGCGGGCCGGCAGGACCGCCGCGAAGACGGCGAGGCTGACGGTGTTGGCGCCGCTGACGGCCGTCTTGGAGAAGCCGACCAGGAGGGCGGCGAGGGCGAGGGCGGCGAACTCCCAGCCGGTGATGTGCCACAGAGTCATCGTGTCCATTGCGTTGACCGATGCTATGCCCACGTATCCGGGGTAGGTAAGGAGCGTCTCGCCGCATGAGACCTTTCTCTCTGGAGGAGCCCATGGCCGACGTCCGTCTCCTGCCCGGCACCCGTGGCCGGATCGCGGTGCACACCTGGCCCCACCCGGCGCCCCGCCACCTCGCGCTGCTGGTCCACGGCTACGGCGAACACCTCGGCCGGTACGAGGAGGTGGCCGGGGTGCTGCACGCGCGAGGCGCGGTCGTGGTCGGCCCGGACCACGCCGGGCACGGGCTGTCGGACGGCGAGCGGGTGCTGGTCGAGGACTTCGAGGACGTCGTCACGGACGTCGAGACGGTCCTGGATCGGGCGCGGGCCGAGCATCCGGGGCTGCCGCTGGTCGTCGTCGGCCATTCGATGGGCGGCCTGATCGCGGCCCGGCTCGCCCAGCGCCGGTCCGCCGATCTCGCCGCGCTGGTCCTGTCGGCGCCGGTGCTCGGGGAGTGGGCGGTGCCGGGGCGGCTCCTGGCGCACGACGTGATTCCGGACGTGCCGATCAGCCCGGCCGCGCTCTCCCGGGACCCCTCGGTGGGGGCGGCGTACGAGGCGGATCCGCTGGTGTGGCACGGCCCGATGAAGCGGGCGACGCTGGAGGCGTTCGCGAAGACGCTGCGGACGGTCGCGGGCGGTGGGGACGTGGGGCGGGTGCCGGTGCTGTGGCTGCACGGCGACGCGGACCTGCTGGTGCCGCTCGCGGAGAGCCGGCCGGGGGTGGAGGCGCTGAGCGGCGGGGCGCTGACGTCGCGGGTCTATCCGGGGGCTCGGCACGAGGTGTTCGCGGAGACGAACCGGGCGGAGGTGTTCGGGGACCTCACGCGGTTCCTCGACGGTGCTGTAGCTCGGTGAGGGCGGCCGACACCAGCGTCCGCGTGCCCGGCAGGAGTACCGACAGGTCGGGGGCGAACAACGGGCTGTGGTTTCCGGGGACGTGGGCGAGTTTCGTCGTCAACTCCTCGCCGTCCGCCGCCTCCCAGACGTCCGGCGGGGTCGTCGTCACGTACCAGTAGTCGTACGGCACTCCTTCGGGTGCGAGGAGGGAGAAGTCCTCGCTCCCCATGACCGGGCCGAAGTCGAACACGGCCTGCTCGCCGAAGAGTCGGCGGTGCGTGTCGGCCACCCGGTGGTCGGTGGCGGGGTCGTTGACGGTGACGGGGTAGTGGCCGGAGAGTTCGGTGTCCGGCGGCTGCGGGCACCCGGCCGCCGCGCACTCGCCGTCGACGATCCGCCGGATCGCGCCGAGGACCTTCTCCCGCGTACTCCCGTCCCGTGTACGGATGTTGAGGGAGAGCCGCGCCTCGGCGGGGATGATGTTGTGTCCGGTCCCGGCGTGGAAGGCGCCCACGGTGACGACGGCGGACTCGCTCGCGGCGATCTCGCGGGCGACGACGCTCTGGAGCCGGGTGACGATGTGCGCGGCGGTGACGACGGGGTCGACGGTCGACTCGGGGCGTGAGCCGTGGCCGCCGACGCCGTGCACGACGACGTCGATGTCGTCCGAGGCGGCCATGGTGAGGCCGGGGGTGTGCGGGAACCAGCCGACGAGTCCGGGGGCGGCGTGCTGGCCGAGGAGGACGTCCGGCCGGGGGAAGCGCGCGTGCAGACCGTCCGCGACCATCGCCGCCGCCCCTCCCCCGCCTTCCTCGGCGGGCTGCCCCACCACGACGACCGTCCCCGCCCAGACGTCCCGCCCGGCCGCCAGCGCCTCGGCGGCGGCCGTCAGCCAGGTGACGTGCAGGTCGTGCCCGCAGGCGTGCATGACGCCCTCGACGCCGGACGCGTACGGCAGCCCGGTCGCCTCGCGCACCGGCAGCGCGTCCATGTCGGCCCGCAGCCACACGACGGGCCCGGGGCCGTTCCGCAGCACCCCGACCACCCCGGTCCCGCCGACGCCCTCGGTCACCTCGTACCCGGCGCCCTTGAGGCGCGCGGCGAGTTTCCCTGCGGTGCGGTGCTCCTGGAACGCCAGCTCGGGATGGCGGTGCAGATCACGGTAGAAGTCGGCCAGGCGGGCGAGGTCGAGGGCGGCCGTGAGGTCGAGGGTGAGGCGGGCGGGGTCGGACATGCGGCTCACGCACCGAGGTCCAGCACGCGCGCGATGGTGCGCAGGACGCCGTTCTCGTTGTTGGACGGCGCCAGGTGCCGTGCCCGGCGGATCACCTCCGGGTGGGCGCCGGTCATCGCGAAGGACCACTCGGCGGCGTCGAGCATTTCGAGGTCGTTGAGGTAGTCGCCGAAGACCATGGTCTGGGCCGGGGTGATGCCCAGCTCCCCCTGGAGGCGGCGCAGGGCGGCCCCCTTGTTGGCGGTGGGGTTCATGAGGTCCACCCAGTGTTCGCCGGAGACGACCACCTGGTGGGTGCGGGCGAAGCCGGTGAACGCGGGGGCGACGTCGTGCTCGGCGGAGCCGAAGGTGTAGAGGGCGACTTTGATGATGTCGTCGTCGACGGCGCTGACGTCGTCGACGATCTCGTTGCGGAGGTAGTAGCGCCTGACCTCCGCGAGGAACGCCGGGTCCGTCTGCTCGACGTACGCGGACTGCTTCCCGCAGACGACGACCCCCACGTCGACGCCACTCGCGGCGAGCCGCCTCACCGTGCGGACGACTTCCGCGGCCACCTCGGGCGCGACCGGATCGGAGCTGAGCTCAAGGCCGTCGCGTACGACGTACGTGCCGTTCTCGGCGATGAAGACCATGCCCTCGCAGAGCCCGGTGAAGTCCCGTTCGAGGGTGGCGTACTGGCGTCCGCTGGCGGGGATGAAGAGGATCCCGCGCTCGCGGAGCAGCTCCAGCATGTCCCCGAGGCCCGCAGGTGGCTGTTTCTCGTCGTCGAGGAGTGTCCCGTCCATGTCGGTGACGATCAGGCGGATGTCGGGGACGGACGGCCCGGCCGGGACGGTGTCCGAGGTGAGCTGGGGCGCGGCGGAGTGGGGCATGTCCTGCTTTCCGTACGAGATCGGTCCGATCATCACAGTACCGGGGCACCCGAAAGGCACCCCGAACCGTCTCACCGGCACGCCTCACCCGTGAAACCCTGTCCCAACAGCCCGATTTACCCGAGGAGGCCCCGTATGACCACCCTCGCCGACCCCACCCCCGGCGGCAGGCCGGGCGACGTCGAGCGGGCGGGCGCGCTCGCCGAGGAGCTGACCGCCCGCGAGGTCCACGGCGTCGTCCTCGCCTACGTGGACACGGCGGGCGTGCACCGCGTCAAGGCGGTCCCCACGGCGAAGCTCCCCTCGGCGGCGGCCTGGGGCGTCGGCATGTCCCCGGTCTTCGACACGTTCCTCGCGAACGACCACATCGTCACGACGGACGTCCTCGGCTCCCCGGACGGCGACCTGCGCCTCTACCCGGACCTCGACCTGCTGACCGTCCTGGCCGCGCAGCCCGGCTGGGCGTGGGCGCCGGTCGACCGGATCACCCAGGACGGCGCCCCGCACCCGGGCTGTTCCCGCACGGCCCTGCGCAGGATCGAGGAGCGGGCCGCCCTCGCCCACGGCCTGACCTTCCGCGCGGCGATCGAGATCGAGTGGACGCTCGGCCTGGACACGGCCCCGCCGGGCGAGTTCGTGCCGGTGACGACGGCCCCGGCGTACGGAGCGACCCGCCAGGTGGAGCTGGGCGCGTTCCTCGCGGACCTGCTGGAGGCGTGCGCGGCCCAGGAGTTGGACGTCGACCAGGTCCATCCGGAGTACGCGGCGGGCCAGTTCGAGATCTCGGTGGGCGCGGCGGACCCGGTCGCGGCGGCCGACCGCAGCGTCCTGACCCGGCAGACGATCCGCGCGGTCGCCGGGCAGCACGGCCTGCGCGTCTCGTTCGCCCCGGCCGTGGCCGCGACGGGCGTCGGCAACGGCGGCCACGTCCACCTCTCCGCCTGGCGCGACGGCCGCAACCTGCACACGGGCGGCGACCGCAGGCACGGCCTCACCCCGGACGCGGAGTCCTTCACGGCCGGTGTCCTCGCCCGCCTGCCCGCCCTGATGGCGGTCACCGCCCCCAGCCCCGCCAGCTATCTCCGTCTCCAACCCTCCCAGTGGGCCGGGGTGTTCACCGCCTGGGGCCTGGAGACGCGGGAGACGGCCCTGCGGCTGGTCCCCGGCACGAAGGGGCACCGCGCCGAGCAGGCGAACCTGGAGGTCAAGCCGGTGGACCTCGCCGCGAACCCGTACGCGGCCCTGACCTGCCTGATCGCCGCCGGCCTCGACGGCCTGGCCGGGAAGCGGAGCCTCCCGCAGGAGACGAAGGGCGATCCGGCCGGGCTCGACGCGCGGGACGCCGCGAGCAGAGAGGTCCGCCGCCTGCCCGCCGGACTCTCCGAGGCGATCGCCGAGTTCCGCGAGGACGAGGTTCTGCGCGCGGCTCTCGGCCCGGTCCTCGCGGACGCGGTGACAGCGGTCCGCGAGGGCGAACTCGCCGCCGTCCAGGGCCTGGACGACGAGCAGGTCGCCGCCTTCTACCGCTGGGTCTACTGACATGTCCGTCCACGAGGCGCTCGCCGAAGTGGAGTTGGTGGACCACCACTGCCACGGCGTGACCGCCCACGACCTCGACCGCCCGGCCTTCGAGTCCCTCCTCACCGAGGGCGGCGTCACCCCCTTCGACACGCCCACGGGCGTCGCCGTCCGCCGCCACTGCGCCCCCGTCCTCGACCTCCCGCCGCACGCGCCGCCGGACGAATACCTCGCCAGGCGGGCCGAGTTGGGCGCCGGGGAGGTCAACCGGCGTTTCCTGCACGCCTCCCGGACGCACACCTTCTGCGTCGACACCGGTCACACCCCGATCCCCCTCACGACCCCGGCCGAACTCGCGGACGCGGCGAGGGGAACGGCGTACGAGGTGGTCCGACTGGAGTCGATCGCCGAGAGATTGAAGGCGGACGGGGTCGAACCGGACGCCTACGCCGAGGAGTTCACGCGCGCCGTCCACGAAGCCGTGCGGGGTCCCCGGGTGGTCGCCGTGAAGTCGGTCGCCGCCTACCGCACCGGGTTCGCCCTGGACCCGACACGCCCGGGGCCTGAGGAGATCACGCGGGCCGCGCGGAGCTGGCTCGCGGGAGAAGGGCGCCTCGACAGCGCCGTCCTCGTCCGCCATCTGCTGTGGACGGCCGTCGAGTCGGGGGTGCCGCTGCAACTGCACACCGGGTTCGGGGACGGGGACATCCGGCTGCACCGGGCGGATCCGAGTCTGCTGACGGACTGGCTGCGCGCGATTCCCGGCGACGTGCCGGTGATGCTGCTGCACTGCTGGCCGTTCCAGCGGCAGGCCGCCTATCTGACCTCGGTGTTCGCGCAGGTGTATCTGGATGTGGGGCTGACGTTGCACCATGTGGGGCCGGTGCGGGCTGAGGCGGTGCTGGCGGAAGCGCTGGAGATCACACCGTTCGGGAAGCTTCTGTACAGCTCGGACGCCTATGGTGTGGCCGAGTTCTACGCGCTCGGCGCGCTGGCGTTCCGCCGGGGTCTCGGGGACCTTCTCCAGGGCCGGGTGGACGCGGGCGAGCTGAGTCCGCACGACGCGGTGCGGCTGGCCCGGTGGGCGGGCGCGGAGAACGCACGCCGGATCTACCGGCTGAACGACCGGTTCTGAAAGTATGATCAAGCAATGTCTGACATGACCGAGACCACGCCCGGTTGGCTGAGCCAGGACGAGCTCGAACTGGCCCGCGCCCGGATGCCGATCCTGTACGTCGAGGCCGTGCCCGTCCGCGTGGACGACCGTGGCGAGATCACCAGCATCGGCCTGCTCCTGCGCATCGGACCGGACGGCGATGTCAGCCGGACCCTGGTCTCGGGCCGGGTCCTGCACCACGAGCGCGTCCGCGACGCCCTGCTGCGGCATCTGGAGAAGGACCTCGGGCCGGTGGCGCTGCCCCGGCTGCCGGCCGCGCTCCAGCCGTTCACGGTGGCCGAGTACTTCCCCACACAGGGGGTCACGCCGTACCACGACCCGCGTCAGCACGCGGTGTCGCTCGCGTACATCGTGCCGGTGACCGGCGACTGCCAGCCGCGCCAGGACGCCCTGGACCTGGTCTGGTTCGAGCCGCAGGAGGCGGCCTCCCCGGCCGTGCAGAGCGAGATGCCCGGCGGGCACGGCTTCCTGCTGCGCCAGGCCCTGGCCCACGTCGGCCTCTCGGCCTCCTGATGCCGTTCCCCTCCCAGCGCGGCGCCCCCTGCACACTCGTCGTGTGCAGGGGCTGCTGCTGCGGCGACCGCCGCAAGAACCCCGGCTTCGACCACGCCTGGCAGCTCGACCGCCTCCGGGCCGCCGCCGCGGCCTCCGGCGGCACGTTCACCGTCCGGACGACCGACTGCCTCGGCCCCTGCGACCAGGCCAACGTCATCGTCGTCCAGCCCTCCTCCGCCGCCCGCCTCGCCGGCGCCCGCTCCACCTGGATCGGCTTCGCCACGGACGACGACGCCACCGAGGAACTCATCGCGTGGGCCGAGGCGGGCGGACCGGGAGTGGCCGACCCGCCCCCGGCACTGGAGATGCAGTTCGTGAAGGCGCCGAGGGGGAGCCGGGCGCGGTCGCGGCGGTGAGGCCGTGAGGCCCCCTTCAGCTCACGCTCTCACCCCCGCCGCGTCGGCCGAATCCGAGTCGTCGAGGAACCCGCCCGACTGGTGCTGCCACAGCCTCGCGTACGCGCCCTCCGCCGCGAGGAGTTCTGTGTGGCTGCCCTGTTCGATGATCCGGCCCCGGTCGAGGACGACGAGGCGGTCCATGCCGGCGACGGTGCTGAGGCGGTGGGCGACGACCAGAGTGGTGCGGCCCTGCATGAGGCGCCACAGGGCGTCCTGGACGAGGATCTCGCTCTCGGAGTCGAGGGCGCTGGTGGCCTCGTCGAGAAGGAGGATGGGGGCATCGCGCAGGATCGCGCGGGCGAGGGCGACGCGCTGGCGCTGTCCGCCGGAGAGTTTGATGCCGCGTTCACCGACCATCGTGTCGAAGCCGTCGGGCAGCGCGTCGGCGAACTCCGTGACGTGGGCGGCCTCGGCGGCGCTGCGGATCTCCGCGTCGGTGGCGTCGGGGCGGGCGAAGGCGATGTTGTCGCGCAGGGTGCGGTGGAACATGGCGGGTTCCTGCGGGACGTAGGCGATGAGGCTGCGCAGGTCGGCCTGGCGCAGCTTGCTGATGTCCTGTCCGCCGACGAGGATGCGTCCGCCGTCGATGTCGGTCATGCGCAGCAGCAGCCGCGTCAGCGTCGTCTTCCCGCCGCCCGACCTGCCGACGAGCCCGATCTTCGTCCCGCTCGGCACGTCCAGGTCGAGTTTGTGGAAGAGGGGGTCGCCGCCGCCGTGGGCGAAGGTGACCTGGTCGAAGCGGACGTCGGCGGAGCGGGGAGCCAGTGGTTCGGGCGCGGCGGGGTCCACGACGGTCGGTGAGGTGAGCAGCAGTTCGGTGAACTGCGCCGCCTCGGTCATGGAGCTCTCCATGCGCCGGTAGATCTGGTTGAATTCGAACATAATGCGCGTAGCGTTCATAAAGTAGGTGAACGCCACAACCATGGCCTCCACGCTGTGCCCGCCCCCGGCCAGCAGGACCGCCAGCAGCAGGCCGAGCGCGTTGGTGAGGACGGACATCGGCGCGACGAACGTGTCGATGCGCAGGTTCCCGTAATCCCACGAGCGCAGCATCAGCCGCTTGGACTCCGCGACACGCACCCGGTGTTCGGCCGCTTCGCGTTCCTCGGCGGCGAACGCCCGCACGGTGTCCATGTTCATGAGGCTGTCGGCGACGTGCCCGGACACCCGTGCGATGGCCTCCTCCCGCTCCCGCACGAGCCGCTGACGGCGCCGGATCAGCGGTGTCACGCCGACGGCGGTGACCAGGATCATCGTCAACAGGCAGACGACGAGCCAGGGTTCGTAGGTCCACAGCACGACCGACCCGAACACCAGCGGCACGAGGCTGCCCACGACCTGGAAGGCCAGCGTGTCCGCGAACTCCTCGAACCGGGAGGCGAAACTCAGCACCCTTTTGGTGAGGGAGCCCGCGAAGTTGTCGTGGAAGAACGCCGCGTCCTTCGCGAAGAGTTCGTCCATGCCGACGACGTACAGATTCTCGACCCCGAGCGCGTCCACCCGGTTCAGACAGTGGATCCCGATCCGCCACAGCGCCTCCGCGCCCAGCATCACGACGGCGAACGCCACGACATAGGGCCACGCGGTCGCGACCCCCACCTCACCGTCGTCCGCGATCCGCCCCACCAGTTTCGCCACCACCAGCGGTGCCACGTAGTTGATGCCCGCGTTCCCCAGCGCGGGCAGCAGCAACCCTGGCAGCGCCAACCGTTTGAGCCGTCCCAACTCCCTTCCGTAGTACCGAAGGGCGAGCATCACCGCGCCCTTGCGTGATTCAGCCGTATCCATTCCGTCCCTGCGCAGCTCAGGCCCCGCACGCACACGAAAGGGCACGCAAGCGGGGACAAATCGGAGGAGGAACGGGAAGTGTCCCGCGCGGGCACCCACGCCGTCCAAGCGTTTTTCACGGCGGTCACCGCGAGGGTGTCAGCCGCACTCCAGCACCGCGCCCCGCACCGGCTCGTACCCCGCGTCGAGGCGCGGTGGGTCCGACGGGTGCTGCTGTGAACCCTTCGGTGTCAGTTCACGGTCCTCCCGCAGGCGGGTGAAGACCTCGTCCGCCTGTTCCCGGTCCCACCGCAGGGTGGAGCCGACGCCGGGGATGTCGTCGTTGAAGCCGGCGATGGGGACGGTCGCGAACTCGGTTGCGGAGGCGGGGAGTTGGGTCAGTACGCCGGCCAGGGCGGCTAGTTCGCTGTCCTTGAAGCCCTGGTCCACTTTGACCGAGCCGAGCAGGGTGCGGCTGAGGTGGAGCAGGTCTGCCGGGTTCGCCCTGAGTTTCTTCAACGCCGCTACCAGGAAGCGCTGTTGACGCTGGATCCGCCCGAGGTCGGCGGCGCCGTCCACCTTCCGCGAGCGGACGTACTGGAGCGCGTGGCCGCCGCCGAGGTGATGCGTGCCGGGTGCGAGGTTCAGCTTGGTCCCCGGGTCGTCGAGGTGGTGGGACGTGCACACGTCGATGCCGTTCACCTCGTTGACGGAGTCGATGAACCGCCGGAAGTCGACCTGGAGGTAGCGGTCGACGCGGACCCCGGTCATCTCCTCGACCGTGCGGACGGACAGTGGCGCCCCGCCCTCCGCGAACGCCGCATTGATCTTCGCGTCGTGGCCGGGCACCCACGCCCCGGACCGGGGGTCGCGGTGTTCCGGGATGCGGGCCAGTGAGTCACGGGGCAGGCCGAGCACGCTGATCCGGTCCCTCTTCGCCGAGACGTGCACCAGCATCAGACTGTCCGTGCAGTTGCACTCCTGCCCGCCCGCGTGGAACTTCCGCAGTTCCTGGCGGGTGAGCGTCGAGCGGATGTCGATGCCCATGAGCAGGATCGTCGTCCCCGGTCCGGCGGGCGCC
>DATCQX010000177.1:0-8264 GCA_036569285.1 Streptomyces sp.
GCAGGACTGTGGGGGCTGGGACTGTCACCGCCGTACTGGGTTAGGTGAGTGGGGGACTGCGGGCCGTATGTGGCTGAGCGCGCAGTTCCCCGCGCCCCTAAAAGACAAACCACCACAGGCACAATGGAAGAGTGAACCCCGAACCACTCCCCGTTTCCCGCGCCGTCGATCATGGCTTCGCCAAGCTCATGCCCGACATCGACAGGGAGCGGGCCTGGCTGCTCACCGTGGACGGGGCCCCTCAGTCGTACGTCGATCTCGATGCCCCCGAGCATCTGGAGTTCGAGTACGTCCAGCGGCTCGGGCATGTGCTGGATGTGATCGCGGACGGGGTCGATGTGGTGCACCTCGGTGGGGGTGCGCTCACTCTGCCTCGGTATCTCGCGGTGACCCGGCCCGGTTGCCGGCAGCATGTCGTCGAGTTCGACCGGGGGTTGCTGGAGTTGGTCGTCGAGCAACTGCCGCTTCCCGAGGGGGACTTCACCCTGCATGCCGCCGATGCCAGGGAGTGGCTCGGCGCCGCTCCGGACGCGTCCGCCGATGTCGTCGTCGCCGATGTGTTCGGGGGGTCGCGGGTGCCCGCACAGGTGGCGTCGACGGGGTACGTCCGTGAGGTGGACCGGGTTCTCCGGCGCGACGGGGTCTATCTCGCGAACCTCGCGGACGCGGCGCCGTTCGGGTTCCTGCGGTCCCAACTCGCCGGGTTCGCCGAGGTGTTCGAGGAACTGGCACTGGTCGCGGAACCGGCGGTCCTCCGGGGGCGCCGGTTCGGCAACGTCGTCCTCATCGCCTCCCACCGCCCCCTCGACCTCCCCACCCTGGCCCGGCGCACCGCCTCCGACGCGTTTCCCGCACGAGTCGAACACGGGCCGGGGCTACGGAAGTTGATCGGCGACGCGCGTCCGGTGCGGGACGCGGACGCGGTTGCCTCACCGGAGCCGCCTGAGGGGGCGTTCGGGATCGGGTGAGGGGATCGGGTCGGACATCGTCGTGTGACGTGTCAGGCCCCGGACGTCCGGCCGAACGCCGACTCCGGACGGGGCCCTTATGGAGGATCGGTCACGTGAGTGCCAGGACCATCGCGATCACCATCTCTGTCAGAGATACGGCCGTGATGTCGACGGACAGGCGCAGGCCGCGATGTTTGCGCTTCGCCACCCGTGAAAGCCCGATGATCAGCTCCGCGCGTCGATCGGTCGTCAAGTCCTCTCTTACCTGCAGTGGGGTGGATTCGGCCCAAAGCCTGTAAGTCCCGCAGGGGTCCCCGCTGAAGAGAGGCCTTACGACCAGGAGGATGACGAGCATGGCTGTGACGAGGCCTGTGCCGGCGAGGCCGAGCAGGACGGCGGCTGCCGTCTCGATCTCTTTGTCCGGCACCGTGGTTATGAGCACGGCGAACGGAATGCCGAGTCCGGTGAGCAGTGCGGCGGCGGTTGTCTCGGCACGTCCGATCTCGGCACGTACGTCGGCGAGGGCTGCGTCAAGTGCCTTGTCTGCGGCGTTGGTCGGAAGGCTTTGCGTCACGTCTGACTCTCAGTGTCGGGAACTGAGGCCAGCTTGCTGCCGAGGCTCGTGGACGGGGAGAGCGCTTGGGCGTGGTGAACGGCGCATGAGGCGCGTTGCGCGGCGATCGTGTGCCGCTCAACACCGAGGACGATCCGTTTCGCTGAGTCCCGGACGGATGGGGCTTCGCCCGGGTTCAGAGTCTCCGGCGTGACACTTCACGGAGACCGGCCTGCGCGGCGAGCTGGAGGCCGGTTGCCCCCAGCCCCACCGCCCCCGTCCCTCAGCCCTCCACCGGATCCCCGTGCAACCGTACCGTGCTCAGGATCTTCATGATCGTCGCGTCCGGTACCTCGTCCTTGACGCCCTTCGCCGTGGACAGGGTCCAGGACACGAAGTCGCCCTTGGAGTTCTTGAAGCCGAAGGTGATCGCCTTGCCGTCGGCCGCGCACTTGCCCTTGGTGGGGTTGTTGGTCGAGCGGGCCCAGCCGTAGCTGCCGGTGATGCCCGCGGCGGTGGTGTAGGGGGTGCCCTTCTTGTCGAAGGTGATGCTCTTCTTGTCCGGGTTGGTGTAGCCGCCGTAGACCCACCAGGCGGGCGTGTTGACGGCGATCTCGTCGGTGTTCTTCGCGCCGGACGCGCCCTTGGTGCCGGTGACGCCGAGGCGGGTGTCGTCGGTCTTGCCGTCCTTGTCGTCGTCGGACGTGCACCACTTCGGCTTGAGGGCGGCGGCGCCGGACATGATGACCGAGTCGTAGCCGGTGGGCTTGGACTTGTCCTCCCACTCGTAGCCGAGGGCGGTACCGGGGGGCTGTACCTCCCAGTCGGCGGGGACGTCGAAGGCGGTGCCCCACTTCGGGTTGACGACGACCTTCCACCCCGCGATCGTCGGCTTCTCCTCGGGGTCGCCGGCGCGCGGGTTGCCGCCTGCGGCCGAGGACTCCGAGGGTGAGGCGGGCGACGAGACGGCGGGCGAGGCGCTCGTGTCCTTCTTGGCCTCGTTCTTCGTGTCGTCGTTGCCGCCGAGCACGGCGAACCCGGTCACCGCGGCGGTCAGGGCCACCGCGGACGCGGAGATGATCGCGACCGTCTTCGTCCGGTTACGGCCGCCGTTACCGCCGTTGCCGCCGCCTCCCGGCTGCGCCTGCGGGGTGCTCGCCACCGTCGGCGTCCCCCAACCCGGCTGCTGCGCGTAGGGGTTCGGCTGCTGGAACCCGGGCTGCTGGTACGGGTTGGGCTGCTGGTAGCCCGGCCGCTGGTACGGATTGTTCTGCGCCTGCGGGTTCTGCTCTCCCCCGGGCGGCTGCTGTCCTTGCCACATGCCGAGAAACCCTAACGGCGGATGCGACGCCTTTCGGCCACCACCCCCTGGACGCACACGGTTCGCTCACGACTCCGACGACTCGCCTGTGCACGAGGGCGTCCCTCGTGGCGTTCACATCGCTCTGGCCAGCGTTCACTACTCGTGAGTAACATCGCGTTCATGACTGCTGACCAGAACATCGGCGAACTGCTCGCCGCGACCGTACCCATGGCCCGGACCCTCGGCCTGGAGTTCCTGGAGACCACCCCGGACCGCGCCGTCGTCGCTCTCCCCGACCAGGGCGCCTTCCACAACCACGTCGGCGGCCCGCACGCCGGCGCCATGTTCACGCTCGGCGAGTCCGCCAGCGGCGCCATCGTCCTCGCCGCCTTCGGCGACCAGCTCTCCCGCGCGGTCCCCCTCGCGGTCAGCGCGCAGATCGCCTACAAGAAGCTCGCGAAGGGCCGCGTCACGGCGACGGCCGTCCTGGGGCGCCCCGGGTCCGAGGTCGTCGCGGAGCTGGACAAGGGGGAGCGCCCCGAGTTCCCGGTGACGATCGAGATCCGGCGCGAGGACGGCGCGGTGACGGGGGAGATGACGGTCGTCTGGACGCTGCGGCCCAACGGCTGAGAGTCGCGGGCAAATATGTGACCGGGGCTCACGGTGAGGTGGGGGCATGCCGCCTCGCCGGGCTCCGGTACGTGAGTTGAAGATTTCGTGTGCCATCCGGCAGCGCCGGTCCACAAGTTGAGGGCCGGCCTCCGGGGGCTTTCGAATGCCGGTGCGGATACCGCCGGTAACTTATCTGAAATTCCAGCTCTTTGAACTTGGGTCACTCGAACTTCTTGTTTCCCGTGAGGCATATGTGCGAAGGTAAGCCCCTCTTAAGGAGGTTCGGTTCAGGCCAAGTGAGCCGAACCGGCCACAGGTACGCACCAATCACGCACCTGCTTTTCCGGCGGGCACTTTTCCGTGCCTCAACGCCGGCTTGGAAGGAAATGGTTCCGTGCAGTCGCCCAACCCGCCTCGTCCCCCCTACCCGCCCAGACCCGGCATGTGCCCCCAGGACTCGGACCGCGACCTCGCGGCCCAGGTGGCCGCCCCCGAGGGGGAGAGTTCCCGCGCCGTGGCCCTGCTGCTCGCCCGGCACTGGCGCGCCACCCACGAGTACGCGGCGATCTGCCTCGCAGCCCGAGGACAGTCCCCGCAGCTCGTGGCGGCGGCGGCCTTCCATCGGGTGCTCGGCAGGCTGGCCGGCGGCCGTCCCGGCGGTGCGCTGCGCCCCCAATTCCTCGTGGCCGTCCGCGACATCGTGCGCGAATGGGCCGGAGCCGACGCCGTCCCGGCCGCCCTCCCGGAACTCGGCAAGACCGTCGGCGGACGCGGACTGCGCGCCTCACGCGCCGGAACCCCGGAAAGGCGACAACTCGCGGACGCCGCTTTCCGCGCCCTCCCGGCCGCCTCCCAATGCCTCTTGTGGCACGCGGAAGTGGAAGCCGAACCCATATCCGTACCCGCCGGTCTGCTGGGCGTCGACGAGTTGACCGCGACCGCCGGACTCGCGGAGGCGCGCACCCAATTCCGCACCGGCTGCGTCCGCGCCCACCGGGAACTCGCGCCCTCCGACGAATGCCGCTTCTACAACCGCCTCCTCGACGTCCCCCTGCGCCGTGGCGGCGCCCTCCTGCCCGACGTCCGCGCGCACCTCTCCGAATGCCGTTACTGCCGGCACGCCGCCGAGCAACTCAGCTTCTTCGACGACGCGTTGGACATCCTGCTCGCCGAGACCGTGCTCGGCTGGGGAGGCCGCCGCTACCTGGAGTCCCGGCCCGGCAGAGGCGGCGCGCACCAGCCCGCCCGCCACCCGGCCCGTACCGCCCGCACCGGCAGACATCGGAGCACTCGCCTCGTCGACCTCGCCGGGCGCCGCGCCAAAGCCGTCCTCATCGGCGCCGGAGTCACCTCGCTCGTGCTCGTCGGGAGCGTGCTCGTGGCCCAGGGCTGGTCCGGCGGCGGCAGCGCACCCGGCCCCCGGGCCACCTGGGGCGCACCCGTCGGCGGCCCGAACTTCCCGGCCCCGGCCGAGAGTTCGCAGCATCGGGTGCCGTCCGCGTCGCCCGCCTCCGTCGAGCAGCCGCCCGCCGTCGTCGCCCGCGGCCGCCTCTTCGCGCCGTCCACCGGACTCTGCCTGGACGCCGAGCGCGGACGGATCGCGGACGGCGTGCGCGCCGTGCTCGCCGCCTGCTCCTCCTCGGTCTCGCAGCAGTGGTCGTACCAGGCGGACGGTCTGCTGCGCAGCGCCGCCTCGCCGACCCTCTGTCTCGCCGCCGACGCCGACGGCCACGACGGGGCGGCCGTGCTCGCCGGGTGCGTCGTGCACTCCGGAGAGGTG
Source organism: Streptomyces sp. (assembly GCA_036569285.1). Taxonomy (GTDB): domain Bacteria; phylum Actinomycetota; class Actinomycetes; order Streptomycetales; family Streptomycetaceae; genus Streptomyces. The sequence goes on from DATCQX010000177.1 coordinate 5,199, forward strand.
TTCTTCGACCTGACCGTGCGCGGGGAACTGCTGCTGCGGCGCGGCGGAGGGCTCGTGGTGGCGCCCGGGGAGAGCCGTGAGGGCATCGGGGTCGTGGTGACCGAGCGGGACGGGTCGAGCGGACAGCGCTGGGTGTTCGACACGTCCGCGGAAGGCTCCGGAGGCGGCGCGGGGGGTCCGGTGACTCCCGGGCCGTCCGGCGGTGCCACTCCGGACGGGGGACGGCCCCAGCTGGGGCCGGAGCGGAAGGGGTCCGGGGGGCCGCAGGGTTCGGAGGGGGATTCTGCGGCTCCCGGGGCTTCGACCGCGCCGGATGCGGGTACCGCGCCGGATCCGGGTACGGCGCCGCAGCCGTACGCGCCCGGCGCTCACACGCGGGTGGTGCAGGTCGGGGCACCGGGCCCCGCCGCGCCGGCTCCGGCCCCGGGGCGGGGCCCGGGGCGGGCCGTGGTGAGCGGTGTCGTGGAGCAGGTGGCCGCCGCCGTACGGGAACCGGTCCGGCAGGTCACCAAGGACGTCCCCGTCGTGGTCGGCCGGCTGCCCGGCGTCGTCGGCGGGCTCACCGGGGGACTGCCGAAGGGGTGACACGCGTCAAGGGCGGTTCGCCGTGGTGTGTCCCACGGATCGTCGGCTCGGTGGCGGCGCATAGTGCCGTGCAGGACCGGCTCCGGTCCGTCTCCGCGCACCGAAGGAGCGACGTCCCGTGTCGGATCACCCCTCCCGGCGAACCGCCCTCACCCTGCTGGCCGCCGCGTGGCCCACGCGCGCGTGGGCGATCGACATGGACGACATGGACGCGCCCGCCGGACACATGGACAACAATGACGCGTCTGCCGGAAACGTGGACAACATGGACGACGCCGCCGTGCGCGTCAATAGTTTGATTTCCCAACTCACCCTCGACGAGAAGCTCTCCCTCCTGCACGGCGCCCCCGACCCCGCCCCCCTCGGCCAGGCCGGCCACCTCCCCGGCGTCCCCCGCCTCGGCATCCCGCCCCTGCGCCTCGCCGACGGCCCGGCAGGCGTCCGCGTCACCGCGCCCGCCACCGCCCTCCCCGCGCCCGTCCTCCTCGCCTCGGCCTTCGACCCCGACCTCGCGCGCCGCTACGGGCAGGTCATCGGCCGTGAGGGACGCGCCCTCGGTCAGGACGTCCTGCTCTCCCCGATGGTCAACCTCCTGCGCACCCCCTACGGCGGACGCAACTTCGAGACGTTCACCGAGGACCCGCTGCTCGCCGCCGACCTCGTCGCCGCCGAGATCGAGGGCATCCAGAGCGAGGGCCTCATCGCCACCGTCAAACACTTCGCCCTCAACAACCAGGAGGCGAACCGCGAGACCGTCGACGTGCGCGTCGACGAACAGACCCTCCACGAGGTCGAACTGCGCGGCTTCGAGGCCGCCGTCCGCGCGGGCGTCGGCTGTGTCATGGGCGCCTACAACAAGGTCGACGGCGTCCACGCCTGCGAGAGCGAACGCCTCCTCACCGGCGTCCTGCGCGACCGCTGGGGCTTCACCGGATGGGTGATGACCGACTGGTCCGCCGCCCACAGCACCGGCCCCGCCCTGCGCGCCGGACTCGACATGGAGATGCCCGACGGGACGTACTTCGGGGCGGCCCTGAAGACGGCCGTCGAACGCGGGGACGTCCCGGAGGCGTACGTCGACCGGGCCGTGCGGCGCATCCTCTCCGTGCGCGAGCGGTTCGGCCACCTCGACGGGCCCGCGCGACGCCCCGCCCGGGACGCCGCAGCCGGTGCCGCCGTCGCCCTGGAGGTCGCCAAGGCGGGCGCGGTCCTGCTGCGCAACGAGAGGGGTGTGCTGCCGCTGCGGGACGGAGAGTCCGTCGCGGTGATCGGGGCCAGTGCCGACCACCCGTTCGTGAGCGGCGGGGGCAGCGCGCACGTGGTGAGCGAGGGCGCCGAGAGCCCGCTGACGGCGATCCGACGCCGGATGGGGGACGTGTCGTACGCCCTCGGTGAGGACCTCTTCGGGAAGCCGATCCCCGCCGGGACGCTGAGCCCGGGGTTCGACACCGAGGGGCAGCGGGTGGAGCGGGGCTGGACGTACGAAGGCTCCTACGCCGATTCCTACGCGGATTCCTTCGCGGACGACGGCGGTGAGCGCACGTTCGTCCTCCACTTCACCGGCGACCCCGCCGCCCGCCCCCGGATCCTCCTCGACGGCGAGGAACTGTTCCCCCAGGCCCCCGGCTGGGGCGAGTACTTCGTCGGCGGCCTCACCACCACCGCACCCGACGGCCTCACCGTCCGCCGCGCCACCCGGAGGCTCGCCCCCGGCGCCCACACCCTCCGGATCACCGCCCGCGCGGGCGGCCTTTTCCGCCTCCGCCACATCACCGCCGCCACCCGCGCGCGGGACGTCGCCGAGGCCGCCGCAGCCGCCCGCGCCGCCGGCCAGGTCGTCCTCTTCGCCCACGAGGACGCCTCCGAGTCCCTCGACCGCACCACCCTCGCCCTCCCCGGCAACCAGGAGCGCCTCATCGAGGCGGTGACGGAGGCGAACCCGAGGACCACCGTCGTCCTGAACACGTCCTCCGCGACGTCGATGCCGTGGCTGGAGCGCACCGGCGCGGTCCTCCAGATGTACTACCCCGGCCAGGAGGGCGCCGCCGCGACCGCCGCCGTCCTCGCCGGGGACTGCGACGCGGGCGGGCGGCTCACCCAGTCGTTCCCGGTGGACGACGCGCACCATCCCGTCGCCGGGGACGCGCGGCGCTACCCCGGTGCGGACGGGGTCGTCGAGTACTCGGAGGGCGTGCACACCGGGTACCGCTGGTACGACGCGCAGGGCGTGCGTCCGCTGTTCCCCTTCGGGCACGGGCTGTCGTACACGTCGTTCGTGTACAGCGATCAATCTGTCAGTACAGATGATCAAGGTGACGTCGAGGTGTCGTTCAATGTTGTCAATGTGGGCAAGCGGGACGGGGTGGACGTGCCGCAGGTGTACGTGGGGCCGTCGCCGGACGTGCGCCTCCCCCAGGCCGTGCGGGTGCTCGCCGGGTACCGGAGGGTCGCGCTGCGGGCGGGGGAGCGGCGGCGGGTGAC
>DATCQX010000178.1:0-3965 GCA_036569285.1 Streptomyces sp.
TTCGATGACGTCGAACCAGTCCCCGCCGACCTCGCTGGGCCGTCCGGTGGCCGCGTTGCCCGGCAGATAGCGGCAGGCGATGTCGAGCCCGGAGGCGACGGGGTCGCCGGGCGGCAGCAGCGACCGTTGCAGTATCAGCGCCCGTTCCCGCTCGCGCCGGTACAGCCGCGCGTTGTCGATGGAGACGGCGGCCCGCGCGGCCAGCTCGACCGCGAGATCCCGGTCCCGGTCCCCGAACGGCTCGCTCCCCTTCGTCCGCGAGAACTGCGCGAGCCCGACGACGGTGTCGTGCGCGACCATCGGCACGGCCAGCGTGGACTGCACGAGTTCGCCCTCGCCCCCGGGGATGAGCTGCGGGCGCGCGGTGCGCAGGGCGTCCGCGCGGGTGGAGGTGAACGGGAAGTGGTGGACGGCGCCGACGGAGATCGGCGCCCCGCCGGTCGCGGAGAACGGGAGGTCGGACACGGCCGACGCGAAGGCGACGCGGCGGAGTTCGGCGCTGCCGTCGGCGAGGCCGGGCGGGGTCTCGTCACCGGCGAGGAGGCCCTGGTAGAGGTCGACGGTCGCGAGGTCGCAGAAGCCGGGGACGACGACGTCGAGGAGTTCGCGGGCCGTCGTCTCCAGGTCGAGGGAGTTGCCGATGCGGGCGCCTGCCTCGTTCAGCAGGGCGAGGTTGCGGCGGGCCGCCGCCGCCTCGCGGGCCGCGGCCCGGCGCGCGGTGATGTCGACGCCGAGCCAGGCGATACCGATCGGCCGTCCGCTGCCGCCGTGGACGCGGTACAGGTTGATCGACCAGTGCCTGCGTTCCTTGGAGCCCGGGACGAACCCGGTGACGTGCATGTCGGTGATCGGATCGCCCGTCTGCAGGACCCGCTTCAGTATCGCGGTGACCCGCTCGGCCTCGGACCGGGGCAGGTAGTCGGCGACGCCCTTGCCTCTGTGGTCGTCCGGCACGCCGCCGAACAGCGACGCGAACCGCGCGTTGGCCCGCCGCACTCTCAGCTCCGGGTCGATCAGCAGGAACCCGAACGGGCTCTGGCCGAAAATCGCCTGTGACGCGGCGAGGTCGGTCTCGATGCTGCGCAGGGTGCGGACGTCGACGACGACGCAGACGGCGGCCCGGTCGCCGTCCGGTGTGGTCGTCGGCATGACGTACACCTCGGCGAGCCCCCGCTCGCCGTCCGGCGACTTGAAGGGGACGACGCCGGTCCACTCCCGGCCGTCGAGGATCTCCGCCATCTTCCGGTGCCCGCGTTCCCGCAGGTCAGGGTCTACGAAGGCGTGGATCGGGTCCATGCCGACGGCGCGTTCGGCGGGGATGCCGAAGATCTGCTCGGCGCGCAGGCTCCACTGGTCGACGAGCCCGTCGGGGCCGATGGAGAAGGAGGCGACGCGGATGTAGTCGTAGATGGAGCCCGGCGGGCTGCTCTGCCAGACGGCGTCGGCGGACGGGGTGACGAGATCGGGGGTATCAGCGCCGGCGTCGTCCCGCGCGCCCCTCGCCGCGTCTTTCGTGGCACCGGAAACCGCTGGTCGAGGCCCTTGTGTGCGCGCGCTCGCGGCATCACCGAAGCCGCCTGCGGCGTCCGTCCTCGCGGCGTCCGACGGGTCATGCGACTCCGTGGCCTTCGCTGGTATCTCGCTCACGCGATCCGTCCCCTCCAGCTCACCGCGCCCGGTACGGGTCACCAGGGGCGGCTGCCCGCAGTATCCAGCACTACGGGGCCGCTCGGCACGGTGTTCACGATCACAGCACGATCCAGGTACTTTTTGGACCGTTCCGCTCCCACACTTCCACTCTTCTAACCAGCGGACACACCCTCGAACCACCCGGATCCGCACGAGTCGGTGGCCGAAAACCGATGCCGGGCGCCGACAGTGTCGTCCGGAGCACATTTTCGCAGGTCATTCGGGTACCGCGAGTTCGAACCAGACGGTCTTCCCGGCGGCGTCCGGACGTGTGCCCCAGCGGCTCGACGCGGACGCGAGGAGCTGGAGACCCCGGCCGCTCTCGTCCTCGGGGCGGGGGGCGCGCTCGCGGGGCGGGTCGGGGAGGGGGTCGGAGACCTCGACGACGAGGACGTCACCGAGTCCGGCGGGGCGGACGAGCCTGAGGCCGATGGGGCCGGCGGCGTGCCGCAGGGAGTTGGTCACCAACTCGCTGACGAGCAGCACCGCGACGTCGCTCAGGCTCTCCAGCCGCCAGCCCCGCAGCTTTCCCCGGACGACCGCACGCGCCGCGCGCGCCGTCCCCGGGTCCGCGGGGAACGTCCACTCGGCACAGTCACCTTCGGTGTCGATCACGCCGATCACTTCCCAGCCCAGCGAGGTGCACCATGTCCGATTTCATGGGTTTGGTAGCCACATACCCGATATCTCATCCCGCTTACCGCGCGAGCTGGCGCACAGTGGCACGAACGGCGTACTCCTCACACCCGCGCTCCGGCACACACCGCGCGCACACGCCTCACTCCGCCCCCGCAGTCATCCTCTCCACCACGTCCCGCACCGCCGGTACGTCCTGTTCCAGCCACTCCACGTCCCACACCTGCTCCGGCGTCAGCCAGCGCAGGTCGTCGTGGTCCTCCAGCGGGGCAGGCTCGGGGGAGCCGGGGCGCAGGCGGGCGAGGTAGGCGTGCAGGACGTACGGCGGTCTCAGCACCCACTCCCCCGGTACGCGCTCCCCCGCCTCCGCGTCGACCCCGAGTTCCTCGCGCAGCTCCCGCACGAGCGCGTCCTCGGGCTTCTCGCCCGGCTCCACCTTGCCTCCGGGCAGCTCCCACCGCCCGGCCAGCTCGGGGGGTGCGCTCCGGCGTGCGGCGAGCAGCCGCCCGCCGTCCAGCAGGGCCGCCCCGACCACCACGATCCGCTCCGTCATGCGCCGGAGCCTACGGGAGTCAGTTGCGGGTCGGGTCCCCGTGCTGGCCCGCCCGCTCCACCCAGTACAGCTGCCGGTGGCCGGTGTCGTCGAGGCTGTCGGCGATCTCCTGGGCCTCGGCGCGCGTCGCGTAGCGGCCCACGCGGTAGCGGTTGCCGTTGTCGTCCTGACGTATGACGAGCCAGGGCATGGAGATGATGCTGCCGTCGGTCATCGCGCTCCTCCGCCTCTCACGCACGCCCCACCCGCTGAGGAAACCGCAATACGCATATGCCCGAGCCTACGCCCAACCTTCACGCAGCGAATACGGCTTTTCACCAAGAGGTGTGCAAGAGGCCGGAATTGGAGGGGAGGAAGAAGGAGGGAAGGGGCAGGAGGGAGAGGGGAGGAGGCCGCCTACCGCACCGGCAAGTGATACGCCACGCGGTACCGGTCGGCCGGGATCACCACGTCCGCCGTCTCCACCGCGCGCCCCGAGGCGTAGTACGTGCGCTGGACGACGATCACCACGTGCCCCGGAACACCCCCGAGGGCGTGCAGTTCGTCGGCGAGGCCGGGCCGGGCGCCCACTTCCTCCGTGACGTTGTCGACGATGACGTCGATCGCGCGCATCCGCTCGACGACGCCCATCCCGCCGAGGGGCCCCTCCTCGGGCAGCATCACGGGCGTGCGCCCCGTGAGCGCGAGGGGCTCCCAGGACGTGGACAGCATCATCGTCCGCCCCGACTCCCGGAAGACGTACTTCGTGCGCATGACACGCTCGCCCGCCTCGATGCCGAGCCGCCCGGCGACGGCGGCGTCCGCCTCGCGCTGCTCGCTGCTGGACTCCCAGGTGCCCCGGACGTCCGCCTCGGCCTGCTCCTGCCGGAACGGCGTCGCCCCGCCGACCGGCCGGAAGCCGGAGCGGGCGATGCGGCGCGGGACCGGGCGCTCGCGCACGTACGTACCGGAACCGGAGCGGCCCTCGACCAGGCCCTCGGCCATCAGGACCTTGCGCGCCTCCAGCGCGACCGTGTCCGAGACGCCGTACTCCTCGCGGATCCGCGCCTGGGACGGCAGGCGGGTGTGCGGCGGGAGCGAACCGTCG
>DATCQX010000179.1:0-10454 GCA_036569285.1 Streptomyces sp.
CTCGGGCGCGGGGGCACCGGCGTGGCCGGTGTCGTGGGTGGCGATGCGGACGCGGTTGTCGATCGCGGCCGAGTGGTCACCGCGCGCGCTCGCCTCCCTCGCAGCCTTGGCGTACTGCGCACACTCGGCGCAGACGTGGACGGGGGTGGCCGGTGAAGTGGTCTCGGTCTCCACGGGTTTGTCTCCCTCAGGGGTTCCGGTGGTGTGGCACGTGCAGCGGCATGTCTTCGGTGAGACAGCAGTCGCCATGTCCGGCCTCCGGCCCGAACCGGGTGGCAACCGCGCACGGGGAGGACAAGCAGCCGGGGGCGGTGCCGTCGGTCATGTCCGGTCCGCCTGCGATGTCAGGGAAGCCGTAGATCCCGGGGCCGTTCACCGGTGCGCCTCAACCAGTTGCCGGAGGACGGTCGCGGTCCCGCAGCGGTCGGTGTCGTCCACGCACTGCTCACACATACCGGCGTGCGCGCGAAGCGTCTGATCGGCAGCCTTCGCGACGCAGGCGGCGCAGGCGCGCGGGAATGCCGAGTAGTGGCTGTGCCGTTGCGCCCCGAGGTCCACGGCCGTCGCCGTGTCCAGCCCCGTCGCGCACCAGACGCACGCGACGCCCCGGGCCTGCGCCTGCGTCAGCTCGGAGTGGGGCGGCAGGTCCAGCAAGGCGAGCGCGTTGATGGGGATAGCAGTCTCGGGCGGCATGTCACACCTTTACGGTCACGATGATCCGTCTCACACCGTGACCGTAAGGCGCGGTACAAACGTGGTGGGCACGCAAAGCGCGTGCCTTGTTCGGAGGTGCCTCGTGGAGGCTGGCATCGGCCGCCGCATCGCGTACTGGCGTGAATTGCGCGGCTTCACACAGACCGACTTCGGCCAACTCATGGGGCAGACGAAGCGCTGGGTCCAGGACATCGAAGGCGGGAAACGCCAGCAAGACCCCCGCCTCTCAGTCCTGGTGCGCGCAGCTGACGTCCTGCGCATCCCTCTGGAGCAGTTGTTGACCGACAGCCAGCCCGCACCGCCCCCGGGCAGCGCCCCACCCGTCGAAGCCCTCGGAGTCATCGACGCTCTGTACGCCCCGGCGCCCCCCGCCGATCCCCCGGCGCTGGCTGTCCTGCAACAACGACTCGTCTACTGCTGTCAGGCGTTCCAGGCATGCCACTACGCCACGCTTGCCCGCGAGCTGCCTTCTCTGCTCGGCGGCGCCACGCAGGCAGCTCACGATGCTGCCGTCGGAACGCAGTCCGAAGCTGAGGCACTACTGTCGCGCGTCTATCAGCTCACGACGTCGTACCTGCACAAGTACGGGGCGGCGACAGCGGTTCAAGCCGCACTCGCCGCAGACCGAGCACTTGCTGCGGCTGAGCGATCCGGCGACCCTGTCCAGATAGGGGCAGCGGCCCGAAGGGTGGCGAAGAGCCTTGTGTATCAGCAGCGACCGCAGGCCGCTGTGGAATTCGCGACGGCCGCCGCGCAGCGCCTCAGTGATGGGCTGACGGAGCAGGGGGCACTCGGTCTGTCCACCCTCGGAATGCTGTACCTGTCCGCTGCCCTGGCAGCGTCTTCGCAGGAGCGCACGACAGCGCGGGTGCGCGCGGCCAGTGGGTACGTCGATGAGGCTGCGGACGTCGCCGCCCAGCAGGGAGCGGATCTCAACGAAGACTGGACGGACTTCGGTCCGACCAATGTGAGGCTGCACCGGGTGAGCACGCTGCTGCGCTTCGAGGACGGCTGGTCGGCGCTCGAAGCCGCGGAGGGCCTGGCCCCGGAGGCTCTGAGCAAGATGAGCAAGGAGCGGCGAGCCGGCCATCACATCGCCATGGCACGTGCCTCGCTCTTGACACGACGCAAGGACGCCGCAGTGAAGGAACTCCTGGAAGCGGACAAGCTCGCGCCCGAGGAATTCCGGAGCAGGGCGGACACTGTGAACTTGGTCAAGGACGTCGTCGGAGCAACTCCCCGCCCTGGCGGCGAGTTGCGCGCGTTGGCCGATCGCTGTGGACTCCGCGCATGACCACGACTCCGGTGCTGTACCTGATCGCCTGCGCCGCAGGCCCCACCCAGCACATCGACGACGGTGTACGCATCGCTCAGGCCGACGGCTGGGATGTCTGTCTCCTGTTCACCCCTTCTGCCGCGCGCTGGTGGGAGCCTCGCATGCGGGAACTGGTCGAACTGACCGGTCACCCGGTGCGGTCGCAGTACAAACTGCCGTGGGAGACGGACGTGTTGCCCAAGGCCGACGCGATGCTGGTGGCCCCGATGTCGTGCACCACGCTGAACAAATGGGGCGCGGGCATCAGCGACACCGTGGCGATCGGCATCCCCTCGGAGGCAGTGCACATGGGAGTACCCGTGGCCGCGATGCCGTACTTCAATCAGGCCCAAGGTGCCCAGCCGGCGGTGTCCCGATCGATCGCCGTGCTGCGTGAGCAGGGCGTCTTGGTTCTCGACGGAGAAGACGGGTATACGTCGCACCCTCCCAAACGGGGCAACCCGAAAGGCTTCCCGTGGGAGCGCGCGATGGCCGGCGTACGCCGGATTCAGTCCCGAGCATGACGAAGCGGCCTTCTCCTGGAAGGCGTTTCCGTCACGGGTCCGGCAACGCCGGTCAGGAGCGCGGGGCTGTATCTGATGTGCGGCTACCTCCGCGTGGGCACGAGCAGCCACAGCCCCATCAGACGCACCTACCGCCCATAAGCCTGCTCACAAATCCGAGCCTCAGCGCTCCCCTCCCGCCACCCCCCGTACTCCCTCCCGAGCGCACACACATCGGCCTGCTTCCGAACCTCCGACTCCACGTCAGGAATCTCGATCCGAGGCGCATCAGGAACGGAAGGCCGCTGCGGACGCCCCCGATGCTGAGGCAGCGACTCCCGCTCACGTGCCGCAGGCACCCGGGCGGGAGGCTCAGCGGGTGCCGGTGCCGAGACTCTCTCCCCGCCTTGCCGCGCGGCCGGCGTCTCCGGAGCGACCATGTCGAGCGCCTCCCGGGCAGGCGCCTGGATCACCCGGGTCCGGGCGCTCCCGTCGGGACGGGGCAGCGGCGGGACGGAGGGAACGGCGGACGCTCCCGGCACGGGCGGGTGGTGCTGGACGGTCACGCATCCGGTGAGAGCGGAGGCGGCGACGGTCACCAGCAGGGTCGCGGTAGTCGTCGTACGGTGCACCCGCGCAACTCTGTCGGCTCCGGGGCCGGAAGAAACGGTGGACAAGCGGAGGTTGGCCCGCACGGGTGATCTCCTGCCCCGTACGGATGTCCGGGGACGGCGCGAACTGACGCCACGCCCCCGCCGTCACACCCCTGTGCGCCCCCTCACTCCCCCGTGGCCCCGTCGATGAGCTCGCGCAGCAGGTCCGCGTGTCCGTTGTGCCGGGCGTACTCCTCGATCATGTGGGTGTAGATCCACCGCAGGGTGAACGGTTCGTCGGTGAACCGGCTCTTCCCCTGGGACAGATCGTCGAGCGCGAACTGGGCGGCCTGTTCCCGGGCGGCCTCGATCTCCCCCTGCCAGGTGGCGTACGCCTCGGCCCAGGTGTCCCGCTCGGTGAGGTGGAACTCGCCGTCGGGATCGGCGTCGCTGTAATAGATGGGCTCTTCCTGCTCGCCCGCGAGGACCCGCCGGAACCACGACCGCTCGACGTCCGCCATGTGCCGGACGAGCCCCATCAACGACAGCTCGGACGGCGGCACCGCGGCCGTCCTCAACTGCTCGTCGCTCAACCCCTCGCACTTCCAGGCGAGAGTCTGCCGGTGGTACTCCAGCCAGCCCTCCAGCATGTCCCGTTCGGACGCGTTCAGGGCGGGTTCGGTGCGCTGGATACTCATCCCGGCATGATCCCGCACGCCTCCCCCGCACGCACACGCGTTTTCACCGCCCCAGTGGCGCCCCCCGTATGCTGCGGAGCACACGGCGAGGTGAGGAGTGCGCGTGAAGGTCGGCTGCATCGGGCTCGGGGACATCGCGCGGAAGGCGTACCTGCCGGTGCTCGGCGGGCTGCCGGGACTCGATCTGCACCTGCACACGCGGACGCCCGCGACGCTGGAGCGCGTCGCCGACGGCCTCCGTCTCCCGCCGGACCGGCGTCACGACAGCCTCGACGCGCTCCTCGCCCAGGATCTGGACGCCGCGTTCGTGCACGCCCCGACCGCGGCGCACCCGGAGCTGGTGGCGCGGCTGCTCGAAGCGGGCGTCCCGACGTACGTCGACAAGCCGCTCGCCTATCAACTGGACGACTGCACAAGGCTGGTGGAGCTGGCCGAGGCGCGCGGCGTCTCGCTCGCCGTCGGTTTCAACCGGCGGTACGCGCCCGGGTACCTGCAGTGCGCCGACCACCCGCGCGAGCTGATCCTGATGCAGAAGAACCGCATAGGGCTCCCGGAGGATCCCCGCACGATGGTGTACGACGACTTCGTGCACGTCGTCGACACGCTCCGGTTCCTGGTGCCGGGCGAGATCGAGGACGTCACCGTGCGCGGGCGCGTCGAGGACGGGCTGCTGCACCACGTCGTCCTGCAGCTCTCGGGGGACGGTTTCACCGCGCTCGGGGTGATGAACCGGCTCAGCGGGTCGAACGAGGAGGTCCTGGAGGTCTCCGGGCAGGACACCAAGCGGCAGGTCGTCAACCTCGCCGAGGTCGTCGACCACAAGGGCCAGCCGACGGTCCGGCGGCGCGGGGACTGGGTGCCGGTGGCCCGGCAGCGGGGGATCGAGCAGGCGGTGCTGACGTTCCTGGACGCCGTGCGGGCGGGAAAGACGCTCAGCGCGCGGGACGCGCTGGGGACTCATGAACTGTGCGAGCGGGTTGTGCGCGGGGTGTCGTCCTGACCGCGTAGAGGGCCAGGGAGAGCAGCGCCCCGTACACCGTCCAGTCCCCGTACCGGTCGTACAGCGTCCGCCCCTGCGTGAGCGGGACCTCGTACACGGCCGTCGCGCTGTCGCTGGTCCCGAGGGTGCGGCCGACGCGCCGGCCGTCCGGGCCGTGGACGACGGAGTCGCCGGTCAGCGTCGCGTGGACGAACGTCCGTCCGGTCTCGGCGGCGCGCAGGGCGGCGAGGGAGGCGTGCTGCGCGGGGGCCCAGCTGTGCTGGAACGACGACGTCGAGGACTGGGCGACGAGGAGGTCGGCGCCCTTGCGCGCGAGGCCCCGGCTCATGTCGGGGAACGCCGTCTCGAAGCAGACCATCGGTCCGATCTTCAGATCGTCGCCCACGTTCATGAGGACCTGGCGTGTGCCGCGCTTGCGGTCCTCGCCGGCCGCCTTGCCGACGGACGTGGCCCAGCCGAGCAGCGAACGCGCCGGGATGTACTCCCCGAACGGCACCAGCCGCATCTTGTCGTACCGGTCGCCCGTCGGGCCGTCCGGGCCGATCAGGATCGAGCTCTTGTAGATGCCGGGGCGGTCCGAGCGGCGCGCGTCGACGTTCACGAGGATGTCCGCGCCGGTCGCTCCCGACAGCGCGGCGAGGCGTCCCGCCAGGTCGGGGCGGTCCTTCAGGTCGTACCCGACACTGCTCTCGCCCCACACGATCAGGTCGACGTCCTGGCCGGTCAGCTGCCGGGTGAGCTGTTCCTCCCGGTCGAACCGGCGGTCCGGCCCGTCGATCACGCCCGCCTGGACGACCGCGATCCGGGCGTGCCCGGTCGTCCCGGGGCGGGGTGCCCACACGTACGCGGCCGTCGTCGCCGCCGTCGTCGCGAGGAGGGCCGCGAGGGCGGGGGTGCGGGCGGGGGGCGTGGCGACGAGGATCGCGACGGCCGTGTTCAGCGCGACGACGAGGAAGCTCAGCAGCCAGACGCCGCCCACGGAGGCGAGCTTCAACGCCGGGGCCACCTGCCATTGACTCGCACCGAGCATTCCCCAGGGGCCGCCGAGTCCTTGCCAGGAGCGGACGAGTTCGACGGCGAGCCAGGCGGAGGGGAGGACGAGGAGGGCGGTGACGGCGTTGGCCACGCCCCCACCCAGCAGCCGCCGCACCAGCCACCCCCAAGGCGCCCACAGCGCCCCCAGCAACCCGGCGATCACGAAGGTGAACACGTTCAGGCTCGGCAGGAGCCAGTGATGCATCGCCAGCATGAACCCGAACCCCCCGGCCCACCCCTCGTACAGCGCCCTCCGCCCCGACGGCGCCGTCCGCACGAGCAGCATCCAGGGCACGAGCGCCACGTACGCCCACCACCAGAGGGCGGGGGCGGGAAAGGCGAGCACGGGCAGCGCGCCGGTGAGCGCGGCGAGCGCCGTCCGCGCACGTGGGGAGGCCGGCCAGCGGATTGTCATACGGCGCCTCCGTGTAGATGTGCGTCCAGTGTGCGCGTCCCGGGCGATCTACGACAGGCTCCGCTCGGCCAGCCGCCGCCATTTCTCGTCGATGACCACCCCCGCGAACCGCCACCCGTCCCGCGTCCGCAGCAACGTGAACGAATAACGCCCCCCGGCGACGAAATCCGGCACCGTTCCGGACACTTCACCGTTCGCGAACCGCATCGGATTCACGTAATCGGCCTCCACCCGCGCCGTGTCCCCCACATCCTGCTCCCACAGCCCGAACCGAACCCGCCGGTTGAGGATCAGATGCTGCCGCATCCCGAACAGCCCCATGCTCTCCGCCAGCCACCCCGCCACTTCCCCCACTCTCCCCTCGATGCCCCCAGCCGACCGGTGATCAGCCCGCCCCTCCGGCACGAACAGCCCCTCGTACGACACCCAGTCGGCGTCGTCCACAGCTCTCGCATAGTCGGTGATCAGCTCGTCGACGGCCAACCGGTCCATCACGGTGGCAAGTTCCACACGCTGGGTCATGCCTCCGAGTCTTGGGGATCACCGCCCCCAATCCAAGGGGCGTACGCCGAACTGTCCCCGAGTCGATACCGCCGTTCCCGAGGGAGCAGCCGTGCCGCCGAGTCCAGTTCGCCGCGCTCGACGAGTTCGTGGATCTCCCGGGCGAGCGGAGTCACGTCCTTGATGGACACGGTCCATTCATCGGCATAGCGCGCCGACGCCTCGCCGGAGAGCCCGAGTTGCAGCGAACGGTACGGCAGGGGACGGAGGTTCAGGTCGCGTTCGGGGTCCCACTGCACGCGTGCCGGTGCGCGTTTGAGTTCACGCCGCCAGGTGTCGTGATCGGGATGCAGGCCGCGGACGTAGCTCGACAGGCAGGAGTGACGCAGCGCCCAGTCGAAGCCGTCCCGAGTGATCTCGACGGCCAGGACGGTCTCCTGCCCGGCGCTGGTTCCCCAGTCGGAGCGGTACATCATCCACAGGAAGCTGGGCTTGATCCAGGTCATACGGTTCCGCCGCCACAGGGCGGGAAAGCGGCCGTCGCGGACGGCGGGCACTCCGATCTCGGGGGCGTACGCCTGGTAGACGGTGATCGTGGACTCCGTGTGGAGCGCGCGGATCTCGCGGTGCGGTTCTTGCATGCCGTACAGCGTGCGGTCACCCCTCCTCGGACGACCACCGGTTTTCGCCTCCCTGGCCTTTCGGGGTGCCCTGACCGGTGAGGTGGTCGGCGAACCAGTCTCCGGTGAGGGCGTCGCGTTCGGCCGCGTGGTTGTAGAGGGTGTGCTCGCCGTCGGGCCAGACGCGGACGGTCGCGCGGGCGGGGTCGGCGGCACGCAGGAAGGGCTCCTGGTCCTCGTAGCGGGCCAGGGGGTCCTGGCCGCCGTGCAGCAGGAGCAGCGGGCAGGTGATGCGGTGTTCGTCCGGGTCGAAGCGCAGGGCGTCCATGACCTCGGTCACCCGGGCGAGGTCGTCGGTGCCGACCACGGCGGCCATCTGCTCGCGGGCGGTGCGGAATTCGGGGACCGTGGGAGCGGCCGGGGCGCCGTTGACGACCACGGCGCCGACGCGCGGGTCGGCGGCGGCCAGGTGGGCGGCGAACAGGCCGCCGAAGCTGACGCCCTGCACTCCGATCGCGCCGCCGAGGCGGGGGTCGGCCTCGACCAGGTCGACGAAGCGGGCGAAGCCTTCGGTGACGTGTTCGTCGACGTAGAGTCCGTGGCGCAGCCGCGACTCGCCCTGCCCGGGGCCCTCCGCGAGCAGGCAGGCCAGGCCGCGCGCGGTGTACGCGTCGGCGACCGGCAGGTACGCGGCGCCCCAGCCGCTGAGCCCGCCCCAGACGATGACGGTGGCCCGGGGCGTGGCGGCCTCCGGCAGACACAGCCAGCCACCGAGGACGCTGTCGTGGTGAGTGATCTCCACGCGCTCCACGCCGGGTGCGAGAGCGGCGGTCGCGGCGGTGTGCCGGGCGTACAGCTCCCGTTTCTCCGCGGTGTCGGTCTGGTACGCCATCTGCGCGAACATCCAGGCCGCCGAGGCGTGGCGGTACGCCTGCCGGGCGGTGGTGCGGTGCCCCGACCCCTCCGACACGCGGGCCCGTTCCAGCTGCGTCCATGCGAGGGCCGCGGCGGCGTCCTGCCACGGCGTCCCGGCCGCGGTGTCGGCGAGCAGGCGGCGGGCGTCGGCCGGGTCCATGCCGCAGTCGGTGAGCCGGGTGTAGGGCATGGCCCGGTGCTGGGCCGCCACCAGCGGCGGCAGGTCGGCTGTTTCGGGGGTCGCGGGCGTCATACGGCGGCCTCGGCCGTGCCGGACAGCGCGTCGGCCAGGTCGTCCACGAGTGCGCCGAGGTCCGTGCTGTCGGCCGCCGTGCCGAACAGCACGAAGTCGGGGCGTGCCAGGTAGGCGACGGCGCCGAGCCGCTGGAGGTACTCGCGGTGCCGCCCGTCGAGGTCGCGGGCCGTGTCGAGGGCGACCACGGCGCAGCCCAGGCGCTCCAGCAGGGCGAGGCGCTCCGGGCCGAGGGCGGTGGCCGGGTCCTCGGCGGCGACCAGGGTGAAGCCGTAGCCGGTGAGGTCGTCGAGGCGTCCGGTGCGGCCGTCGGCCAGACGGACGCGGCCCTGCGGGGTGAGGGTGCCGACGGGTGTGCCGGCTTCCTCGCGCAGCACTCCGCCGCTCAGGGGCGGGAACGGGGGCGGCGGGGGCATCCTGCCCGCGAAGAACGCGGCGTCCCTGGCCGCCGCGGCCTCGGCGTCGTGGGTGTTGGCGACCTTGCCGAGGCCGATCGCCATGTGGGTGAGGGCGGTGACGTGCGGACGGCGCTCGCTCTCGTAGGTGCCCAGCAGAGCCTCGGGGGCAGGCCCGCCGAGGACGAGGTGGAGTTTCCAGGCGAGGTTGGTGGCGTCGCGGATGCCGCCGCACGCGCCCTGTCCGAGGTAGGGGGGCATGGTGTGGGCGGCGTCACCGGCCAGGAAGACCCTGCCGGTGCGCCAGCGGGTGGCGATGCGGGCCTCGAAGGCGTAGACGAGCTGGCGGGTGATCCGTACATCGTCCGGGCCCAGGTCGTGATGGTGCCGCAGCAGCCGCCAGGCCGTCTCCGGCGCGGTCATCTCCTCACGCGTCTCGCCCGGCAGCAGGGCGAACTCGAAGCGCTGGCGGGTCGTGCCGATGTTGATCGTCATGTGCCCGCGCGCGGGATCGCAGTACTGGGTGCCGTGGGCGAACTGAGGTGGCTGCGGGCGCAGCCACTCGGTGTCGATGTTGAGCCAGCTCTCGTCGAAGCCGAAGTCCTCTCGCTCGACCCCGAGCATCTCCCGCACCCCGCTGCGGCTGCCGTCGGCGGCTATCACATAGCGGGCCCGGACCTCGTCGTCCGGCCCGTCCGCGCGGAGTGTCCCGGTGTTCCAGCCGCGCAGGCGCAGGGTGACGCCGTCGTCGTCCTGGTCGAGGCCGGTGACCGCCCAGCCCTGGCGGACGTCGACTGTGCCGTAACCGCGCACCTGCTTGTCGATCGCCTGCTCCACGTCCGGCTGGTACATGGACAGGTGGTCCGGATATCCCATCGGGCCGTCGGGGTTCGCCGGGATGCGGACGAGCGTCTCGCCTTTCCCGTTGACCCACAGGTATGCGCACAGGGACGAGTCACGCAGTGCGTCGTCGGCGTCGCCCGCCGCCTGGACGGTGCGTGCGGTCTCGTCGTCGATGTGGGTGAGCCGGGGCAGCCCGTACAGGGCCGGCCAGCGTTCGCACACCACCACCCGGTGGCCGAGCCGGCCGAGCAGAGAGGCCGCGGCGAGTCCGGTCGGACCGTAGCCGACGACGGCGATGTCGTAGCGCGGAGCCATCGGGGGCACCTCCAGAGACAGCCCCGCGCCGTTGCGAGGGGTCGTGGTGGGAAGGGAGAGGGGTGCGTTTCGACCGTGCGGTGCACGCCGCAGTTTTATGTGAATCCAGATTCACATTTTGCGGTGAACCGAGATTCACATACTGGCAACACGGGCGTCAAGATCCCGGTCGGTAAACTGCGCGGATGACCGAGTCCCCCGCCCGCAGGCCCGCCGCCCTCCGGGAAGGCAGCCGCCGTTCGCAGCAGGACCTGACGCGGGCCGGGTACGCGCTGCTCGAAGAGGGCGGAGTGGACGCGCTGACCGTGGCCGCGGTCGCGGAGCGGGCCGGTATGGCGG
>DATCQX010000180.1:0-2173 GCA_036569285.1 Streptomyces sp.
GTCCCCTTCGCGCGGACGTCGGCCAGGATCTCGGGGTCGACCTGCTTGAGGTGCAGGTACCCGATCCGCTCCCCGTACGTCTCGATCAGCTTGACGCTGTCCCCGCCGCAGTACGCGTAGTGCCCGGTGTCCAGGCACAGCGACACCAGCGACGAGTCGGTGCCGTCCAGGAACCGGACGACGTTCTCCTCACTGTCGATGTGGGTGTCGGCGTGCGGGTGGACGACGATCCGCAGCCCGTACTCGTCCCGCACCCGCTCGCCCAGCCGCTCGGTGAGGGTGTTCAGATTCCGCCACTGCTCCGGCGTCAGCGTGTCCGGCTCCAGAACCTCGCCGGTCTTGTCGTCGCGCCAGAAGGACGGGATGACGACGAGGTGCTTCGCGCCCATGGCCTGCGCGAGGACGGCGTTGTCGGCGACATGTGCCCAGGTCTTCTCCCAGACGGACTCACCGTGGTGCAGCCCCGTGAAGACGGTGCCGGCGGACACCTTGAGACCCCGCTTGGAGACCTCCTCCGTGAGTACTACGGGGTCGGTCGGGAGGTACCCGTAGGGGCCCAGCTCGATCCACTCGTAACCGGACGCGGAGACCTCGTCGAGGAACCGCTGCCAGGGCACCTGGGCGGGGTCGTCCGGGAACCAGACGCCCCAGCTGTCGGGGGCCGAACCGATCCGGATGCGGGAGAGTGAGGGGGATGAGGACAACGTCGTCATGGGCGCCAGCGTGCGGTGTCCCCGGAGAGGTGTCAAGGGCTCGTCCGAATGTCTGGACAAAGTATTGACAGCGTCGGAGAGGCGGGGCTAGAAAACCCTTGCAGTGACTTCGTCATGCCGTCGCCGCATGCCGTGGAGAGCCGACGAGAAGGGAACCCGATGGCGTACGACCTGATCACCATGGGACGCATCGGAGTGGACCTCTATCCGCTCCAGACGGGCGTCCCGCTCCCGCAGGTCACCTCCTTCGGGAAGTTCCTCGGCGGCTCGGCGACGAACGTCGCGGTCGCGGCGGCCCGCCTCGGCCGCAGCACGGCCGTCATCACCCGCACCGGCGACGACCCCTTCGGCACCTACCTCCACGACGAACTGCGCCGCTTCGGCGTCGACGACCGCTGGGTCACCCCGGTCGCCGGTCTCCCCACCCCGGTCACCTTCTGCGAGGTCTTCCCGCCGGACGACTTCCCGCTCTACTTCTACCGCCGCCCGAAGGCCCCGGACCTCGAAATCGCCGCCGAAGACCTGGACTTGACGGCCCTTCAGGAAGCCCGCCTGTTCTGGGTGACCGGCACCGGCCTCAGCGAGGAGCCCAGCCGCACGGCGACCCTCGCCGCCCTCGCCCACCGCGCGAAGGCCGGTACGACGGTCTTCGACCTCGACTGGCGCCCCATGTTCTGGACGGACCCCGAGGCCGCCCGCCCGTTCTACACCGAGGCGTTGAAGCACACGACCGTCGCCGTCGGCAACCTCGACGAGGTCGAGGTCGCGACCGGCGTCCGCGAACCCCGCGCCGCCGCACGGGCGTTGCTGGACGCGGGCGTCGAACTCGCCGTCGTCAAGCAGGGACCCAAGGGCGTCCTCGCGGTCAACTCCAAGGGCGAGGAGGCCGAGGTGCCGCCGCTGCCGGTGAACGTCCTCAACGGCCTCGGCGCCGGGGACGCCTTCGGCGGCTCCCTCTGCCACGGCCTCCTCGAAGGCTGGGACCTGGAGAAGATCATGCGCCACGCCAACGCGGCCGGCGCGATCGTCGCCTCCCGGCTGGAGTGCAGCTCGGCGATGCCCACAACCGCCGAGATCGAGGCGGCGGTTGCGGCCGGAGAGGTCACGCCGGAGATCTCGGGCGCGGCGGGCGCGGCCACCCAAGCCGCCAACACCCCTTCTGGAGCCGACCGATGAGCCCTGTCGCCGTGAACGTCGGCGAGATCGTCCGCCTGCGCACCGAGCGCCCCGAGGCGGTCGCGGAGGCGGCGGCGAACCGCACGCGCCGTCCCCTCGTGGGCGACTCCGGCCGCCTGATGATCGTCGCGGCCGACCACCCCGCGCGCGGCGCCCTCGGCGTCGGCGGCGACAAGCTCGCCATGGCCAACCGCGCCGACCTCCTCGAACGCCTCTGCCTCGCGCTCAGCCGCCCCGGCGTGGACGGCGTCCTCGCGACCGCCGACATCCTCGACGACCTGCTG
>DATCQX010000181.1:0-2523 GCA_036569285.1 Streptomyces sp.
GACGATCGTCAGCGAGGCCAGGAGGATGTTCAGCGCGATCTCGTTCGGCGTCTTCTGCCGGGCCGCGCCCTCGACCAGGTTGATCATCCGGTCGATGAAGGTCTCGCCGGGCTTCGTCGTGATCTTGATGACGATCCGGTCCGACAACACCTTCGTCCCGCCGGTCACAGCGCTCCGGTCGCCGCCCGACTCCCGTATGACGGGGGCCGATTCACCGGTGATCGCGGACTCGTCGACCGAGGCGACACCCTCGACGACATCGCCGTCACCGGGAATGACGTCGCCCGCCTCGCAGACGACCAGGTCCCCGATCTTCAGCTCCGTGCCCGGGACTTCGGTGCCGTCGACCATGCGCGCGACCGTGTCGGTCTTGGCCTTGCGCAGGGTGTCCGCCTGCGCCTTGCCGCGCCCTTCGGCGACGGCCTCCGCGAGGTTGGCGAAGACGACGGTCAGCCACAGCCAGGCGCTGATCGTCCAACCGAACCAATCCGTGGGGTCTTTGAAGGAGAAGGCGGTCGTCAGGACCGAGCCGATCCACACCACGAACATCACGGGCGACTTGACCATCACCCGCGGGTCGAGCTTGCGGAACGCCTCGGGCAGCGACTTGAGCAACTGCTTGGGGTCGAACAGCCCCGCGCCGACCCGGTTCTGGGCGGCGTCGTGGCCGGCCGGGGTGTCCTGGTGGGGTGCGAGGGTGGGAGTGGACATCGCGTCCTCGTGGTCCTTCGTGCGAGTCGTCATGACGCCAGCCCCTCGGCGAGCGGTCCCAGCGCGAGGGCGGGGAAGTAGGTCAGCCCCGTGACGATGAGGATCGCGCCGACCAACAGGCCGGTGAACAAGGGCTTTTCGGTGCGCAGGGTGCCCGCCGTGACCGGCACGGGCCGCTGCTCGGCGAGCGAGCCGGCCAGCGCCAGCACGAACACCATCGGCAGGAACCGGCCAAGTGCCATGGCCAGCGCGGTCGTTGTGTTGTACCAGTCGGTGTTGGCGTTGAGGCCGGCGAACGCGGAACCGTTGTTGTTCGCCGCCGAGGTGAACGCGTACAGCGCCTCGGAGAAGCCGTGCGCACCGGAGTTGAGCATCGAGTGCGGCGGCGTCGACATCGCCATCGACACGGCGGTGAACACCAGCACCAGCGCCGGGGTGATCAGGATGTAGCAGGCGGCGAGCTTGATCTCGCGGGCGCCGATCTTCTTGCCCAGGTACTCGGGGGTGCGCCCGACCATCAGGCCGGCGATGAACACCGCGATGATCGCCATGATCAGCATGCCGTAGAGGCCGGAGCCGGTGCCGCCGGGCGCGATCTCGCCCAGCATCATCGACAGCATCGTGATGCCGCCGCCGAGGCCGGTGAACGAGGAGTGGAAGGAGTCCACCGCGCCGGTCGAGGTGAGCGTCGTCGACACCGCGAAGATCGAGGAGCCGCCGATCCCGAAGCGCACCTCCTTGCCCTCCAGCGCCCCGCCGGCCGCCTGGAGCGCCGGGCCGTGGTGCGCGAACTCGGTCCACATCATCAGGGCCGTGAAGCCCAGCCAGATGGTGGCCATCGTCGCGAGGATCGCGTACCCCTGCTTCACCGAGCCGACCATGACGCCGAACGTCCGGGTCAGCGAGAACGGGATGACGAGGAGCAGGAAGACCTCGAAGAGGTTGGTGAAGGGCGTCGGATTCTCAAAGGGGTGCGCCGAGTTGGCGTTGAAGTAGCCGCCGCCGTTGGTGCCCAGCTCCTTGATGGCCTCCTGCGAGGCGACCGCGCCGCCGTTCCACTGCTGCGAACCCCCCATGAACTGCCCGACTTCATGGATGCCGGAGAAGTTCTGGATCACCCCGCAGGCGACGAGGATCACGGCCGCGATCACCGCGCCGGGGATCAGGATGCGGACGACGCCCCGCACCAAGTCGGCCCAGAAGTTGCCGAGTTCACCGGTGCGTGAGCGGGCGAAGCCGCGGACGAGGGCCACCGCGACGGCGATGCCGACGGCCGCCGACACGAAGTTCTGCACGGCGAGCCCGGCCGTCTGCACGACGTGCCCCATGGTCTGCTCGCCGTAGTACGACTGCCAGTTGGTGTTCGTCACGAACGACACGGCCGTGTTGAACGACTGCGCCGGGTTCACCGAGGAGAAGCCGAGCGAGCCGGGCAGGACGCCCTGGAGCCGCTGGAGCAGGTACAGGAACAGCACGCCGACGGCCGAGAAGGCGAGGATGCCGCGCAGGTACGCGGGCCACGTCATCTCCGTGTCCGGGTTCGCGCCGATCCCCTTGTAGATCCAGCGCTCGACGCGCCAGTGCCGGTCGGCGGAGTAGACCTTGGCCATGTAGTTGCCGAGCGGGGCGTAGGCCAGGGCCAACGCGCCTATGAGTGCGAGGAGTTGCAGCACTCCCGCGAGTACGGGACCCATGCGGCTCTCAGAACCTCTCCGGGAAGATCAGGGCGAGGACGAGATAGCCCAGCAGGGCGACGGCGACGATCAGGCCGACGACGTTCTCGACGGTCACAGCCTCGTCACCCCCTTGGCG
>DATCQX010000182.1:0-2005 GCA_036569285.1 Streptomyces sp.
CTGCGTGGAGTGCAAGGAGCGGAACTACATCACCAAGAAGAACCGGCGTAACAACCCGGACCGACTGGAGATGAAGAAGCACTGCCCGCGTTGCAACGCGCACACCGCGCACCGCGAAACGCGATAAATCAGGCTCGTACGTGAGGCCGTCCCCGAGAGATCGGGGGCGGCCTCACGTCGTTGACGCACGCAGTACCGGTCAGTAGAGCAACGAGAGAGGTGCCGGGCCATGGCGCTCGACCAGTCCTTCGTGGGGCGGAGCTACCCGCCCACCGAGCCTTACGAGGTGGGCCGGGAGAAGATCCGCGAGTTCGCCGTGGCGATCGGTGACGATCACCCCGCGTACACGGACCCCGAGGCCGCGAAGGCGCTCGGCCACCCCGACGTGATCGCCCCGCCGACCTTCGTGTTCTCCATCACCTTCAAGGCCGCCGGCGCGGTCATCGAGGACCCGCAGCTGGGCCTCGACTACAGCCGCGTCGTGCACGGCGACCAGAAGTTCTCCTACGTCCGCCCCGTGCGCGCGGGCGACCGGCTGAGCGTCACCAGCACCATCGAGGGCGTCAAGTCGATGGCCGGCAACGACATCCTGGACATCCGCGGCGAGGTCTTCGACGAGGCCGGCGAGCACGTCGTGACCGCCTGGACCAAGCTCGTGGCCCGCGCGGTCGCCGAGGAGGCGTGAGGAATCCCATGACGGCGAAGATCTCCTACGACGACGTCGAGGTCGGCACCGAGCTGCCCGCCCGCTCCTTCCCCGTGACCCGCGCCACGCTCGTGCGCTACGCGGGCGCCTCCGGCGACTTCAACCCGATCCACTGGAACGAGAAGTTCGCCAAGGAGGTCGGCCTCCCGGACGTCATCGCCCACGGCATGTTCACCATGGCCGAGGCGGTCCGCGTCGTCACCGACTGGACCGGCGACCCCGGCGCGCTCGTCGACTACGGCGTCCGCTTCACCAAGCCGGTCGTCGTCCCCAACGACGACGAGGGCGCCCTCATCGAGGTCACCGGCAAGGTCGGCGCCAAGCTCGACGACAACACCGTCCGCGTCGACCTCACCGTCACCAGCGCCGGCCTGAAGGTTCTGGGCATGTCCCGCGCGGTCGTCCGCCTGGCCTGAGGCTTTTCCGGACGACGCCGGCACGCGCGCGTACGGCGATGTAAGGGGCGTTCTCCACTGCGAGGCGCCCCTTACGCGTGGGGCCGAGCCGCCCGGCGTTGTCAGTGCCGTCTCGTAGGCTTGGCCGCGTGCTCGAACTTCTGGACGCCCCGCTCGCCCCGCTGACCACGTTCCGGCTCGGCGGCCCCGCCGCACGCCTGGTGACCGCGACCACCGACGCCGAGGTGATCGAGGCCGTGCGCGAGGCGGACGCCGCCGGGGTGCCGCTGCTGATCGTCGGCGGCGGCTCCAACCTCGTCGTCGGCGACAAGGGCTTCGACGGCACGGCCCTGCGGATCGCCACCCGCGGCGCCGAGCTGAGCGGGACGACGCTGGAGCTGGCCGCGGGCGAGGTGTGGACCGACGCCGTCGCGCGCGCGGTGGAGGCCGGGCTCGCCGGGATCGAGTGCCTCGCCGGGATCCCCGGGTCGGCGGGCGCGACGCCGATCCAGAACGTCGGCGCGTACGGGCAGGAGGTCGCCTCGACGATCACCGAGGTCGTCGCCTACGACCGGCGCGCGGGGGAGACGGTCACGCTGTCCAACGCCGAGTGCGCCTTCTCCTACCGGCACAGCCGGTTCAAGGACGACCCCGAGCGGTACGTCGTCCTGCGCGTCAGGTTCGGGCTGGAGGACGCGGGCGGGATGTCGGCGCCCGTGAAGTACGCGGAGACCGCGCGGGCGCTCGGTGTCGAGGTGGGGGAACGGGTCGCGCTCGACGCCGCGCGGGAGACGGTGCTGAAGCTCCGCGCGGGCAAGGGGATGGTGCTGGACGCCGAGGACCACGACACCTGGTCCGCCGGGTCGTTCTTCACCAACCCGATCCTCACGGACGCCGAGTTCGC
>DATCQX010000183.1:0-4084 GCA_036569285.1 Streptomyces sp.
CCGTGCCCGAGGTGCGCGTGGCTGACCAGCCCCAGCTCCTCCAGCAGCTCCAGCGTCCGGTAGACCGTGGAAATGTTGACCCCCGACGCCGTCTTCCTCACTTCCACGAGGATGTCGTCGGGGGTCGCATGCTCCAGCGTGTCCACGGCTTCCAACACAAGCTGCCGCTGCGGCGTCAGCCGATACCCACGCTGCCTGAGGTCGCTCTTCCAGTCGGTGCTCACCACACTGAAGAGTCTAGGACTACTTGAAGAAAGCGATCCCGTCGTCCGGCATGTCCTGCGGGAGCGCCTTCGCCCAGCGGGCCACCTCTTCGGGGGTGACGACCTTCTTGAGGTGGGCGGACATGTAGGGGCGCAGCTCCACCTCGGGGGTCTGCTTCTCGCCGACCCACATGAGGTCGCTCTTGACATACCCGTACAACCTCTTGCCACCGGTGTAAGGGGCAGACGCCGCGGTGCGGGCGACGGCGTCGGTGACCAGGTCGATCTGGGGCTTCTTGTCCGCCAGTTCGCCGTACCAGACCTCGACGACGCCGTCGTCACGGACCATCGTGACCTCGACCTTGCGCTCGGCGTCGATCCGCCAGAAGCCGTGCTCGGACTCCAGGGGGCGGACCTTGTTGCCGTCGTTGTCCAGCACCCAGGTATGAGAGGTGTACTCCAGGAAGTCGCGCCCGTCCTGGGTGAAGCTGACCTCCTGACCGAAGTTGCACTTCTCCGAGCCGGGGAAGTCGTGCACGCCTGCGCCGGCCCACTGGCCGAGCAGAAAGGCGAGCGGCAGAAGGTCCTTGTGCAGGTCGGACGGGATCTCGATCATCAGGCTTCCTGGTCGTACGGGGTCAGCGCTGGCCCTGGTACAGCTTCTTCACGGTCAGCCCGGCGAACGCGAGCACGCCGACGCAGACCAGGACGAGGAGAGCTTCGAAGAAGACTTCAAGCACGGGGTGCTCCTAGAGGCGCGATTCAGGTACACAAGGCCGGACCCCAGCTTACGCCGCCGGGCTCGGCCCCACTCATCGGGCCGGTGCCGGGGCCGGTCCGCAGGCCGGGAGCCGGCTCTGAAGTACTACGGGTCGGAACGGCGCAGACGGCGGTGGAGATGAGTGAGAAGGGCGGTACGGCCCCTCGCACTACGCTTCACGGCATGTCCAAGAAGCTAGTGATCAAGGTGACCGCGGGCGCCGACGCACCCGAACGCTGCTCCCAGGCTTTCACCGTGGCCTCGGTGGCCGTGGCCAGCGGGGTGGACGTGTCCTTGTGGCTCACCGGCGAGTCCGCGTGGTTCGCCCTCCCGGGCCGGGCTGCGGAGTTCGAACTTCCCCACGCGGCCCCCCTCCCGGACCTCCTCGACACGATCCTCTCCACCGGCAAGGTCACGCTGTGCACCCAGTGCGCGGCCCGCCGGGACATCACGGAGAAGGACGTGATCGACGGAGTCCGAATCGCCGGCGCGCAGGTGTTCGTGCAGGAGGCGCTGGCGGACGGGGTGCAGGCGCTCGTGTACTGAGCACGTGCCGGGCTCGCCCTGGAGGGATGCCCTGAAGGGATGCCGGGCGGACCCGTAGTACCCCTACCTCCTGCGGACTACCGTCCCGCCCTCAGCCTCGCGGCGTCCTGCCCAGGTGGTAGTCCGTAGGTACTCCGGTACTCCCGGCTGAACTGGGTGGCGCTCACGTACCCCACCGCCAGCGCGACCTGTGCCGCCGACTCCTCCCCGCCCACCAGCCGCCGCCGAGCCTCCTGCATCCGCAGCCGCTTCTGATACTTCAGGGGTGTCATACCCGTGACCGCCTTGAAGTGCCGGTGCAGTCCGGCGGTGCTCATGTGGGCGACGGCGGCGATCTCGGCGACGCTCAGGGGCTGGTCGTACCGGTCCATGATCCAGCGCGCCGCGACCCGTACCCGGGAGGTCGCGGAGTCCGCGAGGAACGCCTCCCGCAGCCTCGGCCCCAGCTCGCCGCGGAGCAGCCGGTACAGGATCTCGCCCTCGATCCGGGCGGCGAGGGGCCCGATGTCCTCGGGGGTGTCGAGCAGCTCCACCCAGCGGGCGACGGCGTCGACGAGGGCCGGGGTCACCGACGCCGCGGCCAGCCCTTGAGGTCCCGCGGACGTCCCGTACCCCCCGTCGTCCCCACGACTCCCGTCGCCCCCGTCCTTCCCGCTGCCCCCGTACTCCCCGTAGTCCTCAAGTTCGACCAGCAGATCCGTGACCGTCTGGGCGTCCAGCCGCAGCACCACCGAGCGGTACGGCGTCTTCACCAGGTCGACGACAGCCGGCAGGTCCAGCGGCATGAGCAACAGCTCTCCGGGCCCGGCGACAGCGCTCAGTTCCCCCGCCGTCACCTTCTTGGCACCGTCGGTGATGAAACAGATCATCGGCTCGTACAGCTGGTCGACGGGCTCCAGTTCGCCGTCGATCCCGGCGAGCGTGAGGTGCGGGACGGCCGTCTCACCCCCGGGTACGACGAGGTGGCGTTCGACTGCGGCGGCCAGACGATCAAGCACGGCACATCCCTTAGGAGGCTGGCTGAGAGGATCAGGCAAGCTTATGCGACTGCCGCCCCATGCCGCCGCCCCCTGTGATCCGTAGCGTCGAGGGCATGGCAGACAACACCCCCACCCTTCCCCGCCGCACCCTCGGCACCATGGGCCTGGCCGCCGGCGCGATCGGCCTCGGCACCATGGGCATGACCATGGCGTACGGCCCCGGCGACGAAGCCGCCGGCATCGAGGCGATCCACCGCGCCCACGACCTCGGGGTCACCCTCTTCGACACCGCCGAGCTGTACGGCTTGGGCACCGGCAGCAACGAGCGTCTGCTCGGCCGCGCGGTCGCCGGTTTCCGGGACGAGGTCCTCCTCGCGACGAAGTTCGGCTTCGACCTGTCGGACACCTCCGACCTGACCCGCCTGGGCCTGAACAGCCGCCCCGAGAACATCCGCAAGGTCGCCGAGGAGAGCCTGCGTCACCTCGGCACCGACCGCATCGACGTCTTCTACCAGCACCGCGTCGACCCCGACGTCCCCATCGAGGAGGTCGGGGGCACAGTCGGCGAGTTGATAGCCGAGGGCAAGGTGCGTTTCCTCGGGCTCAGCGAGGCCGGGCCCGAGACGATCCGGCGCGCCCACGCCGTACATCCCGTGTCGGTGCTCCAGACGGAGTACTCCGTCTTCGAGCGCGCCGTGGAGGCAGAAATCCTGCCCGTCGTGAGGGAGTTGGGGATCGGTTTCGTCCCGTACTCCCCGCTCGGCCGGGGCTTCCTCACCGGCGTGGTGAAGCCCGCCGCCGAGTACGCCGAGGACGACATGCGCCGCTGGGACGAGCGCTGGCAGCCCGGCAACTACGAGCAGAACCTCGCCGCCATAAGGGAGTTGACGGCCCTGGCGGAGTCGAAGGGCGCCACGGCTCCCCAACTCGCCCTCGCCTGGCTCCTGTCACAGGGCGACGACATCGTCCCCATCCCCGGCACCCGCAGTCCGCGCCGCGTGGCGGAGAACGTGGCGGCGGCCCAACTCCACCTCACCGAGGCCGACTTGGCCCGCATCGACGAAATCCTCCCGCACGGCTCCGCGGGCTCCCGCTACCCGACGAGCCTCACGCCCGACTGGAAGTAACCCGCACCCGACACAACTTCCCTGCGAACTCGCGGAGTTGCCTTCTGGGACGGCCCTCCACGTCCGCGCCCCTCTCCTGCGGACGGCCACCCGGGCCCACCGGCCCCCGCTGCCCCTAAGGTCCGCCCCCTACGAGCACGCCCCCTAAGGGCGCCGTTTCTTCCCATCCAGCTCGTCCCACCACTCGTCCGACTTGGGGTCGCCCGAAGGGTCGTCCCACCAGCGGTCGTCGGGGCCTCTCCGGTTCGCGACGATCGCCGCGAGCGGGGGAATGACCATGGCCACCACACACATGCCCACGGCCACCGGCATCGACCAGATCCGTACCACGCCCCAGGCGAGGACGAAGAGGCCGATGCAGGTGGCCATCATGGCGAAGTACACGTGCCGCCGCCGTGCGTACATACCTCCAGCGTAGGCCCGTGGAGCTACTAGGCGCCCAGGTAGACCGGGGCCTTCTGCGTCTTG
>DATCQX010000184.1:0-7029 GCA_036569285.1 Streptomyces sp.
GCCGATGACGACGTCGCTCACCACCTGGGCCGCGGAGTCCTGAGGGGTGTCACTGAGAAGCTTGAACCTGATGCCCAACGGGATGCCCGCTTCGTGCGTCATACGCGCGAGCTGGCCACCGCCGACCATGCCGACTACCGGGAACGTCACACCCCTAGGGTATCGGCCACGCCGTCCGGCCCGTCCGCCGCGCCTCTTACTGCGGGTTTTCCTCGCTCATACCCGCTGTTTCCCCACTGCTTCCCGAGCCGTTCCCAACCCGTGAGGACGACCACAGGAAACCTCCATCGGGGGTGGTTAGCATGGCTGGGTTGACGAAAACGGCGACGACACCTACCCGGACGGGGGCTTGTACGAGCATGGAACAGGGTTCCTCGGGGCATGCTTCCGGATTGCGCCGGATCTTTCGTGAGGTGGCGAAGTTCGGGGCGGTGGGCGGAGCCGGGGTGCTGGTCAACCTCGCCGTCTTCAACCTCGTCCGGCATGGGACGGAGTTGCAGGTCGTCCGCGCGAGCGTCATCGCTACGGCCGTCTCCATCGTCTTCAACTACATCGGGTTCCGGTACTTCACCTACCGTGACCGCGACAAGAGTGGGCGGACGAAGGAACTGACCCTCTTCATGTTCTTCTCGGCGATCGGGATGGTCATCGAGAACGGGGTGCTCTACGTCGCCACGTACGCGTTCCACTGGGACAGCCAGCTTCAGAGCAACATCTTCAAGTTCCTGGGGATCGGGATCGCCACGTTGTTCCGGTTCTGGTCTTATCGGACGTGGGTGTTCAAGGCGCTGCCGGTGGGGGAAGAGGTCGCGTCCGGGGCGGTCGTGGAGCAGAGGGCGGCGGCGCGGGTGGGTGAGCGGGCGTAGTTCCCCACGCCCCTGACTACCTCACCTGACCGTCGGCTCCTCCGGCTCCCCCAGCTTCTGTGACGGCGCCGTCCGCGAGAGGAACAATCCGAACACCGGCGGCTGCGTCTGGAGCATCTCCAGCCGTCCGCCGTCCGCCTCCGCGAGGTCTCGGGCCACCGCAAGCCCGATCCCCGTCGAGTTGCGCCCGCTGATCGCCCGCTCGAAGATCCGCGCCCCCAGATCCCCCGGCACCCCCGGCCCCTCGTCCGTCACCTCGATGACCGACTGGTTCCCGGTGACGCGCGTGCGGAGGGCGACTGTGCCGCCTCCGTGCATGAGGGAGTTCTCGATGAGGGCGGCGAGGACCTGGGCGACGGCGCCGGGGGTGCCGACGGCCTGGAGGTGACGCTTGCCGGAGCTGACGATCGCGCGCCCGGCGGAGCGGTACGCGGGGCGCCATTCCGCGAGCTGCTGCTGGATGACCTCGTCGAGGTCGAAGGAGACGGCGTTGCCGGTGCGGGGGTCGCGGGAGTTCGTGAGGAGGCGTTCGACGACGTCCGTGAGCCGCTCGACCTGCGTCAACGCGACGTTCGCCTCCTCCTTCACCGTCGCGAGGTCGTCGGTGAGGGTGATCTCCTCCAGGCGCATCGACAGCGCCGTCAACGGCGTCCGCAGCTGGTGGGAGGCGTCCGCCGCGAGCCGCCGCTCGGCCGTCAGCATGCGTCCGATCCGCTCGGCGGACGCGTCGAGGACGTCCGCGACCCGGTCCAGCTCGGGGACGCCGTACCGCTTGTGCCGGGGGCGCGGGTCGCCGGAGCCGAGGCGTTCGGCCGTCTCCGCGAGGTCGGTCAGCGGGGACGCCAGCTTGTTCGCCTGGCGGACGGCCAGGAGGACGGCGGCGACGACGGCCAGCAGCGCGACGAGCCCGATGATCAGCAGCGTCCGCCCGACCTCCCGGGTCACCGCCGACTTCGGCTCCTCGACCCGGACGATCTCCCCGCTCTCCCCCTCCTGCACCGCGTGAATGACGTCACCCTCGGGCTTCTTCCCGATCTCGATCGGCGCCCGCCCCGGAATCCGGATCACCGCGTACCGGTCCTGCGTCACCTGATCCCGCAATATCGCGGCCGTCACGTCCTCGGACCCGAGCAGCCGACTGTCCACGATCCCGACGAGCCGCACAGCCTCGGAGTCGACCCGCTCCTGGGCGCTGTTGCTGATGGTGCGGCTCTCGACGATGACGAGGGAGACCCCGAAGACGGCGATGACGACGAGGACGACGGCGAGGGTGGACTGAATGAGACGACGACGCACGGGAACTTCTCCGAAGAGGGGACTTAAGGTTCTTTAGGGGCGCGGGGAACTGCGCGACCAGCCACAACGCACCGGCAGCCGCCCCGCGACTTAAACCCCAACGGCGTTACGCGCGTAGCGCCTAACTCTTCTCGAACCTGAAGCCGACGCCCCTCACAGTGGCGATATACCGAGGATTAGCCGCGTCATCCCCCAACTTCTTCCGCAGCCAAGAGATATGCATGTCCAGCGTCTTGGTCGACGACCACCACGTCGTGTCCCAGACTTCCCGCATCAACTGATCCCGGGTGACAACACGCCCGGCATCCCGCACGAGCACCCGCAACAAGTCGAACTCCTTCGCGGTGAGCTGGAGTTCCTCGTCCCCCATCCACGCCCGGTGGGACTCGACATCGATCCTCACCCCATGCGTGGCCGGCGGCTGCGACGGCTCAGCGGCCCCACGCCGCAACAGCGCCCGCACCCGCGCCAGCAACTCGGCCAGCCGGAACGGCTTGGTGACATAGTCGTCGGCCCCCGCGTCGAGCCCCACGACGGTGTCGACCTCGTCCGCGCGGGCGGTGAGGATGAGGATGGGCACGGCGTGGCCCTCGGAGCGCAGGCGGCGAGCCACTTCGAGCCCGTCCATACCGGGCAGTCCGAGATCGAGCACGACCAGGTCGATCCCGCCCTGCATCCCGGCGTCGAGCGCGGTCGGTCCGTCTTCCCGCACCTCGACCTCGTAGCCTTCCCGGCGCAGGGCTCGGGCCAGGGGTTCCGAGATGGACGCGTCGTCCTCGGCTAGCAGTACTCGGGTCATGAAGCTGATGGTAGTCCGCACGGGACGCGCCCAGGGGTGTGATCGCCCTGACTGTTTCTTACCAAGGGGCAAGGAGGGGCGTAACGGGCGCACGGAGGGTTCACGGAATTGGTCCGGACCTTGTGATCCATGCCTCAAACGCTTCCAATTCGCCCCCTACTCTGCCTTAAGGTGGCCAAACGCCTGTTGCACTGCGGGGACCTTCGGCGAAGACGCCGGGGGTCCTTTTTCGTGTGCGCGGCGTAAGCGACCTGTAAACAGCAGCAAGGATCGATCCATCATGGCGTCCAGCCTGACGAAGGACTCGGCCCGCCAGGACATCTCTGGCCCCGAGCAGACCTTCTTCGGCCACCCGCGCGGTCTGGCCACGCTCTTCCTGACGGAGATGTGGGAGAGGTTCTCCTACTACGGCATGCGAGCCCTCCTGCCGCTGTACCTGGTGGCGCCCGGCGGTATGCACCTCAGCGCGGGGACGGCGACGGCGATCTACTCCGTGTACGTCTCCCTGGTGTACCTGCTCGCGCTGCCCGGCGGCTGGTTCGCGGACCGTGTCCTCGGCCCGCGCCGCACTGTCGCCGGTGCCGGTCTGATCATCATGATCGGCCACCTGTGCCTGGCGATCCCGTTCGCCGGTTCCTTCTACGCGGGCCTCGCTCTCGTCGCGCTCGGCTCCGGCCTGCTCAAGGCCAACATCTCGACGATGGTCGGCCACCTCTACGACGGCCCGGACGACCCGCGCCGCGACGGCGGCTTCACCCTCTTCTACATCGGCATCAACCTGGGCGCGTTCGCCGCGCCGCTGGTCATCGGCACGATCGGCGAGAACGTCGACTGGCACATCGGCTTCGCGCTCGCCGCCGTCGGCATGGCGCTGGGCCTCGGCCAGTTCCTGCTGGGCACGCGCCACCTGAGCGAGCGCAGCGACGTCGTCCCGACCCCGCTCTCCGCCGCCGAGAAGTCGGCCACGCTCCGCAAGGGGCTGATCTGGCTCGCCGTCGCCGCCGTGTTCTACGGCGTCGTCGGCTTCACCGGGCACTTCACGCTGAACTGGGCGCTGATCCCGCTGACGGTCGTCGGGCTGATCGTGCCGATCCTCGTGATCGGGCGGATCAAGCGGGACAAGGACCTGGGTGCGGCCGAGCAGTCGAAGATGTCCGCGTACATCTGGTTCTTCATCGCCGCCGCCGTCTTCTGGATGATCTACGACCAGGGCGGCTCCACGCTGTCGATCTTCGCGGAGGGCAAGGCCGACAACACGGTCTTCGGCTGGGAGTTCCCCGTCTCCTGGTACCAGTCCGTCAACCCGGTCATGATCATGGCCCTCGCGCCCGTCTTCGCGTGGCTGTGGCTGTGGCTGAACCGGCGCGGCCAGGAGCCCAGCACGATCGTGAAGTTCGCGACGGGTCTCGTCCTGGTCGGCGCGTCCTTCTTCCTCTTCCTCGCGCCGCTGTCCATCGCGGACGGTGGCCACAAGGCCGCCGCGCTCTGGATCGCCGGGATCTACTTCGTCCAGACCCTCGGCGAGCTGACCCTCTCCCCCGTCGGCCTCTCCGTCACGACGAAGATGGCTCCCGCCAAGTACGCCTCCCAGATGATGGGCGTCTGGTTCCTCGCGGTGACCGCGGGCGACTCGGTGACGGCGCTGCTGTCCAACCCCGCTGTGGGTGGGGTGAACCTCGACAAGATGGGGTTCGTCGCCCTCGAAGCGGTGCTCGCCGTGATCGCGGGTGGGGCTGTGTGGGTGTACCGCAGGAAGGTGAACTCCCTTATGGGGGACGTCAACTGAGGTCACGCGTGCTGTCGAGGGCCGTCCCTTTTCAGGGGGCGGCCCTCGTGGCGTTTCTAGCACGTGAGGTTCATGCGCTCATCCCCGTCCCGGTGAACGCATCGGCGCCGAAGGGGGCGCCCTCATAGGTGTACGGGTAGTCCATGCCGAGGCTCGCGTACGCCGCTGCCCGACGGCGTTCGTGCTGGAGGCGGGCCTCCCGCTCGGCGTCGGCTGCGGCCTGGCGGCGGAAGAATTCGGCCGCTTCTTCCTTTGTGGGGCCGGTCCACGGGCGGGACCAGGGGGAAACGTACGGCTGGGGTGCGGGGGCCGGGGCGTTTTGCGGCTTGCGGCGCTTGCCCGTGGCCGGGAGCAGGAGGGCGAGGAGGGTACGCAGGCACGCCGAGATGGCGCGCGCGGTAGAGTTGCGCACGGCGACAGCTCCTAGTCAGTGGTGTCGTCACGGCCCCGGCAGCGGAGTGGTGGAACACTCCGGTCCCTGTCGGGGCCACCTTTTTTGTTGTCTGTGACGCACCGTACCACCGGATTGAACTCCGCGATAAGAAAAGGGATTTGACCGGTGGTCAAATATCCGGTGCCAACTGTTCAGTTGAGAATTTCTCCGGACGACGATGAGTCGTCCCCACCCCTCCACTCCGCGAGCCGTTCCGCCACGAACGTCGGACTGACCCGGAACTCCCGTGCCAGGGCTGCCGCTGACGTCCCTTGCCGGTACCGACTCACCACGCTGTCCCGCGCGTTGACGAACTCCGCGCGAGCTTCCCGAACTTCGGCGCTACTTCGACGCCGGGCACGCCCCTTGAACACGCGGGCGCCCGCACGCCGGTAGAGCAACGCGTCGACCAGGTTGCGCCGTTGCTCCCCCCACTCGTCGAACCGCCTCCCCAACCAGCCTGCGGTGACGCCGTATTCCTCCGCGAGGCCACAGAGTGGCGCGCCGGTTCGGTATCGCTGGATGACCAACTCGCGTTCTTTGAGGACGCGTTGCTTGGCGGCGGCGCGCTCCGGGTTCACAGGACCTCCCAGGAGTGTTCGCTCGGGTGGTCCACGATCAGGTAGCACGCCTGGGGATCGGCACCGCCTGATAACGCCTCGCAGGCGAGCGCGGAGACGAACTCGCCGGGTCCGTTAGGCAGCCAGCGCCACCACAGATTCCCGCTTTCGTCGTCCCACTCCTTCAGGTACACGCAGTGCGCGTTCTCATGCTCCAGGGCGAGTTCGCAGCGGACGGGACCGGCATACCGGGTGTGCTCGTTCGGGGGGATGCTTTCGCCGTGGGCTTCCACGGCGGCGGTGAGATCCAGCAGAGGCAGGATGGAAAGGGCGTTGCACGCCCGTGCTCTCATCGCCATGAGGGGGGAATCCTTTTCTGTCGAACAGGTCGAGCAAAGACCCCGCCCGCCGGTCGGCGGGGGAACGGACTCGGCGGGCGGGGTCGTCTATCGGGGCGCCGGCATCAGGATCGCGACGGCGATAACCCACGCGGCGACGCTGACAGCCGCGGTGATTTGGCGAAACGCATTCACGCGGGCTCCAGTTCGGAGGGAGGCGCGCTCCACTCGACACCCCCACCCTCCGGCCGCACCCACGCATGCCCCAGCCACAGGGCCTGAAGAACCCCGGTGCGCTCGCCGTCCGTGACTTCCCGCCCGATGTGCTCAGCGGTGACCATCACGGGGCCGCCTTGCGACGCGGCGTCTTCAGCAGTTCCTTGGAGTAGAAACAGGTGATGTGCCGATAGTCGGGGCACGCCTGCCCGTTCACGATGTGGTCGTCGGCAAGCCGCACCACCCGCACATCGGGGCTGATCAGAGACTTGCAGTCACCGCAGGTGTGCCCCTGAGGCGCATGGGTCGAGTACGCGACCGCAGCAACCGGCACGGCCCGAACAACCCTTCGACGCCGTCCACTCGGGCTTGCAGTGTTACCCATTGTCGTCAACCTCCTGGGGGTTGGTGGCCATGCAGCCAGCCTTGCCAAAGGAACGAATCAGGTACACAGAGATCGCGTAACCAAATACCCTCGGTGGACAGGCTCTTGAGAGGGGGTCAGCGCGTTGGGGCTCGAACCGGAAAAGAGCGCAGCGCCTGTGTCACCTGGTGGGATGCTGGCCGCGCGCGTGAAAAGGGCACGCTCGCAGGCAGATCTGTCGCTGCGTGGGTTGAGCGCAAAGTTAGGCTATCCGCACACCTATTTGAGCCGGGTCGAGAACGGGGATCAACTCCCCTCTCAGACACTGGCGGAAGACCTTGACGCCTTTTACGGGCTGGACGGTCTGATCG
>DATCQX010000185.1:0-2886 GCA_036569285.1 Streptomyces sp.
CAGGACTCGGCCCCGCGTCGGGTCGATGACCAGCGCGCTTGCCGTGATGTGGCCGTCCGCGCAGGACTTCCACATGCCGTCCGGGTGGGAGGCGAGGTGGGTCAGGTAGGTGTCGCGCAGGTCCGGCTGGGCCTCGTAACCCTTGAGGACCGAGGCCGCGTCGTCGTGCAGGGTCACTCGGGGTTGTCGCCCTTTTCTTCGTCGGTGGGCTTCTTCTGGAGGTCGGGGCCGCCCTCGGCCGCCTCGCCGAGGAGCTTGTCCAGTTCGGAGAAGTCGAGCTGCTCGCGGTGGACGAAGCCGTCCGGGTCGTCGAGGTCGGTGGCGGTGGGGAGCATGTCCGGGTGGGCCCAGAGGGCGTCACGGCCGTCGACACCGCGCGCGTCCGTGAGGGACGCCCACAGGCGGGACGCGTCGCGCAGGCGGCGGGGGCGCAGCTCCAGGCCGATCAGGGTGGCGAACGTCTGCTCGGCGGGGCCGCCCGAGGCGCGGCGGCGACGCAGGGTCTCCCGGAGAGCGTCCGCCGAGGTCAGGCGGGGTTTCGCGGCGGCGTGGACGACCGCGTCCACCCAGCCCTCCACGAGCGCCAGGGCCGTCTCCAGACGGGCCAGGGCCGCCTTCTGCTCCGGGGTGTCCTCCGGCTGGAACATGCCCTGCTGGAGCGCGTCCTGGAGCTGCTCCGGGTTCTGCGGGTCGAACTGGCCGACGACGTCCTCCAGCTTGGCCGTGTCGACCTTGATGCCGCGCGCGTAGCCGTCGACCGCGCCGAACAGATGTGCCCGCAGCCACGGGACGTGCGCGAAGAGGCGCTGGTGGGCGGCCTCGCGCAGCGCGAGGTACAGCCGCACCTCGTCCTTCGCGACGCCGAGGTCCTTGCCGAACGTCTCGATGTTCACCGGCAGCAGCGCGGCCTTGCCGGCCGGGCCCAGCGGCAGGCCGATGTCCGTCGAACCGATGACCTCGCCCGCGAGGACACCGACCGCCTGCCCGATCTGCGTGCCGAACATGGCGCCGCCCATCGAGCGCATCATGCCGATCAGCGGGCCCGCCATGGCCTGCATCTCCTCCGGCAGGACATCGCCCATCGCCGCGCCCACGCGCTCGGCGACCGGGTCGACCAGTTCCTTCCACGCCGGGAGCGTCGCCTCCACCCACTCCGCGCGCGACCACGCCACCGCCGTGTTCGCGCCGGACGGCAGCGACGTCGCGTCGTCCAGCCACAGGTCCGCCAGGCGGACCGCCTCCTCGACCGCCGTGCGCTCGGAGGCGCCCACGCTCGCGTCCTTCACGCCGTCCGGCGTGCCCTGCGCGACCGTCTGACGGGCGATCTGCTTCGCCATGTCCCAGTTCACCGGGCCGCCCTCGTAGGACAGCATCTGGCCGAGCTGCTGGAAAGCCGCGCCCAGGTCACCGGGGTTCATGGAGCCGAACATCGCGGCCAGCGGGTTGTCGGCGCCGGGAGCCCCGAAGCCGCCGGCACCGGGCAGCCCGCCGAAACCGAACGGGTTCTGACCACCACCGCTCTGCTGGTCCTTCTTCTTGCCGTCGCCGTCCTCCGGCTCCTCCGGCGGAAGGCCGAATCCGAATGGGGTGTCACTCACGGGGTTCCTCGGCTGGTAAGGCCACCGGTCACTCGACCGGCGGCGCGGCTGCCCTGCAACACCACCCAGCGTAGACACCCGGGCCCGATCGGGCCTCGGTGCTCCGCCGACTCGCGGCCTGCGGCAGGATGGAGCCACCTGGTACGTACGCGTCATCCGCGCCCGTATGCCATGACAACCGCTGGAGACACCTGGTGAGTTCCCCAGATCCGCAGGTTCGCGCAGCGCGAAACCACTCAACCGGTGCCGCCGCGCGCGGGCCCGTCGTCGCCGTGACCGGCGCGGCGCACGGGGTGGGCGCGTTGCTGACCGAGCGGCTCGCCGCGTCCGACGAGATCAAGCAGGTCGTCGCCATCGACGAGCGGAGGGGAGAGTGCGACGACGCGACGTGGCACATCCTCGACGTGCGTGATCCGGCGATCGCGGAGAAGTTGCGGGGGGCCGATGTCGTCGTCCATCTCGCGCTGGACCTCGATCTCGGGTCCGATGCGGCGGCCCGGACGGCGTACAACGTGCGGGGGACGCAGACCGTGCTGACCGCTGCCGCGGCGGCCGGGGTGCACCGGGTCGTGCTGTGCACGTCCGCGATGGTGTACGGGGCGCTGCCCGACAACGAGCTGCCGTTGTCCGAGGACGCGGAGCTGCGGGCCACCGCTGAGGCGACCGGGGTGGGGGATCTGCTGGAGATCGAGCGGCTCGCCCGGCGCGCGCCGCGCGCGCATCCCGGGTTGAACGTCACCGTCGTGCGGCCCGCGACGCTCGTCGGGGGGACCGACACCGCGCTCACCCGGTACTTCGAGTCGCCCCGGCTGCTCGTCGTCGCCGGGTCCCGGCCCGCCTGGCAGTTCTGCCACGTCGACGATCTGTGCGGGGCTCTTGAGTACGCCGTTCTGGAGAAGGTCGAGGGGGAGCTGGCCGTCGGGTGTGACGGGTGGCTCGAACAGGAAGAGGTCGAGGAGCTGAGCGGGATCCGGCGGATGGAGCTGCCGTCCGCCGTCGCGCTCGGGGCCGCGGCCCGGTTGCACCGGATCGGGCTCACGCCGTCTCCCGCCGGGGATCTCGCGTACACGATGTATCCCTGGGTGGTGAGTGGGAGCCGGCTGCATGCCGCCGGGTGGCGGCCTCGGTGGAGCAACGAGGAGGTGCTCGCCGAGTTGCTGGAGGAGGTTGCCGGGAGGCACACGGTTGCCGGGCGGCGGCTGGGGCGGAAGGACGCGACTGCCGCGGGGGCCGCGGGGGCGACTGTCGCGTTGCTGGGGGCCGCGGCTGTGGTGCGGAGGGCTCGGAA
>DATCQX010000186.1:0-12532 GCA_036569285.1 Streptomyces sp.
GTCCTCGACCTCGGGGACGACTCGGCGGGCGCCCTCGGGCTGAACACCTCCCGGGCGCGCCTCCAACTGCTGCTCCTGGCCGTCGTGCTGGCGTCCCTGGCCGCCGCGCTCGCCGGTCCCGTCACCTTCGTCGCGCTCGCCGTCCCGCACATCGTGCGGTTCCTGACCGGGCCGCCGACGGCCGTGACGCTCGCGCTGGCCGCGCTCACCGGGGCGGTCCTGCTGCTCGCCTCCGACCTGGTCGTCCAGCATCTCCTGCCGGTCGAGGGGCTGCCCGTCGGCGCCGTGACCGCGACCCTGGGGGCGCCCTGGCTCCTGGTGCTGATGCTCCGCCAGACCTCGCCCGTGGCCGCGCGCCCGTGACCCCTGAACAGGAACTCCTGATGACCAACCAGCTCACCGCCCAGGGTCTCGGGCTGCGCTACGGCGACCGGACCGTCGTCGACAACCTCGACCTCACCCTCCCCGGCGGGGCGGTCACGGCGATCGTCGGCCCCAACGCCTGCGGGAAATCGACCCTGTTGCGCGGCCTGAGCCGCCTCCTCGCCCCGGCCGCCGGGACCGTCACCCTCGACGGCTCCGACATCCACCGCATGGACGCGCGCACCCTGGCCCGCCGCATGGGCCTGCTCCCGCAGCAGCCGGTGACCCCCGAGTCGATCACCGTCGAGGCGCTCGTCCGCCTCGGCCGCTACCCGCACCAGCGCCTGCTGAGCCCGTGGTCGGCCGCCGACCAGAAGGCCGTGGACGACGCCCTGGAGCGCACCGGCACGACGCCGCTGCGCGACCACCCCGTCGACCGGCTCTCCGGCGGCCAGCGTCAACGCGCCTGGATCGCCCTCGCGCTGGCCCAGGACACCGAACTGCTCCTGCTGGACGAGCCGACGACGTTCCTGGACCTGCGCCACCAGCTCGACGTCCTCGACCTGGTGTCCGCGCTGCACGCGGACGCCGGGCGAACCGTCGTCATGGTCCTGCACGACCTCGGGCAGGCCGCCCGCTACGCCGACCACATGGTCGTCCTCAAGGACGGCCGGCTGGCCGCCGCGGGGCCGCCCGCCGACATCCTCGACGCGGACCTCGTGAAGTCCGTGTTCGACGTCGACTGCCGCATCGTCCCCGACCCCGAGACCGGCACCCCGCTGGTCGTCCCGAAGAGCAGCGCGGCCCGGCACCACGCCGGCACCCGCGACTGACCCACCCTCACAGAAGGAATCACCCCCCGTGTTCACCATGCGCTCCGCCCTGCCCGGAAACAGCCGCCTCAAGGCCGCCTCGGTCGCCGTCGTCCTCGGTGCCCTCGTGCTGACCGGCTGCGGCGGCAAGGACGACGGCAACGACGCGTCCAAGGCCCCCGCCGACGCCTCGCCCGGTACTTCCGCCGGGTTCCCCAGAACCGTCAAGACGGCCATGGGCGACGTGAAGATCCCCACGAAGCCCAAGCGGGTCGTCGTCCTCGACACGGGCGAGCTGGACGACGTGACGCTCCTTGGGATCGACCCCGTCGGCGCCGTGCCCCCGCACTTCAAGACCGAGGGCGGCTTCCCGGCCTACCTCAAGGGCGAGCTGAGCGGCACCCAGGACGTCGGCCCGTCCCTGGAGCCGAACCTGGAGAAGATCGCCGCCCTCAAGCCCGACCTGATCCTGTCC
The DNA here is from genome assembly GCA_036569285.1 of Streptomyces sp. GTDB lineage: Bacteria > Actinomycetota > Actinomycetes > Streptomycetales > Streptomycetaceae > Streptomyces. Next base: position 1,651 of record DATCQX010000186.1, read on the forward strand.
TCCAAGGTCCGGCACGAGAAGATCTACGACAAGCTCAGCGCCATCGCGCCGACCGTGTTCACCGCGACCACCGGCGGCGTCTGGAAGCAGAACCTCGCCGTGCACGCCGAGGCGCTGGGCCTGGAGTCCGAGGCCGCCGCCGCGCTGAAGAAGTACGAGACGCAGGCCGCCGCGCTCGGCGCGGAGATCAAGAAGAAGGACGGCGGCAAGATGCCCGTCGTGTCCGTCGTGCGGTTCATCGCCGGTCCGACGCGCCTCTACCAGACCAACTCCTACAGCGGCGTCGTCCTGAAGGACATCGGCTTCGCCCGGCCCTCCTCCCAGGTCTCCAACGACCCGACGGTGACGATGAAGGACGTCAGCCCCGAGCAGATCGACCAGGCCGACGCCGACCTCATCTTCGTGACGACCGCCGACACCCCGGACAAGACGCAGCAGAAGCAGGTCGTCTCGAACCCGGTGTGGAAGTCCCTGCCGGCCGTGAAGGCGGGCAAGGTGTTCAACGTCCCGGACGAGACGTGGATGTCCGGCATCGGGGTGCAGGCCGCCGAGCAGATGCTCAAGGACGTCGCCAAGGCAACGGGAGTCACGCTGCCCGCCGCGCAGTAACGCGCCCGGACGACACCGCTCACCCCCATCCACAGCGGGAGCACCCCCACCCATGCGTCTTTACCTGCTCGCTCTCAACCCCACCGACTCCGTCAGCGAGGGATTCCTCCCCGCCGCAGGCAGGCTCGGGCTGGACGTGACCGTGCTCACCGACCAGCCCGAGTCCTACCCCGGCATGGACGTACTCGCATGCGACGTACGGGACTTCCGGGCCGTGATCTCCCGGATCTCCGGTCATCACCGCCCGGACGGCATCTTCACCAACAGCGACCACCTCCAGGTCCAGGCCGCCCTCGCCGCCTCCTACTTCGGGCTTCCCGGGAAGGACTGGCGGGCCGCGCTGCGCTGCAAGGACAAGGCGGAGATGCGGCGTCGGCTGGGGGACGGGGTGTGGTCCGCCGAGATCAGTGAGCCCGTCACGCTCGACGAGTCGGAGGCGCTGGAGGCAGTGGAGGCGCTGAAGGCGCCCTACCCCTGTGTCCTCAAGCCGCGTGAAGGCGTCGCCAGTGAGGACGTCGTCCTGGTGGACGGGCCTCAGGAACTAGTGGCCCGGTCCCGGGAGATCTTCGCCCGGCGGCCGGGGAGCGTGCTGGTCGTCGAGGAGTACCTCCCCGGCGAGCTGTACACGCTGGAGACGCTCGGGGACGGACGGGTCCGGCACGTGCTCGGCGGGTTCCACACCGAGCTGTCGGACCCGCCGGGGTTCATCGAGGAGCGGATGACGTTCGTACCGGCGCACCCCGAGCCGGTCACCGAGCAGGTGCTCACCGCGCTCGACACCTTGGGCGTGGGGTTCGGGATCTGCCACACCGAGTTCGTCGTGCACGAGGGGCGGGCCCGGCTCATCGAGGTCAACTACCGGGCGATCGGCGACCAGTGCGACCTGCTGCTGGCCCGCCTCCTGGACATCCCGCTCTTCGAGCACGTCCTCCAGACGCACCTGGGCGTCCCGCTCCCGGCCGACCTCGGCGCCCGCCGCGACGGCGCCGCCCTCCTGGAGTACCCCTGCGCCGACCGCGCGGGCACGCTCGTGGCGGCGCCCGAGGCGGCCGAACTCGACGTGGACGGCGTACAGCTGACGTACCGTCCGCTGCGGGAGACCGGCTCGACACACCGGCTGTACCGGACGAACCGCGACTACCTGGGAGTTCTCCGCGCCACGGGGACCGACCAGGCAAGCGTGGACCGCGTCTCGGCGGAGTTCCTGGCCGCCCAGCGGTGGGAGATCCAGGCATGAGCGCGGAGTTGACGCTCCGGGTGCTCAGCGCGCTGCTGCGCGAGGACGTCGTGGGCCTGCGCTCCCTCGGCACGCTGGAGGAGCGCCCCGACGGCCTGTGGATCAGCCGGGGCGACCTGCTGCTGCCGGTTGAGCCCGACGGCTTCCAGTCCGACCACGCCGCCCGCCTCCCCCTGATCCGCCGGAGCGACGGCACCGAACTCACCTCGTTCGACAGCGTCTTGGCCGCCCTGCGCGACCTCGCCGCCCCCGAGGACCGGCCCGGGTTCGACGCGTTCGCGGAGGAATACCGGCAGACGGCCGAGACGGTACGACTGCACGACGAGACACGGACGGCCGTGCTGGACGCTCTCGCCGCCCGGTACGGCGCCGACCCGGCCGACTGGCCCACGCTCGCCCTCGACACCCTCGCCGCCCGCCTCGACCACCCGGTGTACCCGACGGCAAGGGGCCGGGCCGGGCTCACCTCCGAGCAACTCCGGCTGTACGCGCCCGAGTTCCACCCCCGGTTCACCCTGAGGTGGGTCGCGGTGCCCCGGGAGAAGGTCACGCTCAGCGGAACACTCCCTTCACTGTGGCCGACGCTCGAAGCGCTGGGGCTGCCGGAGTTGACGGCGACTCATGTGCCGTTCCCCGTCCACCCGTTGACCGTCGACTCCCTGGACAGCGACGTCGTCCTCTCGGACGTGCCGTACCTGGACGTCGTCCCCACCCTCTCCATGCGCACGGTCGCCGTCGTCGACGACCCCACGCTGCACCTCAAACTCCCGCTGGCCACCTCGACGTTGGGGCTGCGCAACAAGCGCTCGATCAAGCCGGGGACGCTGGTGGACGGGGTCGCGGGGCAGCGGCTCGTGGAGTGGGTGCTGGAGCGGGAACCCCGGTTCCAGGACAGCGTGCTGCACGCCGACGAGACGACGTACGCGCACGCGGGGCACGAGTTGCTGGCGGTGCTGTGCCGTCGTCAGCCGAGCGAGACGGCGGTGCCGCTGGCGGCGCTGCTCGCGGAGGCTCCGGGTGGGCGGCTGGTGGTCGACCATCTCGCGGACCGGTACTACGGGGGCGACCGACTCGCCTTCTTCGACGCCCTGTTCACCCTCCTGTTCGACTGGCAGACCACCCTCTTCGGCCACGGCGTCGCCCTGGAGTCGCACCAGCAGAACGTGTCGGTCGTCCTCGAACCGGGGCGTGTGAAGCTGCTGTTCAAGGACGACGACGGGCCGCGCGTCAACACCGACCGGCTCGGGCACACCCCTGCCTTCGACGACGCCCGGACCTTCACCACCGAGGACGGTCCTGTCGTGGACGTCTTCACGACGATCACGCTCCATCTCTGCGCCGGCGCCTACGCGTTCGGGCTGCCGGACCCCGCCCTGCTCGACCTGATCCGGGACCGGCTCACCGAGGCCGTCGAGCGGCTGGGCGGGGAGGCGGGGGCCGTGCTGCGCAAGCGGGTGCTCGAAGCGCCCCGGCTGCCGGTGAAGGCGATGGTGTCGGCCGGAACGCTGCTGACCAAGGAGCGGTCCGGGGCGGCCGACGTGAACAAGCACTACACCGACGGGCCCAACTACCTGCTGAGAGACGGCTCATGAGCGCCCTGGACGTACGGGCACCCGAGTTCGGGCGCCCGCAGGTGTACGCGGTGGCGGGGTGCTACTTCGTCGCGTCGTTCGCCGCGCTGGGCCTGCCGCCGTATCTCACCGAGATCCTCCCGGAGCTGGGGGACCACCAGGCGCGGTGGGCGGGGGTGCTGTACGTGGTGCCGACGGTGTTCGGCGCGCTCGGCGCCCCGCTGTGGGGGCGGCTCGCGGACCGGTTCGGGCGCAAACGGCTGCTGCTGCGGGCCCAGTTGGGGCTCACACTGTCGTTCCTCCTCGCGGGGTGGGCGGACTCGCTGCTGACGTTCACGCTGGCGCTGGTGCTCCAGGGCATCCTGGGCGGGACGTTCGCCGCGTCCAACGGCTACCTGGGGGCGGCGCTGGAGGGCACCGCGCTGTCGCGGGCGCTCACGCTGATGCAGGGCAGTGCGCGGGCCGCGCTGGTGGCGGCGCCGATCGTGGTCGGCTCGCTGTCGGGCTGGCTGTCACCGCACCGGCAGTACGCGCTGCTCGCCGTCCTGCCGCTGACGGCGGCCGTGCTGCTGGCGCTGCTGCCGGAACCGGAGCCGCGTCAACAGGCCGTCAAGCAGGCGGAGTCGGCCGTCGAGCACACGCCGCTCGTGTCCCTGCCGGTGCTGTACACGCTGGAGTGCGCGTTCGTGTTCTCCACCGTCATCTCCTTCCCCTATCTGATCTCCCTGGTCGACGAGCGGGCGCCGGGGACGTCGGCAGCGCTGTCCGGGGTGCTGTTCGCGCTGCCCCATCTCTGTTACCTGGTGGCGGCGTTGCCGGTGCACTCCGCGTTCCGGGACCGGCCGCTCGCCGGGCTCGCGCTGGGGTTCGTCTTCATCGCGCTAGGGCTCGCCGGGCACGGGGTGGCGGATTCGCTGGCCACGCTGGTCGCGACGCGGATCGTGCTGGGCGCAGGGCTCACCCTGGGGCTCGTCTGTCTCTCCGTCCTCGCCGCCGACTGCGCCCGGGGGCGGGCGCCCGGCGGGATGTTCGGGTCGCTGGAGTTCTTCTCCAAGGCCGGCGCGGTCGCCGCCGGTGTCGCCGCCGCGGCGGGCAGCGCCCGCTACGGCCCCGCGGCGCCCGTGCTGACCGGTGGCGCCGCCGCAGCTCTCACCGCCCTCGCGGTCCTCATCCTCGCACCACGCACTCGCTGGAGCCGTTGATGCACTCCCTCACGACCGGACTGCCCACCACCGCACTGCCGACCGCTGACGAGGTCGTCTCGCACACTCTTCTGAACTGTCTGCTGCGCGAGGTCTCCGGGCCCGAGCACCAGAGCGTCGTCTCCGACGGTCACCTCCTGCTGCGCCTCCCCCGCCGGGGCGTCCTCCTGCGCGTCGCCGTGCGCCGCACCTCCCTCCTGGGCGCCCACCGCTTCACCGGCCCCGTCCACGAGCGACAGGGCGACGGCTGGACGGAGATCGACTGGCGGCGGCTCGCGGACCTCACCCGGGCCGAACTGTCGCTCAGGACAGGCGTGCGCAACGACGAGTTCCTCACGCAGGTCGCCTCCAGCCACGAGGCGGTCGAGTCGGCGCTGACAGGCGTACGCGACAAGGCAGTTGACGACCCCTACCTGGCGTCCGAGCAGTCGCTGCTGTTCGGCCACCGCTTCCACCCCACGCCCAAGGCCCGCACCGGGGACCCGCGCGACTGGGCCGCGTTCGCGCCGGAGGCCAGGGCGGCGTTCCCGCTGCGGTACCTCGCCGTGCGGCCGTCGCTGCTCGCCGAGGAGAGCGCCGAGGCGTGGGCGGTCGACACGTTGGACGGGTTGCGCGAGGTGCCCGAGGGGTACCGGCTGCTGCCGGTGCACCCCTGGCAGTACGAGCATCTGCGCGAACACCCCTCGCTGCTGGCCGCGTTGGACCGGGGTGACGTCCTGGACCTCGGCACCGGGGGCCGGGAGTTCGCGGCGACGGCGTCCGTGCGGACCCTGTACGACGGCGAGACGTTCCTCAAGTTCAGCCTGAACGTGCGGATCACGAACTGCCTGCGCAAGAACAGCACGTACGAGCTGACGGGAGCCGTGGCCCTGACCCGGCTCCTGGAACCCGCGCTCTCCGACCTCGCGGAACGCTTCCCGGGAACCGGCGTGCTGCGTGAACCCGCCTACCGTTCCCTCGCGTTGCCCGGCCCCGACGGCACCCCCGACCGGGATCTCCTGGAGGGTTTCGGCGTGATCGTCCGCGAGGGACTCCCCCGGCGACTGGCCCCCGGCACCACGGCCCTCCTCGCGGCGGCCGTCGCCGACGAGTTCCCGACCAGTGACGCCCAGATCGCCCGCCTCCTGCCGGACGGCTCCCCCGAGACGGCGCTCGCCTGGTGGTCGGCGTACCTGGACCTGCTGCTCCCGCCCGTCCTCGCCGCCTACTTCGACCACGGGCTCGTCCTGGAACCGCACCTCCAGAACGTCCTGATCTGCGTCGACCCCACCGGCATGCCCGCACAGGTCCTCTTCCGCGACCTGGAGGGCACCAAGCTGCTCCCCGAGCACCACGCCGCCGCCCTCGCCACCCTGCCGCCGGACGTCGCGGACCCCATGACGTACGACGCGCTGCGCGGCTGGGACCGGGTCGTGTACTGCCTGTTCGTCAACCACGTCGCCGAGCTGCTCGCGGCTCTCGCGGACCTCCACCCGTCCCTGGAGGGCGAGTTGTGGGCGGGCGTCCGGTCGGCGCTCACGCGGTACGCCGAACGCGAGGGCTGCCCGCCGAGGCTCGCCGCGCTGCTCGCCGGGGTGCCGCTGCCCGCGAAGGCCAACCTCCTGACCCGCTGGGAGCGCAAGGCCGACCGGGAGGCGGGGTACGTACGCCTCGCCTCGCCGCTCGCGGAGTCGCTGCACCTCTCGGGGAGCGTGGTCCGATGAACCGGGTCCACACGTACGCGCTGTCCCTGCCTGCCGCCGAACTCCCGTCGTACGTGTACGACTTGGCGGCGCTGCGCGAGCATGCCGCCACTGTGCGGGCCGCGTTGCCGCCGCGCGTCGAGGTGTACTACGCGGCCAAGGCGAACCCGGAGGCGGAGATCCTCCGGGCGCTGGGTCCGTACGTCGACGGGTACGAGGTGTCGTCCGGGGGTGAACTCGCCCACGTGGCCGGGGCGGTGCCCGGACGGCCGCTGGCGTTCGGGGGGCCGGGGAAGACGCCGGACGAGGTCGCCGGGGCGCTGGCCGCCGGGGTCGAGCGGTTCCACGTGGAGAGCGAGGGGGAGCTGCGGATGCTCGCCGAACTCGCGGGCGGGCGGCGGGTCTCCGTGCTGCCCCGGGTCAACCTCGCCGTCCCGGAAGGGGCCTTGTCGGGCAGTCAGCTCGCGATGGGCGGGCGGCCCACCCCGTTCGGGATGGACCCCTCACAGGCGGCGGCTGTCGCGCGGGGGCTCGCCTCGGGGGCGTACGGGAATCTCGAACTCCTCGGCATCCACGCCCACTTGGCGAGCGGGCTGGACGCCCCGGCGCAGGTCGCGGTCGCGCGGGCCGTCGTCGAGTGGGCCACCGGGCTCGGGGTGCCGCTGGCCGAGGTCAACGTGGGGGGCGGGATGGCCGTCGACTACGGCGATCCCGAGCGGCGGTTCGACTGGGCGGCGTACGGGGAGAGGCTGGAGCACATCACCGACGCGCACCCCGAGTTGACGCTGCGTATCGAGCCGGGGCGGGCGCTCACCGCGTACTGCGGGTGGTACGTCACCGAGGTGCTGGACGTGAAGCGCAGTCACGGCGAGGAGTTCGCGGTCGTGCGCGGCGGGACGCACCACATGCGGACCCCGGCGACGAAGGGGCACGATCAGCCGTGCGCGGTGCTGCCGGTCGAGGAGTGGAAACACCCGTGGCCCCGCCCGCACGCCGAGGGTGAACTCGTCACGCTGGCCGGGCAGTTGTGCACACCCAAGGATCTGCTGGCGCGCGGGGTGCCCGCTGCGGGACTGCGAGCCGGGGACCGGGTGGCGTTCTCGATGGCGGGGGCGTACGCGTGGAACATCTCCCACCACGAGTTCCTGATGCATCCTCGGCCGGGGTTCCGGTTCTTGCGGTAGCGGCGGGTGCCGGACCACGGAGAAGGGCCGCCCGGAGAGTCACCTCTCCGGGCGGCCCTTGTGGCCGGTCGCGTTCAGCCCTCGATGGCCGGCAGCAGACCCGTGACAGGGGCGGCGAGGTCGGTGAGCTGGTGCAGCTGGCCCAGTTCGTTCGGGATGCCGCCGAGCTTCTTCACCTCGCTGACCTGGCTGGACACGCTGGGCATCTCGTCCTGGTGCTCGGCGGGGATGTCGCTCTTGGCGAGGTCGTCGAGCAGGGCGATCGGGTTGAGCTTGCCGTCGGCCGGGACGGCGTCCGTGGCGCTCGCCATCGGGGCGGCGAGACCGGCGACACCGGCGGCGAGAGCGGCGGCGGCAAGCATGCGTCGAGTGGAGATCATGCCCTCAGGAACGCGCCGGGCACCCGGCCGGTAACGGGTGGTGACCGGCGCTCACTCGACAGGCTGAGCGCTTGCCGGGGCCGGACGGGCGGAGGACGCTCGGAGGAGTGGGGGCCCTACGGCCCGTCCCCGTCTCGGCCCGCGGCCCTCCCCAGGAGGTCATCACCATGGGTACCGCGACCACCTTCGACACCGAGACGCTCCGCAGGGGCATCGAGGAGTCCTCCGACTCCGCCGCCCTGCTCTCCCTGTACGCGGACGACGCCGAGATCCGCGTCGTCGACCGCAACACCCAGCCCAGCCACCCCCTCGTCCTGCACGGCCGTGCCGAGATCGCCCGGATGCTCGACGACGTCTACAGCCGGGACATGACCCACAAACTGGAGCACTGCGTCGTCCAGGGCGACGAACTCGCCTACACGGAGTCCTGCCGCTACGCCGACGGCACCCGCGTCCTCGCGGAGTCCGCGGTGTCCCTGCGGGACGGCAAGATCGTGCGGCAGACGATGATCCAGGCATGGGACGAGGAGCCGCGGGGCTGACCCTCACAGACCCCGACGGTCATGGATCGCCCGCAGCCAGGGCCGACGCACGGCGGGGTGGCGGGCGAGACGGCGCCGGAACACCCGCCAGTCAGGCCGGAACAGGGCGCTGCGCGGAACGTCCGACGTCTGATGGTCCCGCCACACCCCTTCGGGCATCCCCCCGGACGCCGGCACCGGCAGCACGTCCCGGTCAGGAGGCATGAACGCCAGATACAGCCACACCGAGGCATCCAACGGCACCACCCCGGCCGCCCGCTCCGGCTGCCACACCTCGCCGGTCTGCGGATGGACGGGGACGACGACGATGTCGGCACCGGAATCGAGGCCGGGCCCGGCGAGCCCGACCGTACGCACCGGGCGCCCGGCGGGCAGCAGCCTGTCGAGCGCCGCCCCGAAGACGTCCGTCAGGAGTCCGCCGCCGAGAAGGCACACGGGTTCCCCGTCAGCCGCGACCAGGAGGTGCACCAGCGCCGCCCCCACCGCCGCCTCCCACCGAGGGCTCCACAGGTCGATATCGACACCCCGGCCCGGCTCCCACCAGTGGTGTCGGGGCTCGACCGGGGGCGCCGCATCCCAGCGCGCCGCCAGTTCCTCCCACCCCCACACCACACGCCGAGCCCCCGGCACCCGGCGCACCTCCCGCGGGTCCAGCCACACCGCCTGCCAGAGCGAACAGTCGTCCTGCCGCGTGGCCACCGCCCGTCCGCACGCCTCGCACGCCAGGTTGGGACCGTCGCGGCCGTCGATCCCCAGGCAGTACCCGTCGCACCGCTCAGGTAGGAGAACCGTCCCCCGAGTGTCCCCCGGCGCGACGACGACCGCCCCGACAGGCCCGTACGGCAACACCTCCACCGGCGCGAACACCCCACGCGCAGCCGCCTCGTCGGACCCCACCTCGTCCCACCGACGCCAGGGCCACGCGGCAGGCTCGGGATCGACGGCGTAGGTGCCCGGCGCCATCAGCGCGGGCAGCCGATCGTGCCCCACGTGTTGCCGCGCATGCACCGGCAGCACCACTTCCTCGACCGGCACCGTGAGTTCGGCACCGCATCCCCCGCAGACAAAGACATCCATCGCCGCCGATTCTCAACTCCCCGCGTCCCCCGGGTCATCTGGTTTACCCCGGCTGAGGTGGGTCACCACCAGGGAGCTGCCCCGTCGAACTCCTGCCGCACGCCTGGGCGACGGCCACTCGCCCGAGGAGCGTGCCCGGACGGCCCAGCTCAGGGACGGCACCGCCCTCGCCGCCCACATCGACGAGCGGGCGGCGTTTCAGGTGATCGTCCCGGAGAAGGACATGGACGGGGCCACCTTCGCGGCGACGAGTTTCCGGCCTGGGGAAGCGGGTGGTGGGCCGGAGTGCGATCTCGGGCAAGCCGTTCGGGATACTGCTGGTGGCGCGGGACGTGACCGTCATGTACTGCCGCTCCCTGGCCCGGGTGCCCCGGTCCGGTCCGGCGCGAGGTCGGCGGGCGGTGCTGTGTGAACTGGCGGATTCCGAAGGGTCGTTCGCCTGTTCCCGGGGCTCACGCCGCCATACTGTCGACCGTGCGAGTGGCGATCATGACAGCGGGTTCCCGGGGTGACGTGGCCCCCTTCACCGGAGTCGGGCATGCCCTGGTGGGCGCCGGGCACGAGGTCACCCTGGTGACGCATGCCCGGTTCGAGCCCCTCGTCGCGGAGTCGGGGGTGGCCTTCCACGCCCTTCCCGTGGACCCGCGTGCCGAGCTGGAGTCCGCCCGTGGCAGGGCCCTGCACCGCAGCACCAGCGGCCTCGGAAAGCTGGCCCGCGTGGTGGGTCTGGCGCGTTCGCTGGTCGCCGAGATGGCGGACGACGTCGTCGAGGCGGCCCGCGTGAGCGACGCGCTGCTGCTGTCGGCGTCGCTGTCCCCGCTGGGCCACGCCGTCGCGGACGCCCTCGGCCTCCCGGCGCTGGATCTCCCTCTCCAACCCCTGGTCGCCACCCGCCACTTCGCGCCCCCGATGCTCGGCACCGGCTCCCTGGGCCCGCACCTCAACCTGCTCCTCGGCCATGTCGTCGACCGCTCGGTCGACCACGTCTTCGCCCCCGCCCTCCCCGCGGTCCACGCCCGCCTGGGCGTCCGGCGCCCTGGACGCCGTCTGCGTCGCCCCCGGCGCCCGATGCTGCACGGCTTCAGCCCCCTCGTCGTCCCCCGCCCCACCGACTGGCGCCCCGGCCTCGACGTCACCGGCTACTGGTGGCCTTACGACACCTCGGCCGAACTCCCCACGCGGCTGCGGGAGTTCATCGACGTCGGGCCCCCTCCCGTCTTCATCGGCCTGGGCAGCGCGACCGTCCCCGACCCGGCAGGCCTCAGCGCCGAGATCGCCCGCGCCCTGCGCCTGGCGGGGTTGCGCGGCGTCGTCCAGCGGGGGTGGGCGGACCTCGCGGTGGCGGGCGACGACGTCCTCACCGTCGACGAGGTGCCGCACTCCCTCCTCTTCCCCCGT
>DATCQX010000187.1:0-2180 GCA_036569285.1 Streptomyces sp.
AGATCGATGCACTCGTCGCAGATGTACACACCAGGCCCTGCGATGAGCTTCTTGACCTGCTTCTGGCTCTTGCCGCAGAACGAGCACTTGAGCAGATCGCCGCCGTCACCGATGCGTGCCACGGTGTGCTTCCCCTTCGCCATGGGAGACGCCTGGACGCTACGAGTCCAGCGGCTCCTGGTGCTGCCTTACATCGACGGTACCTTGCCTGGCCCCCCGTTCGGGCCCCCCTTGGCACGGTTCACTTTGACGTGGACCGTGTCAAACCGTGCCAAGGGGCTCCAGACGGATTCGCCCGCGCGTCAACGGATGGACGAGTTGTTCATCTTGCGGGTGGAGATGATCTGGTCCACGAGGCCGTACGCGAGCGCGTCCTCGGCGGTCAGGATCTTGTCGCGCTCGATGTCCTCGCGGATCTTCTCGATCGGCGTGGTCGAGTGCTTGGCCAGCATCTCCTCCAGCTGCGCGCGCATCCGGAGGATCTCGTTGGCCGCGATCTCCAGGTCGGAGACCTGGCCGCGGCCGGTCTCGCTGTAGGGCTGGTGGATCAGGACCCGGGCGTTCGGCAGGGCCATGCGCTTGCCGGGGGTGCCGGCGGCGAGCAGGATCGCGGCGGCGGAGGCCGCCTGGCCCATGCAGACCGTCTGGATGTCCGGCTTCACGAACTGCATGGTGTCGTAGATCGCGGTCAGCGCGGTGAAGGAGCCGCCGGGGCTGTTGATGTAGACCGAGATGTCACGGTCGGGGTCCATCGACTCCAGGCACAGGAGCTGCGCCATGACGTCGTTGGCGGACGCGTCGTCGACCTGCACGCCGAGGAAGATGACCCGCTCCTCGAAGAGCTTCGCGTACGGGTCGTACTCGCGGATGCCCTGGGAGGTGCGCTCGACGAAGCGGGGGATCACGTAGCGGGACTCGGCCGTCGGGCCGGTGTACTCGGCCTGGGCCTGCTCGGCCATGGTCCGGTCGTACAGTCCGCTGCCGGGGAAGCTGTTCACGGTGTTCTCCTGAGAAGCTGTGCTGGGCGGTGGCTGGTGGGGCGATGAGGAGCGGGGCGTCTTCGGGGGCCGGGGTCGTACGGGGTGTACAGGGTCCTGAGGCGCACGGGGTGCACGGCCCCTAGGGGTCGTACGGGGCTGTCGGGCCCCGGGAGTGGTGCGCCTGCGGGTCGTACGGGGTGTACCGGCCGTACGGCCCCTGAGGGTCGTACGGACCCGGCGGCCTCACGGCCCCTCACGGGTCCCTGCGGCCCTCCAAGGCCCCTGTGGGGCCGCAGCAGGCCCGCCGGGGCCAGGGTCCGCCGAGGGCGTTCCCCTGGGGGCTCCTGGGCCGCCTCGGGGTCAAGTCCCTTGCGGACACGCCCCCTTCACGGCCTTCAGGTCCCGCCCCGTAGGGGTTGCGGTCGTCCGGGTCGGCCCTCCTCCGTGGCCGGCCCCGGCATCCCGGACCCTGTGAAACCCCCGGAGGGCTACGCTCCGGTGCCGCCGCCGCCCGGCATGCCGGCGGCCGTGGCGATGACGTCGTCGATGAGGCCGTACTCCTTGGCCTCGTGCGCGTCGAACCAGCGGTCGCGGTCCGAGTCGCGGGTGATCTGGTCGACCGTCTGCCCGGTGTGCAGCGCGGTCAGCTCGGCCATGCGCTTCTTGGTGTGCAGGAGGCGCTCGGCGTGGATCTTGATGTCCGAGGCCGAACCGGCGAGGCCGGCGGACGGCTGGTGGATCAGGATCTCGGCGTTCGGGAGCGCGAAGCGCTTGCCCGGGGTGCCCGCGCTGAGCAGGAACTGGCCCATGGAGGCGGCGAGGCCCATCGCGATCGTCACGACGTCGTTCTTGATGAACTGCATGGTGTCGTAGATCGCCATGCCGGCCGTGATCGAGCCGCCGGGGCTGTTGATGTAGAGGTTGATGTCCTTGGCGGGGTCGGCCGCGGCGAGGAGCAGCAGCTGCGCCGTGATCTTGTTCGCGATGTCGTCGTCGACGGGCTGGCCGAGGAAGATGATCCGCTCGTTGAGCAGTCGGTTGTAGACATGGTCGCCGAGGCCACCGCCGATGGACGGCTCGCCGGCGGCGGAGGGCATCAGATTCGTCACGTATCCACCTGCTCGTCTTGCGACGGCGCCGGGCCGTCTCACGTTTCCCTGCGGGGGCCTCCGGCGGTTCACCCGATATCGCAGGCCCTGT
>DATCQX010000188.1:0-28752 GCA_036569285.1 Streptomyces sp.
GGGTGTGGTGGGGGCCGGGACGGCGAGCGTGGGGGCCGGCGGTGCTGCCGGAGTCGACGGGGTCGACGGCGGGGCGAACGCGGGCGGGGCGAAGGCGGGCGGTGCGGTGACGGGTTCGGGCGCCGGTGGCTCGTCCTCCGCGACCTCGCCGCCGAAATTGCGCAGCAGCGCGTCGAGGCCGCCGTCGAAGCCCTGGCCGACGGCGGCGAACCGCCAGACGTCCTTGAGGTAGAAGTCGCCGAGCATCACCGCGCGTTCGGTGGTGAACTCGGAGCCGTCGAAGGCGTACCGGGCGACTTCCTCGCCGCCGGCGACGATCCTGAGGTACCCGGGGGCGATCTGCGACATCCGGCCGTCGCCGTCGATCGTCGCGGTGAACGACAGCTTCTGGATCCGGTCCGGTATGCGGTCCAGGGTCACCCGGAAGGATTCCGTGTCCCCGGCCTGTTCACCGAGGAGCTGGATGGACTCCTCGGGGGACTTGGGCTGGTTGAAGAAGACGAAGTACCGGTCGTCCGAGAGCCGTTCGTCGGCGTCCAGGCCGAAGCAGCTGATGTCGAAGGTCAGTCCCGGCGCGGATATCCGCACGCCCACGTACAGGTCCGTCCCCGCCGTGAGGTCGCCGATCTTGGCCTTGTGGCCGCGTTGGAATTCCCTGGGCATGTGCAACGACCGTCCCCCGCTTCCCGAATGCCAGTCCGTTTCGCGCCAGGCTAGCCGCTGGCTCCGACATCGCACGAAGTTCGGTACGGACCCGGTACACAACGGGCCTTCGGGTTCACTCCTCGCGCGCGCCCGGCAGATGCGGGAGCCGGTCGGCGGAGACGACGCCCTCCAGGTAGCCGCGCGCGCGTTCGGTGCGCGGGTATGCCTCCAGCAGCCTCCAGAAGTCGGGGCCGTGGCCGGGGACGAGGAGGTGTGCCAGCTCGTGCAGGAGGACGTAGTCGATGACGTACTCCGGCATGCCTTTGAGCCGGTGGGAGAGCCGGATGCTGCCCTCGGCGGGCGTGCACGAGCCCCAGCGCGTGTTCTGGTTGGTCACCCACCGCACCGAGCGGGGCCGCGCGCGGTCGTCGAAGTACTGCGCGGACAGGCGCTGCGCGCGGTCGGCGAGTTCGGCGTCGCCGGGGACCCGCCTGCTCTCCTGGGCGGCCAGCTTGTCGAGCATGACGGTCACCCAGCGCTGTTCCTCGGCCTCGGACATCCGGGCGGGGATGAGCACGACGGTGCGGTCGCCCTCGCGGTAGGCGGAGACGGTCCGGCGGCGCCGGGCGCTCCTACGGACCTCGATCGCGCTCGCCCCTGGGCCGCTCGGCGGCTGGTTCGTCGCGCTGCGGTGTGCTGTTCCGGCGTGCAGTGGGTCGGCGGACACGCCCTGACGTTACCCGCTGCACATGGGAGAAGTCTTGACTCCGGGGCGGTTCGGTGTCGTTCCCGTGGCGTACGGGTGCATCAACCTGCCGATTGGTACGACGAATCGGGATGCCTGTGGATAACTTTCCGCGCGTTTCGCCGGGGGTGGGCATGCTGAGGGTGACCGGTGGGGCGAGGGCTTGGCCGGGGCCGTGAGGCCATGACGACGACGGGGGTGGTGGCCGTGCATCCGAGGGTGAAGCCGGCGCTGCGGCGCGGCTGGCGGGATCTGAGCACCGTGCAGTTCGGGATGACTCCGGCGAACGCGCTGACGCTGGGCCCGCTGGACCGCGCCACGCAGGGTTTCCTGGAGCTGCTGGACGGCACGCGCGGGCTGCCGCTGCTGCGGGAGGAGGCGCGGCTGCGGGATCTACCGGCCGGGCATGTGGACGGTCTGGTGCGGGGGCTCGCGGGGGCGGGGCTGCTGGACGACGCGCGTGGGGGCGGCCCTGACGCGGACGCGCTGCGTGGCCGGGGTGAGGTGCTGGAGCGGTTGGGGCCCGATCTGGCGGCGCTGTCGCTGCTCACGCCGGAGCCCGGTGAGGCGATGCGGCTGCTGGCGGCCCGGCGTCGCGCGCGGGTGCGGGTGCGGGGCGCGGGCCGGGTGGGCGCGGCGGTCGCGGCGCTCCTGTCGGGGGCGGGTGTCGGTACGGTCGAGGTGGAGGACGAGGGCCGGGTCGAGCCGGGTGACGTGGCGCCGGGCGGGCTGCCGGCCGAGGCGATCGGCGAGCCTCGCCGCGAGGCCGCCCGGCGTGCGGTGCGGGCGGCGGCCCCCGACCGTCCGCCGTCCCGCGAGCCGGGCCCCGACCCGGGCGTCACGCTGGTGGTCCTCGCCCCGCGCGACGACGTCAGCGTGTACGCGCCTGACCCGGCCGCCGCCGAACCCCTGATCGCCTCGGGCGTCCCGCACCTGTACGCGGGGGTGGTGGAGGCGACGGGCACGGTCGGCCCTCTGGTGCTGCCCGGGGAGTCGGCCTGCGCGGGCTGCCTGCAGCGCTCCCGGCTCGACGCCGACCCGACGTGGCTGCGGCTGCTCGCCCAGTGGCGCTCCGGCCGGCGCCGTCCCGCGCTCCCCTGCGACCTCGCCCTGGCCACGACGGTCGCCGGACTCGCCGCCACCCACGCCCTGACCTTCGTCGACGGCCACCTCCCGCCCGCGCGGAACACGCGCTGGGAGATCTCGGCCCCGGCCCTCCAGTGGCGGGCGAGACCGGTGGCGGCCCACCCGGAGTGCGGTTGCGGTGCGGAGGGGAGCGCGGATGCCGGTGTGTGAGACGCGGCGGTCCGCAGGGAACCGTGTCCGGCGTTCCCGGCTCCTACTGATGTCTGTTGAGGAGGACCCCGTCGAGAACTTGAGGTCGCACGAGACAATGGCAGGGCAACGGCATTCGAAGGAGTCACTCCGTCCGGCGAACGCGGCGCGGCCGGTGGGTACTTGGAGGGCGCATGTCTGATCTTCCCCGCAAGGCGGTCACCCGGACCGCCAAGCTCGCCGCGCTTCCGCTCGGCATCGCCGGCCGGGCCACCTGGGGCCTCGGCAAGCGGATCGTGGGCGAGTCCGCGGAGATCGTCGGCCGTGAACTCCAGCAGCGCACCGCGGAACAGCTCTTCAAGGTCCTCGGCGAACTGAAGGGCGGCGCGATGAAGTTCGGCCAGGCCCTGTCGGTCTTCGAGTCGGCGCTCCCGGAGGACGTCGCGGGCCCCTACCGCGCGGCTCTGACGAAGCTCCAGGAGGCGGCCCCGCCGATGCCGACGCGCACGGTCCACGCGGTGCTCGCGGAGCGCCTCGGCAAGGACTGGCAGGACCTGTTCCTGGAGTTCGACGACAAGCCGGCCGCCGCCGCGTCGATCGGCCAGGTCCACCGCGCGGTGTGGCGGGACGGCCGTGCCGTCGCGGTGAAGGTCCAGTACCCGGGGGCGGGCGAGGCCCTGCTGTCCGACCTGAACCAGCTCAGCCGCTTCGCCCGGCTGCTCGGCCCGCTGGTCCCGGGGATGGACGTCAAGCCGCTGATCGCCGAGTTGCGCGACCGGGTCGCTGAGGAGCTGGACTACGCCCTGGAGGCGAGCGCGCAGAGCACGCACGCGCAGGAGTTCGCGAACGATCCGGACATCGTCGTCCCCGTCGTGGTCCATCAGTCCGATCAGGTCCTGGTCACCGAGTGGATCGAGGGGGTGCCGCTGTCGGAGGTGATCTCCGGCGGTACTGAGGAGCAGCGGGACCGGGCGGGTCAGTTGCTCAGCCGGTTCTTCTTCTCGGGGCCGGCCCGTACGGGTCTGCTGCACGCCGATCCGCATCCCGGCAACTTCCGGCTGGTGCCGGACGGCGAGGGGTGGCGGCTCGGCGTCCTGGACTTCGGCACCGTGGACCGGCTGCCGGGGGGTCTGCCCCGGACGATAGGTGAGGCGCTGCGCATGGCGCTGGGGGGCGACGCGGGCGCGGTGTACGAGCATCTGCGGGCGGAGGGGTTCGTCAAGGACTCCATCGAGCTGGATCCGGATGTGATCCTCGACTATCTGGTGCCCATCATCGAGCCGGTCGGGGCCGAGGAGTTCACCTTCACCCGGTCCTGGATCCGTACCCAGGCCGCCCGGATCGCCGATCCCCGCTCCCCCGCGCACCAGTTGGGCAAGCAGCTCAACCTCCCGCCGTCCTATCTCCTCATCCACCGCGTCACCCTGAGCACCATCGGTGTCCTGTGCCAGCTGAACGCGACGGTCCGGCTGCGCGAGGAGTTGGAGGAGTGGCTCCCGGGCTTCACCACCAAGGCGAATCCAGCCGCCCCTCGATAGCCCGCAGGTTCTCCCGCGCACATCCGTCGCAGAAGTACCGCCGCTCCCCGTTCTCCACGGAGCAGGTCCAGGTGAGCGGCAGCGAGGCGACGAAGTCACCGCAGCGGGCGCAGGTGAGGGAGGCGTCGGGGGCGTCGTCGGGGGAATCGCTGTTCATTGCCAGACGATAACGGCGCGAAAGGTGACGAACCTACGCAACATACGTCAGGGGCCGGTCCGACAACCGGACCGGCCCCTCGAACTACCTCAGTCGAGCGCCTTAGTGCATGACGGCCATGGCGAGCGCCCGCCGAGCGCGCCGCGAGGCTCGCTCGGCACGGCGCTGCATCCGCCGGGCGGCGATCAGACGAACCGCCTGCCGCTCCCGCTCGGCCTCCTGCATCCGCTCGTGCATATGCGCACGGGCCAAGGCTTCTGGGATGAGTTGCATCTCTCGGGTCCTGTTCTGACGCGACTTGTTCGCGCCGGTGGTGGTGACGTCTGTGTTCGCGGAGCCGACGGGCTCACTGGCGGACGGCTTCATCGGGGCCTGCTTCTGGGGATCGAGCGTGAGGGGGCGATCGATGGTTCCGGTGATGTTCATGCCGAGACCGGGTTCTTGCGCGGGCGGCCACGGGGCCGCTTCCGGGCGACGACGACACCCTGCACGAACAGCTCGCCACCCCAGACGCCCCAGGGCTCGCGCCGCTCCTTCGCCCCGGCGAGGCACGCCTCGACCAGGGGGCAGGTCCGGCACAGGGACTTCGCGTACTCCACGTCCGCGGGCGACTCGGCGAAGAAGACCTCCGGGTCGTAGGAGCGGCAGGGAACGGGTACGCCGAGGTTCTCGATGGCGTCGTCGAGCGCGGTCAGCGCGGTGAGGGGGATCAAGGCGGGGTCCTCCGTGAGGCGGCCGGGCGGGGGGATCGTTTCGGAAGGCGGTACGGACGTTTCGTGCGCTTCGAGTTGCACGGTTTCGTCTTCCTCGTCTGTCGGACCGGCCCTGTTGGGCCGGAGTCGGCTTTGTCGTCCCGAGGCTCCTTCTGCCGTCTGTCCCCGGTGTGGGGGCAAACAGAAGGGCCGCGGATCCCGGATGGGGTTCCGCGGCCCTGAAGGCGCCGGCCTGATTCGATCAGGCTGGATCACTCCAGGGATCTGGCCCACGGAAGGCCCACATCTGGTCGTGCTGCGTCGTCTGCTTCGGGTTTCCGGCACCGGCCGCCGCAAAGACATAGGCCAGGGCCTTTGCCTCTCCTGCTTCCAGTACCTTCAGCGGTCGCTCGTCACGGGTGAGAACACCCGCGGGGGCGGCAGAAAGGGACTCGGACCGGCCGGCACGAATGCCGGACAGACCGGTGCCCAGGTTCGAGACGCCGTTGCACAGGGAGACGACCGAGGGATCGGTCAGTTTGACGGTGCTGGTGAAGCGGGTCTTGTTGATGATCACTGGAATCGCCTCCTCTCGGCGTCTCAAGGACCGGGGGTGAACCCGATCCGACGGATATGCAAGTACAACACGGATCGGGGGCCTTCGAGAAGGCCGCCGTTCCGGTGTCTAAGAACCTATGGGGATTGCCGGGGCATGCGCAAACTATTTTTTCGACGAGTTCGCATCAGTCCTCCCCTTCCTCCTCCGTACGGTCCTGACCTGCGCAGATGGCCAGCACATCGGTGCCGTAGCGGTTGAGCTTGCGTTGGCCTACACCAGGGATCCGCGCGAGGTCGCCCGGCTCCTCGGGAGCGCTCTCGGCGATCGCGACGAGCGTCCTGTCGGTGAAGACGCAGAACGCGGGCTGTCCGGTGCGCTTGGCCTGGACCTCTCGCCACGCGCGCAGCCGTTCGTAGAGGCCCTCGTCCATGTCGGAGGGGCAGTCGTCGCACCGGAGGAGTTTCAGCTCGCCGCCGTCGGTCAGCGTGCGCCCGCAGATCCGGCAGCGCGCCGGCGTGCGCTGTCTGCGGGCGGCGGCTGCGGGGACGCCCGACCGGCCCGCCGCGGTCCGGTGGGTGCCGCGCTCGACGCCTCCGGCGCCCTCCGGCCGGTCCACGCCCCCGGCTCGGCCCGCGCCCCGGCCCGCCGCGCCGCCCGAGCCGGGGCGCAGGCCCGCCAGGAAGCGGGAGGGGCGGCGGCTGGGGCGGCCTCCGGGTGAGCGGGCGAGCGCCCAGGAGACGTGCAGCCGCTCACGCGCGCGGGTCACGCCGACGTAGAGCAGCCGCCGTTCCTCCTCGATCTGCTCGTCGGTGCGGGCGTAGGTGATCGGCATCATGCCCTCGGCCACGCCGACCAGGAAGACGACGTCCCACTCCAGGCCCTTGGCGGAGTGCAGGGAGGCGAGGGTGACGCCCTGGACGGTCGGGGCGTGCTGGGCGTTCATCCGCTCGTCGAGCTCGGCGATCAGGTCGGCGAGCGTGGCGTCCGGTTTCGCGGCGGTGAAGTCGTGGGCGAGGTGGACCAGCGCGGCGAGGGACTCCCAGCGCTCTCTGACGGCCCCGGAGCCCGCCGGGGGCGCGGAGGTCCAGCCCTCGCCGGAGAGGACGGCACGCACCTGCGAGGGCAGGTCCACGGCGTCGTCCAGCGCGGTGTCGTTGCCGCCGAAGCGGGCGGCGGCGCGCAGGGAGGCGGTCGCCTTGCGGATCTCGGGGCGGTCGAAGAACCGCTCGGCGCCGCGCAGCTGGTAGGGGATGCCCGCGTCGGCGAGGGCCTGTTCGTAGGTCTCGGACTGGGAGTTGGTGCGGAACAGGATCGCGATCTCGGCGGCGGGGACGCCGGCGGTGAGAAGTTCGCGGATGCGGCGGGCGGCGCCCTCGGCCTCCTCCGGTTCGTCCGTGTACTCGGTGTAGGCCGGTTCGGGGCCGGGGGCGCGCTGGGAGACCAGCTCCAGGCGGTGGTCGGCGGCCCGGCCGCTGGCCTGGGCGAGGAGGCCGTTGGCGAGGTGGACGACCTGGGGGGTGGAGCGGTAGTCGCGGACCAGTTTGACGACGGTCGCGCCGGGGTGGCGGGTGCGGAAGTCGAGGAGGTGGTCGGAGGTGGCGCCGGTGAAGGAGTAGATCGTCTGGCTGGCGTCGCCGACGACGCACAGGTCGTCCCGGTCGCCCAGCCACAGCTCCAGGAGGCGCTGTTGCAGGGGGCTGACGTCCTGGTACTCGTCGACCACGAAGTGCTGGTACTGGGCGCGGACCTGGTCGGCGATGTCCCGGCGGTCCTGGAGGACGGCGACGGTCAGCAGCAGGACGTCCTCGAAGTCGATGACGCCGCGCTCGCGCTTGAGGTTCTCGTAGGCGGCGTAGAGCTGGGCCAGTTCGGCGGGGTCGCGGGGGGCGTCGCGGCCGGCCTTGGCGACGGCCGGCGCGTAGTCGGCGGGGACGGTCTGGGTGACCTTGCACCACTCGATCTCGGCCGTCGCGTCCCGCAGTTCGCCGCGGTCCAGGCGCAGCCCGCAGGAGACGGCGGCGTCGGCGACGAGTTGGAACTTGCGGTCGACGAGGCGGGGCAGGGCGCCGCCGATCGCCTTCGGCCAGAAGTACTGGAGCTGGCGCAGGGCCGCGGAGTGGAACGTCCGCGCCTGGACGCCCTGGGCGCCGAGCTGGCGCAGCCTGCCGCGCATCTCGCCCGCGGCGCGGTTGGTGAACGTGACGGCGAGGACGCTGGAGGGCTGGAGGATGCCCGCGCGGACGCCGTAGGCGATGCGGTGGGTGATCGCCCTGGTCTTCCCGGTGCCCGCCCCGGCCAGCACGCACACCGGGCCGCGCAGGGTGGTCGCCACCTCGCGCTGCTCGGGGTCCAGCCCTTCGAGCACCGCGTCGGCCGATTCCGGTGCCTGCGGGAAGAGAGGGGAAGGCGTTGCTGCTGTCACACCGCCATGCTGCCAGGTCCGCGGAGAAGGGCGGGAAAGTTATCCACAGGGGTGGCCCGATTGTCGTACCGCTGCGGCGGACGTCACGTACGGGTGACCGGGAGGGCGGGAATGGTGGCGGATTCAATTACGTTTGCCCCTCTGCGAGGACGCATCCCCGACCCGCCGAAGGAGCGCGAGAGACATGCCGGGCACTGTGACGATGTACAGCACCACGTGGTGCGGCTACTGCCAGCGGCTGAAGAAGCAGCTGGACCGTGAGGGCATCGGGTACACCGAGATCAACATCGAGCACGACCCGGACTC
Source organism: Streptomyces sp. (assembly GCA_036569285.1). Taxonomy (GTDB): domain Bacteria; phylum Actinomycetota; class Actinomycetes; order Streptomycetales; family Streptomycetaceae; genus Streptomyces. The sequence continues at coordinate 8,340 of DATCQX010000188.1, forward strand.
CGCCGCTTTCGTCGAGAAGGCGAACGGCGGCAACCAGACCGTCCCCACGGTGTTGGTAATTTCCCCCGCTGGTGCTGAGTCGGTCATGACGAACCCGAGCCTGGCGCAGGTCAAGCAGGCCCTGGCCGTCTGACCCTCCCGATCCCCCGTATGTACGACAGGGCCCCTGCTTCGGCAGGGGCCCTGCTCGCGTTCCGGCTTCCAAGCGATCGAGCCTGAAAGAGCAGAAAGCCCCCGCCGTGCGCCATGAGAGAAGCGCACGACGAAGGCGGATAACTGGGCTCAACGCCGTAGGTCGCGGTACTCATCCAGTCTGCGGAGCGCGGTGCTCAGCGTCGGGAGGTAGCCGGGACAGGTCACGTCACGGGGCAGCGTCCAAGCGTGCCAGCAGGACATGCAGCGCATCACTCCGAAGTGCTCCGAGTCTTGCACCGCGCCATTGCCGCACTGTGGGCACTGCTCCATGGGGACTGCTCCCTACGCCGCCACGTCGAACTCGCCCAGCTTGGCACCGCTCAGAAAGTCGGTCCACTCGACGGCCGTGAACTCGACGGTGAGGCCGGTCGTGGAGTTGCGGACGACCACCTTGCCGGGGACGTTCGTGGCGACCTCGACACAGCGGGGGTCGTTGTTGTTGTAGGTGCACGTCGAGGACGTGCGGAACTCGAACGCGGGAACTGCGCCCATGTCTTCCCCTTCGTCGTGCTGTTGCGGGGATACGTTCCCCGCGCCGCCTTACGACCCGTCCCGGTCAGCGCTCCGCCCGTGGGGGTTCGCGGAGTACCGACCGGGACGGGGGTCTACTCCTCGCGGGTCACCCTGGCGTGATCGGTGACGACCCTGCGGAAGAGGCCATGGGTGGGGTTCCGCACGGTGTGCTGGAGGCACCAGTCCAGAACCGTGGCCTCGCCGTCCTGGGGGCCTGAGGTTGCCTCACAGCCGGATTCGGTGCAGAACGCTTCGCGGGTCAACCCGGCTTCGGGGGCGTGCCGGATGGTGTGGGGGACGAAGCGAAACACGGAGCGGGTCACTCGGGCGTCTCCGGTGCCTGAGAGGAGTCGTCGCCGTCGTCCTGTACGGGCTCCTCGGAGTCGTCGAGAGCCTCAGGCGAGCCCAGTCGGAGCCCACGGCTCTCGGCGATCCTCAGCACGTCGGCCAGGCACTCGGCCAGCCTGACCGCGCTGTACCTGACCTCGATGAGTTGGGAGTCGGGGTCTTCCAGCACCGGGCGCACCAGCGTGAGCACGTCGCTGCCCAGAGCGAGTTGGGTTGCCTCGTACTTGTCAGCGAGGCGAGACAGGTACCCGTCTCCGTCGTCGCTGCTCAGCAGGCATTGCTTGCCGTCGTCCGTCGTCCAGGGCAGCAATCGGGGCTGCATGGTCCCCGATGCCGCGTCGGCAAGGTCACGCCGCCGTTCTCGGTCGCCGTTCGCTCTCTGCATCCGCCGTTCCCCTCTGATTGCCTGTCCGGTAGAGGGAATTTATGGGGCGTCAGATATCCAATCCACGCGTGCAGAGGGTTAGTTAGAGGTGACTCGGTGTGGAACTACCACGCTCCGCAGTACCTATCCGGCGACCTTTAGGTGTGCTGCCATGCTCCGCATTTCTTCAGTCAGCGTCCGCTTGCGCTTCTTGAGGATGTCCGCCATCACCCGACGGGCCAAGGGCTGATGAGTGATCCAGATGTCGCCGGTTTCACGGAGGTTGACCAGCTCGTCCATGGCGTCTTGATGAGAACCCAACAGGACATGTGCCCGAGCGACGTCCAACCGGTGGCGACCCCAGTTGTTCATGCTGAGGCGTCCGAAGTTCTTCACGCCTTTGGGACTGAGCGGGCCTTCGTCGGCACTCCGCAGCACTCCACGCGCGTCTCCCACCAGGGCAAGGTCTTCAACGGCCTTGGCTGCGGCGGTGACTGGGCCGAACGCGCTCCAGTGGGACGGGAACTCTGCGTGTTCCCGTTCGAGCGCTCCCCCAGCAGACGCGGCCATCCTGCGGGCGTGCTTCGCTACGTCCGGCCGGTTGTTCCTGCGTGCTGCGGCGGCGACCCTCAACCACAGCTCCCCCCAAACCGCGAGTTGCGCCGGGGTCGCCTGCGACATACGCGGCTCAACCTCTGACGCCGTCTGTGCGGCAAGTTGCTCGCTCTCTTCGAACCGGTCTTGGCGAAGAAGTAGCCAGCCCAAACCCACGATCCCCGTGGCGGCCAACTGAGTCTGTCCCGTCTCACGGGCCAGACGAATCGCCTCGGCCAAGGCGAAGTACGCCAGGTCATACTGTCGAACCTGTGTCAGGTACTTCCCCGCCAGCAACAAGGCGTGAGCGCGCGCGATCATCGCGTGCTGTCGCTCCTCGCCATCGAGTGAGAGAACAGCAGCTTCGGATGAACGGAGCAGACCAGGAAGCTTCCGGGCCACAGACGTGTAGCGGTCGGCTTGGTAGAGCGCGTGCCCATCCTGAACTCCCTGGCGGATCGAGGACGGCGACTTGACCTCACCCGGTTCCGACAGTGCGACGGAGAGGCCGACAGGCGGCATGAGCGTCCGCCTCAACTCGGCCAGATAACGCCGGTTCTTCTCATCCTCAGTACTGAGCACAGGTTCCGGGGCCTCAGTGGCGAACAGTTCCGCAGTCGTGACCCCCAGCGCGCGGGCCAGAGTTGCGAGCGTCTCCATGCTGACGTGCCCGCCCTGCTCAGCTTTCCGCACGGTGCTCAGCGACAGGTCTGCCGCTTCCGCCAACTGTTCCTGGTTCATCCCGGCCACACGCCGGAACTTCTTGACGTTGTCTGCCAGTCCTGTGGACATCAGCGCTCACCTCACTTCAAGCGTATGCCCGTCCCAGAGTTGAGGAACGCGGAACCAACATCGCGGCAGTCTCCCGAACGAAGAAAGCCCCGGCCATCAGGCCGGGGCAGTTGGTTGATTCGTTAGAGCAGTGCGAGGAACGGGTTCCCTCGGAGCGGTTCGGATTGTTCAGGCGCAGAGCCCGACGGTTTCACGGGTTCGGGGGTGGTGGGTCGGTAGTCGTCCATCGAGACGACGTTGGTTGCGTTCTGGTCCGGTTCTACGTGCTCGCCGGCGGTTGGCTCCTGCGGTTTCGGATACGGAGCGTCATGGGGACTGTCGGGGGCGAGTGAGAAGACGACTGCCGGGCGTCCGACCGCTTGCCGTTCCTCGGTGACGAGGATTCCGGGGAGTGCCTTGACCTCTGCGGCGGATGCTCCGACGTAGGGCAGGAGCTGTGAGGAGCGGGCGGAACCGCCGAACAGTTCCAGCCGGGCTCGTACCTTCTCCGCGAGGCTGAGCGGCTGACGCCTGTTGGTCTTGTTCCCGCTGCCCGTGGCGATGGTCTCCACTGTGTCCATGGCGTGGGTGACCAGAGCCGCCGCCGCGTGCAGGTCGTCAGAGGTGATCTCGGACCGCAGGTCGAAGAGCGCGAACAGGGCGGCGATACGGCGTACTTGTTCGTTGCAGCGTGCCGCGAAGGGCTTGAGGTCTTCGGACTCCCGGGCCTTGCTCAACAGGTCGTGGCGGATGGTGTCGGCCACGTCGTACGCGTCCTCGGACAGGGTGACCGCACCGACGCGTTGGCCGAAGCGGGCGGCCCTGGCGAAGAGTTCACCCGCTTCCGGGATGAGGTGAGCGGGCATCCGCTCCCGCTCGCTGAGCCACCGGACTTGAGCGACGGGCAGGATCAGCAGCCGGTTGTACGACCCTCCGTCCCGGTCGGTCCCGGAGAGGTTCGCCGAGAACTCTTCCGGCGTGACGTGCCCCATGATCGCGACCCGGGGAGCATCGACGTGGACGGGGTCCTTGGCCCGTGAGGTGGCCACGGGCGCCCCATCCCAGAGATCCCGGAGAGTCTGGGAGAGATTGGCCTGTCGGCGTCCGGCCCTCAGTACGCGGGCGTACTCGGTATCGATGATCAGGGCGTGTTCGCCGCAGTCGGCCACGGCCTGAATCAGCCCCGCCCCGCCCACCACTCCGTGAATGACATTGCCTGTCATGAAGGTGCGGTTCGCGTCCCTGGCGATCGCCTCAGCGATCCCCCACGACTGTCCCTTGCCCTCACCCGTGCCCCCGCACAACAGCACGTGGAGCATGAGCGGCATGGAGCCGGAACCGCGCTGCACACGGGTGTCGGGGAGCATGGCGGAGAACGCGCACAGCAGTCCCCCGAGCAGACCGACCGGAGACCATTCGATGTGCGGGGCCAGAGAGGCGACGACGGCCCGGAGTCGTCCGGTGGCCAGGGTGGATATGTCGGGTGCGGTCATGCTGCGTCTGCCTCCATCAGGGACGGTTGTGCGTGGGAGGGGGTGAGTCGGCACCATCGGCCGTTCGTCGCTTTGACCAGGGTTTCCGGACGGTTGGAGGTGCTGAGGGAGACGGGAAGGGCTTCCCCGCCGTCGGCGGGCACCACCAAGGCGCGGCATGTCTTGCTGCCGGTGGGCACGGTGCGGAGGATCGCGGCCAGGGTGAACACGTCACCGGAGATCACACCGGTACGCGTCCGGCCCTTGGCATCCGTCCATCTGACCCAGGAACCGGGGGCGTAGTCCGCCCGGGAGGGGCGGGAGTCGGCCCCGTATCCCTTGGCCCGCTTCCAGAGACTGTGGTCAGTGGGGCGGGGATGACGACCGCCCCGGACAACAGTCACGGTCTGCCGAGTCCTCACGCCGCTGTGTGGGACTCCTTGGAACCGGACTCCCGCCCGTCATGAGCCGCCCGGTAGGCGTGGGACACGTTCATCGGGATGCGGCCCCGCGCGGGCACGTCGAACCCGTTCTCCCGCGCCCACTGGCGAACGGCCCGGTTGCGTTCACGGTCGGTCAGGGGACGCTCTTCCGGCTGGGCGGGTGCGGGCTGCTGAGCCGTACCGCGCATGGCATCCGTGTAGGCCCGTGCCATGTTCGGGAAGCTGGACCACATGAAGCCCCGGAACTCCACGTGAGATGCCGTCAACTGAGAGTCCTTGCCCTCAGCGGCACACCACTTCACGTAGTCGGCACGCTCCTTCTGCGGAAGCGCCGACAGCCGCTCGCGGTGCTTGGACCACTGCGCCTGTGCTGCCTGAGAGGTGGCGTCCAGCGGCTTGCCCTTGCGGGCCTTGCGGCTGTCGGTGATCCGGGCGCAGTAGTCGGCCAAGTCGGCGTCAGGAGTGGGATCTTCAGTCACGGCAACGGGCGGGGCATCCTCCGGGACGTCATCCGTTCCGGGCTCCACGGTGACGGACTCCGAAACGGGCACAGTCTCGCTCCGCTCATCCGGAAGACCGGACCCCAGCGCATCCATCAGGTAGCGGCTGAAGCGGTCGTGATGGGACGTGCACAGATCCCAGGAACGGTCACCAAGGCTCAGCTTCTGCGTGGATTCGGTCTGCGTCCCGTCTTTGGACAAGCAACCGTCACAGACGACCTTTTCCACGTAGCTGATGACCTGAACCGTTGTGCGCACGGTTCCCCCTCGGTTGATTAGGCGGAGCGAGCCCCGGTCGGCCGGAGATTCACTCTCCACCACTTCCCGGCCCCGCCCGTGTGGCGGGCTCTTCGAACTCCAACAATCCTTCACACTCCTGATCACGGAACGATTTATTTAAGATTTCAGAACGGTAACTCAAATACATTCACAATGGGGGGTAATGGATTATTTAAAAGAAGCGGGGACCGCCGGGGGCGCCTTCCTTCCATCGTGTACGGGTTTCCCTATTTCACGGTTCTTGATGGGAGGTCACGTAAATCGGATGGAAAGGAGATCTAGATACACCTCTGAGTGTCCACGGGTGGCCCAGTAAAAACGCCTCGGTGCCATTTTCTGGTGAGGCTCACCACAGTTTCTCCTGTCCGTGTCCCGGTTCCGCCAGAAGGACACGTATGGGGCTTCAGTGCAGCCAAAAAAAGAAACGGGCCTCCGCCTAAGAGGCGGAGGCCCGTGAATGGATCTGTCAGGCAGGCCACTTCACAGTGGCCTTGAGGATTCCCTTGGTGGGCAGACTCTCATCCCAAGTGCTGTCCGCCTTCTTGGTGTCCATGCCGGGGTAGCGGAGCACCTTGCCGCCGTACAGATGGATGGTGTCTACGTGGGTGGCGTAATAACGCTCGCTCATTCCTTCACGGAAGTCGTTGAACTGACTGGCGAAGGTAGCGAAGTCGGGATGGCCAGCCACGATATCCACGCCGGACGGCATAGCAGTGGTAGAGGCAACCGTGAACCCCGCGAGACGGGCGACAACCCCATGGGCGGTCACCCCGCCCTCACCGTATGCCCCAGCATTCGCAATGGCCGGATGCTCGACGAGATACCGTTTCACCCTCGGGGACACCACGACGTACCGCCTATCTTCCGGAACATCGTTGTCGTCCAAAGCCAGCATCATGTCAAGGATCGTGCCATAGAGACTTGCCGGAATACCGCCTGACGCAGGAGCGATGTTCGGCAGATCCGTAGCACTCGCAGCGATGACGTTACCCATAAAACTGTCGGCCTTGGCCGCAAGAGCACGAACCATCTGGCGGTTGATCGGGGAGCCCAGATTTTTGGTGGCTACCTGTACCCGCTCAGTCGCTTCAATCAACAGCTGAATGTAATCAGCCTCACTGATGGGTATTTCCTGATCAACGGTCTCCGGCCGCTGAGCCGTCATACCTTCGGCAATCGTGTACTCACCCACCGCAGGCCGGGCAAGGGAGTTCACGTGAACCACATTGCCGCGAACCTGGATCTCACCCTCATAATCCCGGTTACTTACGAGACGCGAAGCCCACACAAGCAGAGGGTCAAACTGTGTCAGTAGCTCGGAAGACCATTCCTGCGGAACAAAGGTGCTCGTTCCTGCGTGCTGATAGCGAAAAACCATAGAATCTCCTTACTTCCGGTACCGCGAATCACGGGACGGGGCCGATGGGAGCTGATTTCCCCCCTTGTTGTGCCCGGCGCCCATGAGGTCCGGGAACTCAAGCGCGAAATCGGTGGGCCTCAGCGACTCAACGAACGCCTTCACCACGTTCACGTCCGGGCGGCCGTTCTCGCCCTCAAAAGTAGAGAGGTCAAGATACTGAAGGTCCGGAAGCTGAGTCCCGGCACTCAGGGCTTGAAGCCGCAACTCCGCCGTCACCAGCTCAGTGGAGACCTCCCCGAGAGCAGCAGTCCGGCCTTCTGCCTTGGCCTCCTGAATCCTCACCTCAGCCTCTTCCAGCCTCCCGGCGTACTCCTTGTGGATTTCCGCCCGAATAGCTTCTGTGGGGTCCGGCGCGGCTTCGGGTGTCGCTTCCGAACTCTCCACTACCTCACTGTTTTCACTCATACAAATCTCCTAGATGGTAGATCTTCTATATTAGAATTAATGTCCGCCTTAGGGGCGGCTGTACAGAAACTCACTAACAGATACTTGTAGTAGTACTCACAACAGGACAACGAAGAGGCAGGTACCCCCTTCCGTAGGTGTCCCCAGATCGACACTGGTTTCGTTTCCTACTGGAAGGAGCTACTTGCTTCTCATCATTGCCCTGTTGCCTCACAGGCAGGTGTCCGACGAGACCCCGTAACGACTTGGATAGCACCCCGGACAGCTTCCGCAGACTGCCCGCGCCAGAGGCACACCGCCGAGTGTGCATGGCCCCAGAGAGTTGCCCTCTCCACTGGTTACGAATAAATGCCAGGAAGCAGAAAGAGGCGGACCGCAGGAAGCGTCAGGACGTCTCACCGGGGAAGGTTGGCCCCTTCCCATACGTCCCTGTTCTGCTGGAACTGGTCTGTGCAACGCCCACCTACGGGCGTTCTGGCCCCCTTCCTCCATACAGCGCGGTCTGCCGGTACGGCGACGGCAGATGTGTCCCGGTAGCTCATGTTCCGGTGCTTCCCCACATGGATTCCCTGGTATCGCAGGCGCTCTGTATGGGCCTTGGCGGCCTTCCGGTGGGCCTGGCAATACTTCCTCGGCTTACCGGCCTTCCGGGGCTTCTCAGGGGCGTACAGCGGCTCTGAACAGTCTGGCCATCTGCATACTTCCGGCGGGTCGGATCTCCGCTCGACCGTGAATCCTGATCCATACTCCGGCGCAGGGACGGAATCACCCCCGTAGTGCATCCTCAGGATTTCTCCATACTGGCCTGGCTCATCACCTCCCGACCCCTGCTCCATCAGCAGCCGCACTTCTCGAAAATTGTCTTCCTCGGGGCACAGGACGTCAGTTGCCAGATCGTGTTCGCAAGGAATGAAACGTGAAGGCCACGACCCCCAGGACTCTTCGGGAACTTCCTTCAGGATCTTGTCCGCTCCTGCCTCAAGCGCGGCCCTCCCCTTCGGGTCTCCGGGAAGAATGGTCTTGGTCATGCGATCCCCCAAACAAATAAAACCCCCGAATCTCCTCAGGGGTTCAATCTTTCCAGCGCTTCAGTTCTGGTCGTCCAGCCATTTTTCCAAGTCGCCTGGTCTGCACCGGAGCGCCTGCCCTACGTTTCGAAACGGGATCTTCTCGTCGCGCCAATTCCCATAGACCCACGACCGAGGCTTGTTCAGGTACTCGGCTACGTCATCAACTGTCATCAGCTTGCCGATGGCATCCTCCTAATGAAGTCCGGAAACAGAACAAGGGGCCGTAGCCCCCGATCGGCCGGTGGGCGGTGTCTCCGCCCGTTACTGTCCGGCCTGATCCCAGGATGCCCACAGGAGAACCAGTTGCGTCAAGTTCATTTTCCTCAATCAAAACCTGTTGCAACTTGTTCGGAACGAGCTACGGTAGAGGTGTGAACACAGAAGACGACGCAACCAACGAGTTGCACCACGAAGGTCATGAGCTGGTCTGGCGCCAGAGCTACGGCCCTTGGCTGGTCACCGCAAGCGCCAACCTGGGAGCACCGTTCACGGGGCCGATCAAACTAACCATCCAACTCAGCATCGGAGGCAGCGGTGAGGAGATCGACAGGGGCATGGCTGAGGCCCTGGAGACGGACGGCATCCCGGCCAGCCTTCTGCGGCAGATCCCCTTCGCGCAGATCAAAGCCAAGTTCCGGGCGGCCTTGGAGCCCCAGCAGCACAAGGACATGAGCGAGCCTTGGCCCGTTCCGCAGCGATGTCGCACAGAGCTGGACTACGCACTGTTGGTTGCCGAGTTGGCACGGATGCGTGCCACAGGCAGTACGGCCCCTCAGGGGGAACTGGCTGCCCGTCTGGGCGTCGGCAAGGCCACCTTGTCCGAACGAGTCAAGCGAGCCAAGGAACTCGGCCTGTGGGACGGCAAGCGCCTCACGGACAAGGCGACCAACTACCTGATGAACGGGCAGGGATGATCAGCACAGCGATACACACCAAACGCGCTCTCGGCGTCGTCCGGCTCTCCGTCGGCAGCGTCGGCCAGACCGGCGACGACACACAGCGCCGCCGGATCGCCAAGCGGATCGATGCCGATGAGGCCGTCTTCGTCGGCTTCGCTGAAGACATCGACGTGTCGGCCTCTCTGTCCCCATGGTTGCGGCCATCCCTCGGGGACTGGCTCAACAACCGCAAGGACGAGTTCGATGTTCTGTACATCTACAAGATCGACCGAATAGCCCGGTCCGTGAAGGACCTGTGCGCGCTCCTCGACTGGTGCGACCAGCACGGCAAGTCCTTGATCTCCATCGAAGAGGGCTTCGATCTGAACACGGTCTGGGGCCGCATGATCGCCAAGATTCTGGCGGTCCTCGCGGAGGCCGAGTTGGAGTCCATCAAGGCCCGTATCCGGGCCTCCCGGGAAGCCATGCGCGAAGCGGGCCGGTGGGCCGGTGGGCTCGTCCCCTTCGGCCGTGTCGCGGTCAAGAACGGCGACGGGTACACGCTCGCCCTGTGCCCCGAGTACGGGCCGGTCCTTCTCGAAATGATCCGGCTCTTCATCGCCTGCAAGTCGTTCGCCGTCGTCGCGGACTGGCTCAACACGGGCAACGTGCCGACCGTCCAGGACATCGCCCGGATGCGGGCCGCCGCTGGTACGTCGACCACCCGCCTCAACGAGGAGAAGGCCAAGCCGCGCGGGGCGAAGTGGTCCACCACGGCAGTGGCCTCCATCCTGTCGTCGCGGTCACTCCTCGGGGAGTACGTCCGGGCAGACGGCACAGTCGTCCGCAACCCTGACGGCACCCCGGTCATGCGCTCCGAGCCGGTTCTCACCGAGGAAGAGTGGACGGTCCTGCAAGAGGTCATGTCGACCGTGCAGTACACGAAGGGTCCGTCTCAGGTATCGGCCGTACGCGGGTTCATGTTCTGCGACGGCTCCGACTACCCGCACCCCCTGTATTGGGTGCGCGGCGGAAAGAAGTCGGGCAAGGCGCATCGCATCCGTTGCCAGGGCCACAGGCCGACGCTCCGCAAGCCGTGCCCCGGGCACTCGTGGAACGCAGAAGAGCTGTACGCCCTTCTGGGAGTCACGTTCAAGGTCCAGCTCGCCGGGCAGCCCGTGAAGGAGAAGCAGCTTTCTGTGGACGACTCACGGGCCGTAAAGGTGGCAGTCCTGGACGGCCGAATGGCTCAGCTTGAGACGGAGTTCAAGGCCGGGCGCCTGTCGGCCGTCGCCTACGCCACCCAGCTCGGGGAGGTAGCCGCCGAACGCGAGACGCTGACGAACGCTCCCACTGCCAAGGCTGTGGAGTCGTGGCAGACAGTCATTTCCCACGCGGGCGACTGCCCCGGCGGGAAGTGCGAGTGCTCGCCGCTGACCTATGACGTGTGGTGGGACAACGCCACCCGCGACGAGCGACGCGAGAAGCTGATCATGTGGGGCGTGAAGGTGTTCGCCGGTGAGGACGGCGTCCGCTTCGAGTACGGGGACGGTTTCCCGGCCCAGCCCTTCATCTCCTCGATCGGCGTCCACAGTGGCCCGCCTCCGGCGGACGCGGTCCAGATCATCGACCTCACGACAAGGTCCATCGAAGTCACGGACACCAGGACCGGAGAGGTCACGACCGTCCCTCTCCTCTGGGGGGATCGGGTGAGCCTCGCAGCATGAGCAGTGAGGGAAAAACTCAAGACCGTCCCGACCGTGCTGTTCCCCGACGGGTCGACGCTGACGAACCCGTCGCTGGCGCAGGTCAAGCAGAAGATCGGCGCGTAGGCGCGTACGCACGCGAGAGGGGCGGCTCCCCGGGTTCTCGGACCCGGGGAGCCGCCCCTTTTCGTGTGCTCGGTTCAGATGGCGCTGCGGGTCGGCATCGGCTTGCCGTACCAGAGTTCGATCAGGCGGGCCGCGATGGAGATGCCGTAGGGCGGCAGGACCTCACCGGACTCGAAGGCGGCGCCCAGTTCGTCGCGGGAGAACCAGCGGGCCTCGTGGATCTCGTCGCCGTCGACGTCGATGTCGGTGGACGTGGCGTGCGCCAGGAAGCCGAGCATCAGGCTGGACGGGAAGGGCCAGGGCTGGCTGGCGACGTACTCGACGTGGCCGACGGTGACGCCGACCTCCTCGAAGACCTCGCGGCGCACGGACGTCTCGATGGACTCGCCGGGCTCGACGAACCCGGCGAGCGTCGAGAAACGCCCCTCGGGCCAGTGGACCTGACGGCCCAGCAGGAGGCGGTCCTCGTCGTCCGTGACGGCCATGATGACGGCCGGGTCGGTGCGCGGGTAGTGCTCCGCGCCGCAGGCCGGGCAGCGGCGGATGTGCCCGGCCGCGGCGATGACGGTGCGTTCGCCGCAGCGGGAGCAGAAACGGTGGGTGCGCTGCCAGTTCTCCAGGCCGACCGCGTGGACCATCAGGCCGACGTCCCGCGCGGACAGCAGCAGGCCCGCCTCGCGCAGGCCCGCGGGGCGCGCGGACTGGTCGATGCGGCCGGGCAGCGCGTCCTTCTGGAGGGCGAAGTAGCTGACGCCGTCCTCGTCGGTGCCCAGGAAGTAGCGGTGCGCCTCGGTGAGGGGCGCCTCGAAGGAGGGCGTCATGACGAGTTCGGTGCGGCCGTCGGGCGTCTCGTCGATGAGGACCTGTCCGTCGGAGACCACGAAACAGCGGGTGGTGGGGTGGCTCCACGCCGCGGCGAGCCACGCCTCGTCGAGCCGGTGGTGGGCGGCGCGGTCGATGCCGCTGGGTGCGGTCAGCGACACGGGCCGGTCGGCGTTCGGGTCGGTCCAGGTGGTCACGGGTACTTCCAACTCCCCCGGTGCAGCGGTTGGTTCGGCGGGACGTACGGAGGGTGCGGGTGTGGTGCGGTACGGGTGTCAGGGCGCACGGCGCCAGGTCCGCGCGAGGTCGTCCCACAGGTGGGCGGTGGTCTCGACGCCTTTGAGGAGCAGGCCGAGTTCGACCTTCTCGTTCGGCGCGTGCCAGCCGTCGGAGGGGACGGAGATGCCGAGGAACAGCACCGGGGCGCCCAGGACCTCCTGGAGGTCGGCGGCGGGCCCTGAGCCGCCCTCGCGGGTGAAGCGGACCGGCTGCTCGAAGGCGAGCCCCATCGCGCGGACGACGGACTGCAGCGCGGGGTGTCCGAGCGGCGTCAGGCACGGGCGCGTGGCGGGGCTGAAGTCGACCTCACAGCGGATCCCGGCGGGCACCTGACCGGCCACCCACGCGCGGACGGCCTTCTCGACAGCGTCGGGGTCCTGTCCGGCGACGAGCCGGAACGACAGCTTCACGAAGGCGGACGCCGGGACGATCGTCTTGCTGCCGGCGCCCTGGTAGCCGCCGCCGATGCCGTTGACCTCGGCGGTCGGACGCGCCCAGACGCGCTCCAGGGTGCTGTAGCCGGTCTCCCCCTGGGCGGCGTGGGAGTGCGCGGTGCGCAGCCAGCGGGCCTCGTCGAAGGGGAGTTCGGCGAAGAGGGCGCGTTCCTCGTCGGTGAGGTCGACGACGCCGTCGTAGAAGCCGGGGATCGCCACGCGCGCGTGGCTGTCGTGCAGGGCGGCGACCAGGCGGGCGACCTCGGTGGCGGGGTTGGGGACGGCGCCGCCGAAGGAGCCGGAGTGGATGTCCTGGTCGGGGCCGTGGAGGCGGATCTCGCAGTCGGTGAGGCCGCGCATGCCGGTGCAGACGGTGGGGGTGTCCTCGGCCCACATGCCGGTGTCGGAGACGATCACCGCGTCGGCGGCGAGCCGGTCCGCGTTCGCCTCGACGAGGGCGCGGAAGTTCGGGGAGCTGGACTCCTCCTCGCCCTCGATCAGCAGCTTGAGGTGGACGGCCGGGGTGGTGCGGCCGGTCGCGGCGAGGTGGGCGCGCACGCCCAGGGTGTGGAAGAAGACCTGACCCTTGTCGTCGGCCGCCCCGCGCGCGTAGAGGCGGTCGCCGCGGATGACGGGCTCGAAGGGGTCGGTGTCCCAGCCGTCCTCGCGGGCGGCAGGCTGCACGTCGTGATGGCCGTAGACGAGGACGGTGGGCGCCCCGGGGTCGTCCGAGGGCCACTCCGCGTAGACGGCGGGGGCGCCGGGGGTGGGCCAGACCTCGACGACGGGGAAGCCCGTCCGGGTCAGGGCCGCGGCGAGCCAGTCGGCGCTGCGCAGGACGTCCGGCGCGTGCTGGGGCTGGGCGGAGACGGAGGGGATGCGCAGCCACTCTGCGAGATCAGCCAGGAAGGCGTCGCGGTGTTCCCCGATGTACGCGCGGACGGCGCTGACGTCACTGACGGCGCTGTCAATGGGCTGACTCATGTTGACGAGCCTATCCGCCCGCACCGACATCGTCGCCGGGCGCCCATGCCCCCGCGACTGCCTCGGCGGTGGCCTCCTGACCCCGCAGAATCCGCTCCAGAGCGGCTCTTCCGGGCAGTTCCGGGGGCCGGACGACGTCTCCGGTCCTCACGTAGAGGAACGCCGCTGTGACGGATTCCACGGGCACACCCTCCTGCTCGGCCCACGCCAGCCGGTACAGGGCGAGCTGCAAGGGGTCCGCGGTCCGCTCCCGGTGCGTCTTCCAGTCGACGATCTCGTACGACGCGCTCTCCCCGTCGCCCTCCTTGTAGACGGCGTCGATACGGCCCCGTACGACGCGGCCGGCGAGGGAGATCTGGAAGGGGGCCTCCACGCGGTGGGGTGTGCGGCGGGCGTAGTCGGTGCGCTCGAACGCCTCCTTGAGGGCCTCCAGGTCCTGTTCGTCGTCGATCTGCGCGTCCTCGGCGCCGGGCAGCTCCTCGGGCTCCAGCAGGGGCAGGGTGAGCGCCTCCCAGCGGGCCTCCACCCAGGCGTGGAACCGCGTCCCCCGGCGCGCGGCCGGTTTCGGGGGCTGGGGCATCGGGCGGGCCAGTTCCTGCGCGAGGCCGTCCGGGTCCTCGGCGAGGCGCATGACCTGGGAAGCGGTCAGGACGGCCGGCAGGGGGACGTCGGTGACGGTCTGGCGCGCGCGCAGCAGTTCGCCGGTGAGGGCGTCGAGGTCGCGGTCCCAGGAGGCGATGGTGCGGGCTTCCTCAGGGGTGAGCGACTCCCGTTCCCGCGGGTGAGGGCGGGCCGGCGCGCCGAGTTCTTCCGGGGTTGCTCGGTGTCGTGCCGGATGGGTCTCCGGGGCCGTGGGCCGGTGCGGGACCTGGGGTGCTTCCGGAGCCGTGGCCTGGTGCGGGACGGCCGGGCGCTCCGTGCTCCAGGCGTCCCAGTCGGACGGGCTGTCCTGCTCGACGACGTCGTCGTAGGGCGCCTCTTCGTCGTACGGCACCCCGTCGTCCTCGTAGGGTGCCTCGTCGTCGTCCGGCGGCGGGGGCCAGTCCGGGTCGTCGTAGGTGTCCGGGTCGTGTACGGCGGCGGGGTGCGGGTCCGTGTGGTCGGCGAGCCCGGCGAGCTCCTCCAGGTGGTCCAGGACCGTCTGCGCGGCCGCCCGGCGGCGGGCCAGGGCCTTGTCGTCCAGGGGAAGGGGCCAGACCTGGTCCTCGGTCCGGCTGTGCAGCGCCGGGTTCTCCTCGTCCTCGGCCGGCTCCTCGGCCCATGCCTCGATCTCGCCGTGGCCGGCCGCGCAGTGGTCGTGGAGGTCCTGGAGGAAGTCCGACGGCCCCCGCGGCTTCTTCTGCGTCGGGCCCCACCAGTGGCCGGAGCCGAGGAGCAGGGAGCGGGGGCGGGTGAAGGTGACGTAGCCGAGGCGGAGTTCCTCGGTGTGCTGGTGGTCCTTCATGGCCTCGTGGAAGGCCTTCATGCCGCGTGCGTCCCAGGAGGCGATGTCGGGCAGGGTCTCGGCGTCGCCGCGCAGGGCGTGCGGCAGCACCTTGCTCTGCGCGGTCCACTTCTCGCGGCCCTTGGCGCTCGGGAAGGTGTCGGTGACCAGCCCCGGGACGGCGACGACGTCCCACTCCAGGCCCTTGGACTTGTGCGCGGTGAGCACCTTGACGGTGTTCTCGCCGCCCGGGAGGGCGTTGTCGAGGCCCTTCTCGTACTGGGCGGCGGTGCGCAGGAAGCCGAGGAAGGCGAGCAGGGTCGCCTCCTGGTCACCGGCCGCGAAGGAGGCGGCGACGTCGAGGAAGTTGGACAGGGTCTCGCGGCGGCGGGCGGCCAGCGCGTGCGGGGACGCCGACAGTTCGACCTCCAGGCCGGTGACGGCGAGGACGCGGTGCAGGACGTCCATGAGGGGGTCGGCCAGCGAGCGGCGCAGGTCGCGCAGTTCGGCGGCGAGGCGGGCGAACCGCACGCGCGCGTCCGGCGAGAAGGGCAGCCCGTCGTCGTCCTCGTCGCTGTGGAGGGGCGTCTCCAGGAAGGTCTCCAGGGCGTCGGCGAGCGATATCACCTCGGCCGGGTCGACCCCCTCGACGGCCTCGGCGAGCCGGCGGTCGGGATCGTCGTCGGCGTCCACGCGCGCGTAGGACACCAGACGGCGGGCCCGCCGCCCGAGGAGGGCGAGGTCGCGCGGGCCGATGCGCCAGCGCGGGCCGGTCAGCAGCCGGACCAGGGCGGCGTTGGCGCCGGGGTCCTGGAGGACTTCGCAGACGGCGACGAGGTCGGCGACCTCGGGCAGGTGCAGCAGGCCCGAGAGGCCCACCACCTCCACCGGCACGTCCCGTTCGACCAGGGCGCCCTGGATCTCGGCGAAGTCGGTCGCGGTGCGGCACAGGACGGCGATCTCGCCGGGCTCCTTGCCGGTCCGTACGAGATGGGCGATCGAGTCGGCGAGCCAGTCGATCTCCTCCGCGTGGGTGGGCAGGAGGGCGCAGCGCACCACGCCGTCGCGTTCGGCGCCGGGCGCCGGGCGGAGGGCCTCCACGCCCGCGTGCATGGCCCGCAGGGGCTCGGCGAGACCGTTGGCCAGGTCGAGGAGTCGGCCGCCGCTGCGGCGGTTCTCGCTGAGTGCCTGGCGGGTGGCGGGCCGGCCGTCGGGGTGGGCGAAGTGCTCGGGGAAGTCGTCGAGGTTGGCGACGGAGGCGCCGCGCCAGCCGTAGATGGCCTGGCAGGGGTCGCCGACGGCGGTGACGGGGTGGCCGGTGCCGCCGCCGAACAGGCCTGCCAGCAGGACGCGTTGGGCGACCGAGGTGTCCTGGTACTCGTCGAGGAGCACCACCTTGAACTCCTCGCGCAGGAGGCGGCCCACCTCCGGGATGCCCGCGAGACGGGCGGACAGGGCGATCTGGTCGCCGAAGTCCAGCAGGTCGCGTTCGCGTTTGGCGGCGCGGTAACGGACGACCAGGTCGGCGAGTTCGCGGCGGGCGGCGGCCGCCTCGGGGACCTTGCGCAGGGTGTCGTTGGTGAGTTCGGCGCCCTGGAGGGTCAGCAGCAGCTCGGCGTCGTACGCCCGCAACCGCTCGGGGCGGACGAGGTGCTCGGAGAGTTCGGCGTCGAGGGTGAGGAGATCACTGACCAGGTCGGCGAAGGAACGGGTCAGGGCAGGGTAGGGGCCGGGGGCCTCGCGCAGCACCCGCGCGGCGAGCTGGTAGCGGGTGGCGTCGGCCAGCAGCCGGGAGGTCGGCTCCAGGCCGATGCGCAGGCCGTGGTCGGTCAGCAGGCGGCCCGCGAAGGCGTGGTAGGTGGAGATCACGGGCTCGCCGGGCGGGTTGTCCGGGTCGATGACGTCGGGGTCGGTGACGCCTGCCCTGACGAGTGCCTTGCGGACGCGCTCGGAGAGTTCTCCGGCGGCCTTGTTGGTGAAGGTGAGGCCGAGGACCTGTTCGGGGGCGACCTGGCCGGTGCCGACCAGCCAGACCACACGGGCCGCCATCACCGTCGTCTTGCCGGAGCCGGCACCGGCCACGATCACCTGCGGGGCCGGGGGCGCGGTGATGCAGGCCGTCTGCTCCGGGGTGAACGGGATGCCGAGGAGCTCCTTGAGCTGATCGGGATCGGTGATACGGGCGGCCATGTCGGAGAGGCTAGCGGCGCGCACTGACAACGGAGGACGAATCGCCCCCGGGGCCCGGACGAAACGCAGGTCAGCACGTGGGGTGCGACTGATCACACCGACCGCGCCGCTCACTCCACGACGTGCCGTCCCTCCGGCTGCGCGCTGCACGAGGCCCGGAACGCGCAGTGGGAGCAGTGCTGTCCCGCGCTCGGTGTGAACCGTTCGTCGAGGACCTTGCCGGCGGCCGTGGCGAGCAGGTCGCCGACCCACTCCCCCTCCAGCGGTTCCTGGGCCTGCACCTTGGGCAGGGTCTCGCCGCCGTCGCGCTTGGGGGCGCCCTGGCGCAGCTGGACGAGTTCGGCGCCGCCCGGTTCGGGCCGTACGCCGTCGAAGGCCTCGTCCACGGCACCCTCGCGCACGGCGAGCTGGTAGACGGCGAGCTGGGGGTGGCGTTCCACGTCGGCCGAACTCACCGGCTGCTTGCCGGTCTTGAAGTCGACGACGTACGCGCGTCCCTCGC
This sequence comes from Streptomyces sp., assembly GCA_036569285.1. Taxonomy (GTDB): domain Bacteria; phylum Actinomycetota; class Actinomycetes; order Streptomycetales; family Streptomycetaceae; genus Streptomyces. The sequence continues at coordinate 26,058 of DATCQX010000188.1, forward strand.
CGTCGGCCTCCACGCGGTCCATCTGGCCGCGGATGCGCACCTCGACCTCGCCCGCCTCCAGGGTGACGTCGAAGTCGTGCTCGCTGGCCACCGGGGTTCGGCCGGTGCGGACGCCGTTGGAATCGACGTGCCACTTCAGGAAGCGTTCGAGCGCCACGCGCGCGTTCTCCTTCTCCTGCGCCGACTTCCAGGGCGCGTCGAAGGCGAGCGCGTTCCACACGGAGTCGAGGCGCTCCATGAGGACGTCGAGGTCGGCGGGGGTGCGTCCGGAGGCGACCTCGTCGGCGAGGACGTGCACGACGTTGCCGAAGCCCTGGGCGACGGTCGCGGGCGCGTCGGCCTTCACCTCACGGCCCAGGAACCACTGGAGGGCGCAGGTGTTGGCGAGCTGGTCCAGCGCGCTGCCGGAGAGCACGACGGGCTGGTCGCGGTTGCGCAGCGGCACCTTGGACTCGGTCGGCTCGAACATGCCCCACCAGCGGTACGGGTGGGCCGAGGGGACGAGCGGGCGGCCGTCGTCGTCGGCGAGGGCGGCGAGCCGGGCCAGGCGGCGCGCGGCGGCCTCCCTGAGGGTGTCCGAGACCCGCGGGTCGACGGTCGTGGCGCGGAGTTCTGCGACGAGCGCGGAGACCGACAGGGGGCGGCGGGGGCGTCCGGTGACGTCCTTGGGTTCGACGCCGAGCTCGGTCAGGAAGCGGGAGGGCTGGTCGCCGTCGTCGGCCGGTGCCTTCACCGCGGTGACGACCAGCCGCTCACGCGCGCGCGTGGCGGCGACGTAGAACAGGCGGCGCTCCTCGGCGAGCAGGGCTCCCGGGGTGAGCGGTTCGGCGAGGCCGTCGCGGCCGATGCGGTCGGCCTCCAAAAGGGAGCCACGCCGGCGCAGATCGGGCCACAGGCCCTCCTGGACGCCCGCGACGACGACCAGGCGCCACTGAAGGCCCTTGGAGCGGTGCGCGGTCATCAGGCGCACGGCGTCGGGGCGTACGGCGCGCCGGGTGAGGGTGTCGGCGGCGATGTCCTCGGCGTCGATCTCCTCCAGGAAGTTCAGGGCGCCCCGGCCGCCGGTGCGCTCCTCCGCGCGCGCGGCCGTCGCGAACAGGGCGCACACGGCGTCGAGATCACGGTCGGCGTTGCGGCCCGCCGCGCCGCCGCGCCGGGCGGCCCGCTCCAGCCGTCCGGGCCACGGGGTGCCGTCCCACAGGTCCCACAGCGCCTCCTCGGCGCTGCCGCCGCCCGCCAGGCGCGCCCGGGCCTTCCCGAGCAGCGCGCCGAGCCGCTGCGCCCCGCGCGCGTACGCGGGGTCGTGCGCGGCCAGCCGCTCGGGCTCGGCGAGCGCGCGCGCGAGCAGTTCGTCCGAGGGCGGCGGAAGGGCGTTCCCACCGGCCCGTTCCTCGTCCCGCAGGGCCCGCCCGAGGCGGCGCAGGTCGGCGGCGTCCATCCCGGCGAGGGGGGAGGTGAGGAGGGTGAGCGCGGTCTCGGTGTCGAGCCAGGAGGCGACGGGTGCCGGGGCCTCGTCGGCACCTTGCCGATCGGCAGCGCCCGCTTCCTCGTCGGCACCTTGCTCATCGGAGGCGCCGGCCTCGTCCGCGGCACCTTGCTCGTCGGAGGCGCCGGCGTTCTCGGAAGCGCCTTGCCCGTCGGTGGCGCCGGCATCCTCGGAAGGGCCCTGCCCGTCGGAGGCGGCGGCGTCCTCAGGCGCTGCCTCCTGGTGCCGTACGGCGCTCCCCTCGGTCTCCGCCGTGGCCACCGCCCGAAGTGCCGTCAGCAGTGGTGCCACCGCCGGTTCGTGCCGCAGCGCGAGGTCGTCGCCGTCGATGTCGAGCGGCACCCCGGCGGCGGTGAGTGCGCGCCGGACCGTTGGGATCGTGCGGGAGCCCGCGCGGACCAGCACCGCCATCTCGCCCCAGGGGACGCCGTCCTCCAGGTGCGCGCGGCGCAGGATGTCGGCGATGTTGTCCAGTTCGGTGCCCGGGGTCGGATAGGTGAAGACCTCGACACGACCGCCCTCGCGGACGGGGGCGAGCTCCCGGTGCGCCCGGACCTTCTCCGCCGGGAGGCGGGTCAGCGGCATGCGCTGGGTCACCAGCCGGGTCGCGGCCAGCAGGGCGGCGCCGGAGCGGCGGGAGGTGCGCAGGACCTCCACGGGGGCCGGTCGGCCGTCCGCGCGCGGGAAGGCGTAGGGGAAGTCGAGGATGCCGTTCACGTCGGCGCCGCGGAAGGCGTAGATCGACTGGTCGGGGTCGCCGAAGGCGACAAGGGTGCGGCCGCCGCCGGCGAGGGCGTCGAGCAGCCGTACCTGGGCCGGGTCGGTGTCCTGGTACTCGTCGACGAACACGGCGTCGTACTGGGCGGCGAGCTGCTCGGCGACCTCGGGGCGGCGGGCGAGGAGCACCGCGCGGTGGACCAGTTCGGCGTAGTCGAGGACGCCCTGGAGGTCGAGGACGTCGAGGTACTCGGCGAGGAAGGCGGCCGCGGCCCGCCAGTCGGGGCGGCCGATGCGGCGGGCGAAGGCGTCCAGTGCGCCGGGGCCGAGGCCCAGTTCGCGGCTGCGGGCGAGCACCGCGCGGACCTCGTCGGCGAAGCCTCGGGTGGTCAGCGCGGCCCGCAGCTCGTCGGGCCAGCGCACGCGGCCCCGGCCGGCGCGCTCGAGCTCGGTCTCGCCGGCCAGCAGTTCGCGCACGGCGAGGTCCTGCTC
>DATCQX010000189.1:0-13545 GCA_036569285.1 Streptomyces sp.
GGCTTCACGGACGTCTTCGGCGCGTACCACTTCACCCCGAAGTCCGCCCCGGTCCGCACCTGGACGACCGTCGAGGCCGTGTTGTCGGCGGGGTGGACGTCGGGCTCGTCCCCGGTGCTCGCGGTGGCGGTGATCGGCAGATCAGTACCGGGCTTCACGTAGTCGCCGACGATCATCTGGAGCCGGTACGACAGCGCCCGCGCCGGCGTGTACTGCGACGTGCAGGTCACAGTCCGCTTGTCCGAGGAGTTCGCGCACTCCTTGGTCTCGTCCGGATCCGACAGATCGGACAGGTACTCCAGCCCCGCCGGCATCTGGAAAACCGCGCTCAGCTTCGCCGGAGCCCCGCTGAGGATGTCGGCCTTGACCGTGAGGAAGACCCGGCTCCCCGGAGCGACGTCCCCCTTGGGGAAGCTGATCCCCAGCCGCACGTCCACGGGCTCGGCGGCCTTCGCGGACGACGACGGCGAGGGCGAGGGCGTCTCCGCACGGGCTCCGGTCACCCCCAAAGCCCCCACCAGCAACGCGGCAGCGCCCACCGCGAGCCCTCTCACCACTCCCAGCCCGCCACGCATAACGCGCCCCCTCTACTCCCATAAGGCCCGAAGGTGCCCCGTTGGACAGCCGACGCACAGGAAGGGTTGTACGCGAAAACACACCCCGAGTGACGGACCCCACGCACCGCCTAGTTCAAACTCCGTTAACAATGGACTGTGATCTCTCCGGTCTCCCCGATCCCCCAGCGCGCCCACCGGCACAGGCCCGAGGCGACTCCCTACCTCGACCTCACCCGCGCCGAGTGGAGCGCCCTGCGCAACAAGACCCCGCTGCCGCTGACGGCCGGGGAGGTCGAGAAGCTGCGCGGTCTGGGCGACGTCATCGACCTGGACGAGGTGCGCGACATCTACCTCCCGCTCTCCCGTCTCCTCAACCTCTACGTAGGCGCCACGGACGGCCTGCGCGGCGCCCTGAACACGTTCCTGGGCGAACGCGGCTCCCAGTCCGGAACCCCGTTCGTCATAGGAGTCGCCGGCTCGGTGGCGGTGGGCAAATCGACAGTCGCCCGCCTCCTCCAGGCCCTCCTCTCCCGCTGGCCTGAACACCCCCGCGTAGAACTGGTCACGACGGACGGCTTCCTGCTCCCCACGCGAGAGTTGGAAGCCCGCGGCCTCATGTCCCGCAAAGGCTTCCCCGAGTCCTACGACCGCCGCGCCCTGACCCGCTTCGTAGCCGACATCAAAGCGGGCAAGGACGAAGTGACCGCCCCCGTCTACTCCCACCTCATCTACGACATCGTCCCCGGCGAAAAACTGACCGTCCGCCGCCCCGACATCCTCATCGTCGAAGGCCTCAACGTCCTCCAGCCGGCCCTCCCCGGCACAGACGGCCGCACCCGAGTAGGCCTGGCCGACTACTTCGACTTCAGCGTCTACGTAGACGCCGCCGCCGACGACATCGAACGCTGGTACCTCAACCGCTTCCGCAAACTCCGAGCCACAGCCTTCCAGGACCCAGACTCGTACTTCCGCAAATACACCCAGGTCTCAGAGCCGGAAGCCCTCGACTACGCCCGCACCCTGTGGCGCACCATCAACAAACCGAACCTCTTGGAAAACATCGCCCCCACCAGGGGCCGAGCCACGCTGATCGTCCGCAAGGGCCCAGACCACAAGGTCCAGCGGTTGCACCTACGCAAACTCTGAAGCAAAAACCCCGCGCCCCTGAAAGAAGGGGCGCGGGGTGTGCAACAACTACCCGCAGCCAAACACACAGCAGCACCCAGTCTTTCAGGGGCGCGGGGCTGTATCTGATATGCGGCTACCGCCACGCGGGCGCGACCAGCCACAACGGACTCGCAGCCGAAAACCGGCCGTCACCCAAGTCCTTCAGGGGCGCGGGGCTGTATCTGATATGCGGCTACCGCCGCGCGGGCGCGACCAGCCACAACGCTCCCGCAGCCAAACACACAGCAGCATCCAGTCTTTCAGGGGCGCGGGGCTGTATCTGATATGCGGCTACCGCCGCGCGGGCGCGACCAGCCACGACGCACCCGCAGCCAAACTCACAGCAGCACCCAGTCTTTCAGGGGCCCGGGGCTGTATCTGATCTGCGGCTACCGCCGCGCGGGCGCGACAAGCCACAACGGACTCGCAGCCGAAAACCGGCCGTCACCCAAGTCCTTCAGGGGCGCGGGGAACTGCGCGAACGGCCACGACGCACCCGCAGCCCGAACACAACAGCACCCCCCACCCCGAACCGCCCGGCGTTTACCCCAGCGCGGACTTCACCGCATCGGCCAGCCGAGACGCGACCGACTGTGCCTGCCCCTGATCCGCAGCCTCCACCATCACGCGGACCAGCGGCTCGGTCCCGGACGGCCGAAGCAGTACCCTCCCGGTCGCCCCCAACTCCCGCTCGGCCTCGGCAACAGCAGCCGCCAGCTCAGGAGACGTGGACACCCGAGCCCGATCCACATCAGGCACGTTGATGAGCACCTGAGGCAACCGCTCCATCACAGAAGCCAGCTCCCGCAACGACTTCCCACTCTCGGCAACCCGAGCAGCCAGCAGCAACCCGGTCAACGTCCCGTCCCCGGTCGTCGCATGGTCAAGGATGATGACGTGCCCGGACTGCTCCCCCCCAAGCGCGTACCCATGCTCCTTCATGGACTCCAGCACATACCGATCCCCCACAGCGGTCTGCACCAGAGCCAGCCCCTCCCGCTCAAGCGCCAACTTGAACCCGAGGTTGGACATGACGGTCGCGACAACGGTGTCGGCCCGCAGCACCCCCCGCTCCCGCATGGCCAACGCCAAGACGGCCATGATCTGATCCCCGTCGACCTCCTCCCCGGTGTGGTCGACGGCAAGGCACCTGTCCGCATCCCCGTCGTGCGCGATCCCGAGATCGGCCCCGTGCGCCAGCACAGCCGCCTTGATCTTGTCGAGGTGAGTGGACCCGTACCCGTCGTTGATGTTGAGCCCGTTCGGCTCGGCCCCGATCGTGACGATCTCGGCCCCGGCCCGCGAGAACGCCTCCGGCGACACCCGAGCGGCAGCACCATGCGCCTCGTCGAGAACGATCTTCATCCCGTCGAGCCGATTGGGCAGGACGGCGACGAGGTGGGCGATGTACTGGTCGAAGCCTTCTTTGTACTCACTCACCCGCCCGACCCCCGCCCCGGTCGGCCGCTCCCACGGCTCCCCGTGCCGGTGGGCGTCGTAGACCGTCTCGATCCGGTCCTCCAGCTCGTCGTCGAGCTTGTGCCCGCCGCGCGCCAGGAACTTGACCCCGTTGTCGGGCATCGCATTGTGACTCGCGGACAGCATGACCCCGAGGTCGGCCCCGAGAACCCCCGTGAGATACGCGACGGCGGGCGTAGGCAGCACCCCCACCTTCAGCACATCCACCCCAGCACTGGCGAGCCCCGCGACCACCGCCGCCTCAAGAAACTCCCCGGACGCCCGAGGATCCCGCCCGACGACAGCGGTGGGCCGATGCCCCTCGAACGTACCCGCCTCGGCAAGCACATGAGCGGCCGCCACCGACAGACCGAGCGCCATCTCGGCCGTCAGATCCGCGTTGGCCACCCCACGCACGCCGTCGGTGCCGAAGAGTCGTCCCACTTGTCCTCCTGAGGAAGCGTCACTTACGGAGATCATCCGATCACATGAGCCTATGAGCGTCTTGTGCCGTTATACGCCCAAGGCGGCAATAAACGAATGCCCCGACGGCACGGGCGTGCCGCCGGGGCATTCAAAGGGGGACTTGGATAGGCGGCGAAGCCGCCATCCAAGTCCAGGGGCGCGGGGAACTGCGCGACCAGCCACAACGGACCGGCACCCAGAAACGGCGCCCCAGCGAAGCTTTAGCGCTTGCTGTACTGCGGAGCCTTACGGGCCTTCTTGAGACCGGCCTTCTTACGCTCGACGGCACGGTCGTCACGGCGGAGGAAGCCCGCCTTCTTCAGCGCACCGCGGTTGTTGTCGACGTCGGCCTCGTTCAGCGCACGGGCGACACCGAGACGCAGCGCACCGGCCTGACCGGAGACACCGCCACCGGCGATACGGGCGATGACGTCGTAACGGCCCTCAAGCTCAAGCACCTTGAACGGCTCGTTGACTTCCTGCTGGTGCACCTTGTTGGGGAAGTAGTCCTCAAGGGTGCGACCGTTGATCTTCCACTTGCCGGTACCCGGAACGATCCGGACACGGGCGATGGCGTTCTTGCGACGGCCCAGGCCGGCGGCCGGCTGCGGGTCGCCGAAGCGGGAGGCGAGGGACTCGGAGGTGTACTCACCCTCCAGCGGAACCTCGGACTCGGTGGTGTAGCTGTCGATGTCGACGTTCTCGATGTCGACGTCGATGTCGTCGAGCGGCTGCTCGGCAGTGGTCTCGGCCACGGTGTTTCCTCAGATTCTCTTGGCTTGAAAGGGTCTGGCGGCCGGGATTACTGCGCGACCTGGGTGATCTCGAACGGCTGCGGCTGCTGCGCGCCGTGCGGGTGCTGGTCACCCTTGTAGACCTTCAGCTTCGAGAGCATCTGACGGCCCAGCGTGTTCTTCGGGAGCATGCCCTTGACGGCCTTCTCGATGGCCTTCTCCGGGTTCTTGTCCAGCAGCTCGTCGTAGCGGACGGAGCGCAGACCACCCGGGTAACCGCTGTGGCGGTACGCCATCTTCTGGGTGCGCTTGTTGCCGGAGAGGTGCACCTTGTCGGCGTTGATGATGATGACGAAGTCACCGGTGTCGACGTGGGGCGCGTAGATCGGCTTGTGCTTGCCGCGCAGGATGGAGGCGGCGGTGCTGGCGAGACGGCCCAGGACAACGTCCTGAGCGTCGATGACGTGCCACTGGCGAGTCACATCGCCGGGCTTGGGGCTGTACGTACGCACTTAGCAGCCTTCTTCTTCAGGGATGGGTGCTGAAACATGGCATCACTGAAGCGATCGTGCAGCTGGGGACGACAAATATGCCGGGACCGATGCCCGTATGCCGCCCACTGGTAACTGCTCCAGGGAACCTAGGTAAAGGCCTTCTCGTAGGAAACCGAGCAAGCCGATACACAACGACTAGCCAGAGTACCCGGCGCCCCACGGACGGGTCAAAACGAGCCCGCTCGGCACCCAAACACGACATCTCCGGGTGAGTGGGTTTCAATGCCGAACGAGGCCGCCCCACCGGTGTGTCGCCCGTCTAGGATGCGGCCCATGAGCTATGGGCAAGGGGGACCCCAGTCCCAGTGGGACCCGTGGAAACCGAACTCCCAGCAGCCGTGGAACGGCGAGAGCGGCGGCGTCGCGAGCGGCCCCGACTGGGCGGCCCTCGCGGAGGCCTCGGAGATCCGCAACAAGCGCAAGCGGGTCTTCCTGATCGGCGGCGGCGTGGTGGCGACGCTGGCCGTGGGGACGGCCGTCGCGATGGCCGTCGTCTCGGCGAACGGCGGCGGCTCGGCGGCGAACAGGCCGACGTCGTCCCTGCCCGCGGGCGCCCTGCCGAGCGCGTCGTCCGCCCCCTCCTTCGCCCCGACGACGGCCCCGCCGCCGCTGAACCCGAAGGAGTTCATCTCCGACAAGGCGAAGGACACGGCGCCCAACGGCCCGCACATCCTCTTCCCGGGCACCCAGGTCACCCTCGCGGGCGGCGTGTACCGCAAGGGCCCCTCGGCGGACACCCCGGCCTGTGACACGGCCGCCCAGGGCACCCTGCCGAAGGCCCTGAAGGCCGACGGCTGCACCCGTCTGATGCGTGTGACGTATATCAAGGACGGCATAGCGACGACGGTCGGTGTGGCTGTCTTCGACACCGAGGCGCAGGCGCTGAAGGCGAAGCGGGACGCGGACGACAAGAGTTTCGTGAAGCCGCTGACCGGCAACGGCATCGGTTCCTTCTGCAACGGCGCGGTCTGCCGTTCGACCACCAACTCCTACGGGCGGTACGCCTACTTCACGGTCTCGGGCTTCACGGACGGGAAGAGCGTCAAGGAGACCGACAAGGCCGTCTTCACGGCGGGCGACGCCCTCGCGGAGTTCGCGTTCCAGCAGATCAACCAGCGGGGCGAGACGCAGGCGTCGGAGGCCGCGCAGACTTCCTGATCCAGCAAAAGCCGCCTGAGCCGTACGTAAGCCGCCGCAGCCAACTCCCCCCGGCTGCGGCGGCTTTCGTGTGTTCGTTCACAGAACGTTCATCACGGAATTTTCACATGTGAAACATTCATGCGACTATCGTGCGTCTATCTGGCCGAATCCACTCACGGAACGGCTGAAAACAACTGCCGACCGCACGGGGAGCCTGAGTACCTGTCATGACGTCGACTCTGGTCGAGGGCGACCCCTCCTTCTCCCGCCAGGGCGCGAAGCTCGCCCAGCGCACGGCGGAGTGGAAGCCGGGCATCCTCCCGTTCCTGATCCCGTTCGCGCTGCTGGTCTTCTTCGGCCTGTGGAGCTACCAGACCAGCCACTCGGTGATGAGCTGGATCCTGACGGTCGTCTGGTCCCTCCCCGTCGCCGGCGTGCTCGTCGGCGTCCAGGGCGCCATGCTGATCCGCCGCCGGGTCCGCCTCAGCGACCGGATGACCCCGCCCGCACCGGCCGACCAGGACTTCCTGATCGCCCTGTGTCCGACGATCGGCCGCCACGACACCTACCCGGCGCTGGAGCGCTCGGTGCTGTCGTACGTCGAGCACCTCCCCGACTGGTTCCCGTACCTGCGGGTCGACATCCTCACCGAGGAGGGCTGCGAGGCCGCCGAGAAGATCGACGCGCTCGCCGCCTCGCACCCTCTGATACGTGTCATCACCGTCCCGAAGGACTACGTCCCGGCGAACGGCACCCGCTTCAAGGCCCGCGCCAACCACTACGCGCACGAGCTGCGCATCGCGGAGGGCGAGGCCCTGGACTACGTCTGGGTGCTGCACATGGACGACGACACCGGCGTCGGCCCCGACACCGCGACCTCTCTCGCCCAGTTCATCAACCGCCAGCGCCGCGCCCACCCCGACGAGGCGAAGCACATGGCGCAGGGCATCCTGACCTACCCGCGCGAGAACGCCGTGAGCATGTTCACCTGGCTCGCCGACGCCGTCCGCCCCGCCGACGACATCGCCCGCTTCCGCGCGCTGACCGGTATGGGGACCCCGGCCGCCGGGGTGCACGGCGAGCTGCTGGTGCTGCGGGCCTCGATCGAGGCGGAGATCGGCTGGGACTTCGGGCCCAAGGAGATCGTCGAGGACGCCCGGCTGGCGCTGACGTTCTGCCGGAAGTACCCGGGCCGCAGCGACTGGTTCAACGGCCGCTGCTACGGCGCCTCCCCCGCGAACGCGAAGGACTTCGTCAAGCAGCGCGAGCGCTGGGCCTGGGGCCTGGTCGCGCTCTGCTTCAACCGCAAGGTGCCGCTGCGTTACCGCTGGTTCCTCTCCGTGTGCGTGACGACGTGGATCCTCGGCCCGCTCCAGCACATCGGCGCCGTCCTGCTGATCGGCTGGCTGCTGAACGACATGAACACCTCGCCGGTGACGCAGTCGGTCGTCCTGCTGTGGGCCCTGAACTTCGCCTACGTGATCTGGACGTACTGGGAGGGGCTGCGGCTCAACGCGCTGGCCTCGGTCAGCGGGCGGCGCAAGTGGTGGGAGCCGATCGTCGTGGTCGCCCTGATCCCCGTGTTCTCGGTGCTGGAGGGGCTCGGTGGCCTGCGTGGCTTCATCAAGTTCGTCAAGCGCGAGGAGAACAAGTTCGTCGTGATCGCCAAGCCCGCCTGACGACCCCGGAAACCGAATTCACATGCGCTCACGCCTGCCCTTGCTCGCCATATTTCCGGTGACGGTCCTCAGCGTCGTCGTCGCCACCCCGTTCGTCCTCGGCGACCATCCGGTCCGCTGGGAGGCGGGGTCCGCCCTGCCGAAGCTGGACCTGGACGGGTCCCCGGAGAAGACGCCCTCCCCCAAGGTCGCCGCCGCCCCCAAGGCCACCACGCTCCAGGTCGCCACCCCCTGGAAGCCCGGCATGCCCCAGTGGGGCATCCAGATCTACTGGGAAGAGGAACCGCAGAAACGTTCCTCCGAGGACATCGTCAAGCAGGCCCAGAAGCAGGCGAAGTACCTCGTCGGCCTCGGCGCGAACTCCGTCTCGATCTCCTTCCCCTTCTTCACCAAGGGCCGCACCGCCAACGCCCTGCGCGCCGAGGCGAAGACCCCCTCGCCCGAGCGCCTCCAGAGCGTCCTGCACGTCTTCGAAGAGGCCGGATTCCGGACGACCCTGCGCCCCGTCATGGACGAGGCGGACCTGATCAAGACGAAGGACTGGCGCGGCAACATCAGCCCCGTCTCCGACTCCGCCTGGTTCACCTCGTACGAGAAGTTCCTCACCCCCTACCTGAAGGTCGCCCAGGCGGAGAAGGCGAACACCTTCGTCATCGGCACCGAGCTGAACTCCATGGAGGGCAAGCCGGGCTGGGAGAAGGTCGTCACGTCCGCCGAGAAGACCTTCAAGGGCGAGATCTCCTACGACGCGAACTGGGACAAATATGTCTCCGGCCGCATCAACATGCCCGTGAACCACCTCGGCGTCGACGCCTACTTCCCGGTGAAGGTCCCCGACACCGCGTCCGTGAAGACACTGGTCAAGGGCTGGAACACCTGGCTGGACAAGAAGTCCACCGGCCCCCTCCCCAAGATCACCGTCGCCGAGGCGGGCATCGGCGCGATGGACGGCGCCTACCACGCCCCCGGCGACTTCTACGCCCGCCGGGCCGTCAACCCGCACGTCCAGGCCAACTGGTACACGGCCGTCTGCCAGGTCGTCCAGGAGCGCCGGATGAGCGGCGTCTACTGGTGGTCGATCCACTTCGACGACGACCCGAACACCCCGCCGAACGACGCGCACGCCTCCCGGCTGGACTTCGCCGGCCGCCCCCTCACCGAAGAGGCCATCAAGACCTGTTTCTCCTCGGGCTACGCCGGCCCCGGGACCACCGCCGCCAACTGACCAGCGAGGCAGTCATGCGAGAAGCCATCATCCTCGTGGGCGGCAAGGGGACCCGCCTGCGCCCCCTCACCAACCACACCCCGAAGCCCCTCCTGGGCGTCGCGGGCACCTCCTTCATCCGCCACCAGGTCGCCAAGCTCATGGACGCCGGTGTCGAGCACCTGGTCTTCGCGACCTCCTACCTCGCCACCCTCTTCCAGGACGAGTTCCGCGACTTCGACGGCGCCCTCGACATCTCCTACGCCGTCGAGGACGTCCCCCTCGGCACCGGCGGCGCGATCCGCAACGCCGGAAAGCTCCTGCGAGGCACCGACCCCGACGCCCCGGTGCTGATCCTCAACGGCGACATCCTGTCCGGCGTCGACCTCAGGAACGTCGTCCACCACCACTCGGCGCGCGACGCCGACGTCACCCTCCACCTCACCCGCGTCCCCGACCCCCGCGCCTTCGGCCTCGTCCCGACCGACACGGACGGCCGCGTCCTCGCCTTCCTGGAGAAGCCGAAGACCGCCGAGGAGTGCGTCACGGACCAGATCAACGCCGGGTGCTACGTCTTCCGCCGCGCAGTCCTGGACGCCATTCCGGACGACCGTGAGGTGTCCGTCGAGCAGGAGACGTTCCCCCAGCTCGTCGCCGGGGGCGGGCGCGTGTACGGGCACACCACGGACGACTACTGGCGCGACCTCGGCACCCCGCTGGCCTTCGTCCACGGCTCCGCCGACCTCATCACCGGCGCCGCGACCTCGCCGCTCGTCGGACCGCCCGCCGAGGCGCTGATCCACCCCACGGCCACCGTCCACCCGAGCGCCCGCGTCACCGGCGGCTCGACGGTCGGCCCCCATGCGGTGATCGGCGCCGACAGCGTCGTCCACCGCTCGATCGTCGGGGAGCGCGTCACCGTCGGCGAAGGCACCCGCCTGGAGGAGTCCGTCGTCGACCACGACTCGGAGATCGGCGCCTCCTCGACGCTGCGGGAGACCGTCGTCGGCTGCCACTCCCACATCGGCGCGCACAACGAACTCCCCCCGCAGCTCCGCCTGGCCTGCGGTATCCGCATCCCCGCCGGCGGCGTCCGCGTCACCGCCACCGCCGACGCCTGCCTCACGGCCCACTGAGTCATGGGACACCTGCGCAAGTACCGGCCCGACATCCAGGGCCTGCGTGCCGTCGCGATCATGATGGTCGTCGCCATGCACTGCGGCCTCCTCGACGTCCACGGGGGTGTGGACGTCAGTTTCGTCCTCAGCGGGTTCCTCATCGGCAGCCAGCTGCTCGCGGAGATCGACCGGACGGGGCGGGTGTCACTGGCGAAGTTCTGGGCGCGGCGACTGCGGCGGCTGGCGCCGGGTGCCGCGTTCGTCATCGTCGTCACAGGCGTGCTGGCGTGGGTGTACGCGAGCCCCTTCACGTTCCGCGCGTACATGACCGACGGGCTCGCGGCGGCCGTCAGCCTCATCAACTGGCGGCTCGCCGAGAACGGCACCGACTACTTCGCGAACGACGGCTCCCAGTCGCCGTACCAGCACTTCTGGTCGCTCGGCATCGAGGAGCAGTTCTATCTGGCGGCCCCGCTGCTGCTGGTGGCCGTGGCCTGGCTGAGCCGGCTCGTGCTGCGCAACCGGGTGCTGGTCGGCGTGTTCCTGGTGGCGGTGGTCGGCGGCTCCTTCTGGCTCGGCTGGACCACGACGACGCCGGACCAGCCCCTCGCCTACTTCGGCACCCACACCCGGATCTGGGAGCTGGCCTTCGGCGTCCTGGTCGCCCTGTGGGCGCCGTTCCTCTCCCGCACGCCCCGCGCTCTCGCGGCGGCCGTCTCCTGGCTCGGCCTCGGCACGCTCGCCGTCACCGGCCTGCTCATCACCGAGCACACCCCGCTGCCGGGCTACGCGGTCGCGGGCCCCGTCCTCGGCGCGGCCCTGGTCATCGCGGGCGGCTGCGCGAACCCGGCGCTCGGCGCCGAGAAGCTCCTCGACAACCCCGTCCTCGACTTCGTCGGCAAGGTCAGCTACGGCTGGTACCTGTGGCACTGGCCCCTGCTGATCCTGTGGCCCCACATCGTCGACCGGGACTTCGGCACGTCCGACCGCTACCGGGTCGCCGTCCTGTCCTTCCTCCTCGCCGTCGCCACCCACTACGCCGTGGAGAAGCGGTTCCGCGACAACGTGAACCTCGTCGTACGGCCCTGGCGGGGCATCCTCACCGGCGGCGCCCTGACAGCCACCTCCGCGGCGGCCATGGGCATCGCCCTGTACGCCGTCCCGCTCAACCTGTCCTTCGTGACGACCGCCACCGCCGCGACGGGCTGGACGGGCCCCGCGTCCGTGACGCAGGCCGCGGCCGACCGGGCCCGCCCCGCGCTCGGCGAGAAGGCCCTGGTCGGCGCGGCCGACGACCGGACCACGCGCGGCTGCATCGACGACACCGAGGTCACCGAGTTCGTCCTGCGCGACGACTGCGTCATCGGCGACCCCTCCGGCAAGCGGACCCTCGCCGTCTTCGGCGACTCCCACTCCTGGCAGTGGGGCAACGCCTTCGACCGGCTCGGCAAGACCCTCGGCACGAAGACCGTGACCGTCGCCAAGGGCGGGTGCAGCCCCGAGTCCTACCGGATCACCCGCGAGGAACTGGGCCGCGAGTACACCGAGTGCGCGAGCTGGCGGACGTCCGCCCTCGCCTTCCTCGACGAACTGAAGCCGGACGTCATCGTCGTCACCGGCCGCGCCCAGCCCACCGCCACCCGCGCGGGCGCCGAGCAGACCTTCGAGCGCCTCAAAGCCACCGGCGCCGCCCTCGTCTACCTCACCGACACGCCCTACCCCGGCTTCAGCGTCCCCGACTGCCTCGCCGAACACACCCACGACCCCGCCACCTGCACCCCGGCCACCGCCGAGGCCCTCGACAACCCCGAGGCCCGCGCCGTCGAACGCGAGGTGGCCACCCGGTACGGCGCCCAGATCATCGACACCACCCCCGCGTTCTGCGCCGACGGCCACTGCCCCGCCGTCATCGGCGGCCACGTCGTCTACTTCGACCACAGCCACCTCACCGCCGGCTACACCGAATCCCTCACCCCGTTCCTCGAACCGACCGTCAGGAAAGCCCTGTCGGCCTAGCCCCGTGCACCACCCCCCGCACCCGGCGGGCCATCACCTGCCGCTCCGCGAGCAACTCGTCCGCCGGGTAAGCGACTTCCTCCAACGTCAGCCCGTGGGGCCGCACGACATGGACGGCACTGTCCCGCACCCCCGCGTCCAGCACCCGCCGCGGCCACTCCACCCCCCGGTGCCCGTCCCCCACGAACAACAACGCCCCCACCATCGACCGCACCTGGTTGTGACAGAACGCGTCGGCCCGCACCTCGATCTCGACGACGCCGTCGGCCCGCCGCACCACCCCGAAGTCGAAGATCTCCCGCACGGTGGAGGCGCCCTCGCGCTTCTTCGCGTAGGCGGCGAAGTCGTGCTCGCCCACGAGTGACTTCGCGGCAGCGTCCATGGCGCCGACATCGAGCGGCCAGTCATGCCACAGCACGTGATTCCGCAGCAACGGATCGACCCCGCCGGCCTGATCCCCCACGCGATACACGTACCGCCGCCACAACGCCGCGAACCTCGCGTTGAACCCCTCAGCAGCGGGGGCGACCCTCCACACCCGCACATCCTTGGGCAACCGCCCGGCCAGCCGCTTGAGCAACTTGTCCTGATGCTCGCCCCACAGCTCCCCCGGCAGATCAACATGCGCGACCTGCCCCCGAGCGTGCACCCCCGCATCGGTCCGCCCAGCGACAGTCAGGTCATACGTGACGTCCCCCGACCGTGTAACGGTCCGCAGAGCATCCTCGACCTCCCCCTGAACCGTCCGCTTCCCCCCGACCTGCTTGGCCCACCCGTGAAAGTCGGTCCCGTCGTAGGAGAGATCGAGACGGATACGAACGAAACCGGCCTGAACGTCATCACTCACGGATAGATCCTCTCAGCAAAAGAAAAGCGGGCCCGCTCCCGAAGGAACAGGCCCACTCTCAGCAACGCAAACGCTTACGCGTCCTTGTTCTCCTCGGCGGGAGCCTCGGTGACCTCGGTCTCCTCGACCGTGGTCTCCACGGCCTTGGCCTCCTCGGCCTCCTTGACCGCGCGCTTCGTCGCGGCCTCGGCCTCGCCGGTCGCCTGCTGGGCCACCGTCAGAGCCTCGACCAGCTCGATGACGGCCATGGGCGCGTTGTCGCCACGACGGTTACCGATCTTGGTGATACGGGTGTAACCACCGGGACGGTTCTCGTAGCGCGGGCCGATCTCGGTGAAGAGCGTGTGGACGACGCTCTTGTCCGTGATGACCTGGAGCACCTGGCGACGGTTGTGAAGGTCACCCTTCTTCGCCTTGGTCACCAGCCGCTCGGCGTACGGCCGCAGCCGCCGCGCCTTCGCCTCGGTCGTCGTGATCCGACCGTGCTCGAAAAGGCTCTTCGCAAGGTTCGCGAGCAGCAGCTTCTCGTGCGCGGCGGAACCACCGAGACGAGCACCCTTGGTGGGCTTGGGCATTTCATTCTCCTGAGGTGTCTGCCCCGGCCGT
>DATCQX010000190.1:0-3877 GCA_036569285.1 Streptomyces sp.
GCACGTCTCTTTTCAGCCATGTCTCCATGACGTCCCTGCGCGGAAAGGTACTTCCGCAGATGGGCATGCACCTGACATCTTGCGTCCATCACTGGTTTCGTACGGCCCGGCCGGTGCAATCAGCCCGGCCGGGCCGTCTTCGGAGGACGCATTGACACCCCACATATTCGGTCGCCTCAGACGCACGCTGGTGCCGACGGCCACGCTCGGTGCCGCTCTCGCGTTCGGCGCTCCGGGCGCCCTCGCGGGCACGCTCCCCGTCGTCCCCGCCACCGCTCCGGCCGCCGCGCCGGCTCCCCAGAACACGGCCTGGGCGGCCGGCACGCGCGCCTACCTCGTGATCACCGCCCCCGGTGACAGTACGGCGGTCCGCTCCGCGATCACAGCCAATGGCGGCACCGTCTTCTCGGCCTTCGACGCCATCGGCGTGATCGTCGCCCACTCGGCGTCCGGCGGATTCGCCGCCACCATGCGCGGCGTCCCCGGCGTGCAGCAAGTCGGCGCCACGCGCACCTCGGACGTCCCGGCCGACGCCTACGACCCGGCGCTCCCGGCCAATCCGTCCCAGGCGTCGACCCCTGCCGGAGAACCGGTCCGGGCCGACATGAGCCAGATCAAGGCCGACCAGGCATGGGCCGTGAACCCGGGCTCCGCGTCCGTCACGGTCGGCGTCCTGGACACCGGTGTGGACGACCGGCACCAGGACCTGGCCCCCAACTTCGACGCGGCCGACTCGGTGTCCTGCGCCTACGGCAAGCCCGACACCCGGACCGGCGCGTGGCGGGACGTCGACACGCATGGCACCCACGTAGCGGGCACCATCGCCGCGGCGAAGAACGGCAAGGGCGTCGTCGGCGTGGCACCCGGGGTGAAGATCGCCGCGGTCCGGGTCGCCGAGCCGGGCAACTCCTTCTTCTTCGCCGAGAACACCATCTGCGGCTTCGTGTGGGCCGGTGACCACGGTTTCAAGGTCACCAACAACAGCTACTACACGGACCCGTGGCAGTTCAACTGCCCCGACAACATCGACCAGGCCGCCATCATCGAGGGTGTCAAACGCGCCCAGGAGTACGCCGAGGCCAAGGGCTCCCTCCAGATCGCCGCCGCGGGCAACGAGAACTACGACCTCGCCCACAAGACCACCGACACCGCGAGCCCGAACGACTCGACACCGGTCACCCGCACCATCACCAACGCCTGCCTCGACATCCCGACCGAACTCCCGGGTGTGGTCACGGTCGCGGCCAACGGCACCGGCGTCACCAAGGCCTCGTTCTCCAACTACGGGCAGGGCGTCATCGACATCGCCGCGCCGGGCAGCAACGTGTACTCCACCCTCCCCGGCGGCGGCTACGGCACCAAGAGCGGCACCTCGATGGCCACCCCGCACGTGGCCGGCGTGGCGGCGCTCATCGCCAGCGCTAATCCGGGCATCACCCCGGCGCAGATCCGCGCCAAGCTGGCCGCCCAGGCCAACGACATCGCCTGCCCCTCGGACAGCCGCTGCACGGGCACGACGGCCAACAACGCGTTCTTCGGCGAGGGCCAGGCCGACGCACTCAAAGCCGTCGGGACCACCCCACCGTCCGGCACGTACTTCGAGAACCCCGCCGACTTCGCCATCAACGACAACGCGACCGTGGAGAGCCCGATCACCGTCACCGGCGTGACCGGCAATGCCCCGGCCACCCTCAAAGTGGGTGTGGACATCAAGCACACCTACATCGGTGACCTGACGGTCGACCTGGTGGCGCCGGACGGCACCGTCTACACACTGCACAACCACACCGGCGGCAGCACCGACAACATCACCCAGACCTACACCGTCAACGCCTCCTCGGAGGTCGCGAACGGCACCTGGAAGCTGCGCGTCAACGACAACGCGGCCTCGGACACAGGCAAGATCGACGCCTGGAACCTGACCTTCTGACGCAGAGCCCGGCAACGCCCGCGCACGGCAGCGGCGACGGCTTCCCGCGTGTGGCCGCGGAGAAGGCAGACCGCGGTCTGCCCGGCCAGGGCCGCGAACTGCTGGGCGGCAGAGGGCTTGTGGGCTCCGGCGGCGGTGCAGCCGTCGGGGCCCACAAGCCGGAGACGTCCCGCCCTGCGCCTTGCGAGGGAGGCGGGCACCGAATTCCGCACACGGTTTCGACCAAGGCCCGGCGGAGCATGGCGGTGGTCCCCGCGCCTGCGGGGGTGTTCCCTTGGCGGGGGCTTCTCCGAGTTGACGCAGGGAGGGCTGTGTTGGGGGCGTGGCCTCGGGCAATTGCCGTAGACGCTGGCCCATTCGTCGTCGTCCAGGTCGAGGATGCGGCGCCCTGCGTAGAGGAAAAGGTGTCGCCGTAGTTCCCCTGTCGCCCTGATTCGAGGTTGCCGTACCAGCGCCGGCTGCCACCTTCCCCCTCGCGCTGCTCCTGCTCCAGGCCGCCGTCCGCCTCCCCGGCACACTGCGCGGACAGCGCCGCAACCGTCCCCTCTCCGGCGCCTTCACCGCCTTCGCGATCGCCTGGTGGCTGCGTACCGGTCTCGGCCGGAGTGCCGTCGACCCGCTCGGGGTCAACGATCTGCCGACCCTGCTCAAGCACGTCCTGGCGATCGCCGGGATCTGCGTCCTGCTGATGTACGTCTGCGACGTCTACGCCAAGGAGGACACGTCCCGCGTCACATCAAGAGCTCCGCACTGGTCTCGCGTACACCTCGGTGGCGACGGTGGTGTGCATGACGGCGGTCTTCGTTCTCGTCGTCAACCGCTCGAAGACCGGCAAGGACAGCCCGTATTTCATCGGCCGGCACATGGGGACCCCGGCCTCGGCCTCTACATGGGCCTCGTCTGCGCCTACCAGTGGAGCCGCCCCGCACGCCGCCCCAGCCACTGGGCGCTGCGCACCGGGCTCACGATGATGGCGGCGGGCATGACGCCGATCGTCGTCTACGCCGTCATGCGGACGGCCTTCCTGAGCATCGCGCCCCCCCGCTCCCGGCCCGCGACCTGGCCGACCAGGAACACCTCACCGACACCGTGCGATACGCGGGCTTCCCGCTATGGCTCCTCGGCTCGATCATCCCCGCCATCGACGGCATCGCCCTGCACCGGCCCACCCGTCCCCTCGGCGAGCACCGCGCCACCGCTCCGTTCAGCCTCCTGCGTGATGTCCTGTCCCACGACACCACCCCTCAGATCCGCCCAGGCCATCACGGCCCCGAAGCCGCCGCGACGGCCGAGGCGTACTGGCTCAAGGCGGCGCTCCCGGCGGCCCCCTGACCGGCCGGAGCGCCGACCGCCTTCCGGACCGGGGGCGACGACTTCGGCACCGAGGGCTCGTGGCTGATGCAGGTCTCCCACGCCTACCGACGGACCGACCTCGACACCGCAAAGTGATGACCATGAGCACTCTGACCGCTTCCGCCGCCGCCGTGTTCTTCAACCACGACGGCGAGGTCCTCATCGTCAACCCGACGTACAAGAAGTACTGGAACCTCCCAGGCGGCGCCGTCGACATCGACCAGGACGAACCCCCGTACGAGGCCGCCGTCCGCGAGGTACGCGAGGAACTCGGCATCACCCCGCCCATCGGCCGCCTCCTGGTCCACGCCTGGATCACCATCCCCGGCACCGGCGCCCAGGTCCTCTACGTGTACGACGGCGGAATCCTCAGCCCCGAGCAGCAGGCCGCGATCACCCTCCAGGAATCGGAACTGAGCGAGTACCGCTTCTGCGCACCACGCGACCTGGGCACGGACCTGGTCCCACCCCACCTCGAAACGGTGTGGCAGGCCGTCATCACCGCCCACGCAGAACACCGCCTCGTGGACGTGACCGTACGTCTCTGAACACCCCCTCCCCCAGGCCCACTTCCTCCTGCTGTACCTGCACCCC
>DATCQX010000191.1:0-3105 GCA_036569285.1 Streptomyces sp.
TGCAGCGTCGCCGGAAGCACCCCGGCCCGCATCGCCATCACCATCTTGATCACACCGGCCACCCCGGCAGCCGCCTGCGTGTGCCCGATGTTCGACTTCACCGACCCCAGCCACAACGGCCGCCCCTCAGGCCGCCCCTGACCATAGGTCGCGATCAACGCCTGCGCCTCGATCGGATCACCCAGCCGCGTCCCGGTGCCGTGCGCCTCCACCGCGTCCACCTCGGCCGCCGACACCCCCGCGTTCGCCAGCGCCTGCCGGATCACCCGCTGCTGCGCTGGACCGTTCGGCGCGGTCAACTGGCTGCTGGCGCCGTCCTGGTTGACGGCGGTGCCTTTGAGTACCGCGAGCACGGGATGCCCGTTGCGGCGTGCGTCCGACAGCCGCTCCAGGACGAGCAGGCCGACGCCCTCGGCCCATCCGGTGCCGTCCGCGCCCTGCCCGAACGCCTTGCACCGCCCGTCGGGGGCGAGGCCGCGCTGGCGGCTGAACTCGATGAAGGTCTGCGGGGTCGACATGACGGTGACGCCGCCCGCGAGCGCCAGCGTGCACTCGCCCTGACGCAGCGCCTGAGCGGCCAGATGCATCGCGACCAGCGACGACGAACACGCCGTGTCCACGGTCACGGCCGGGCCCTCCAGGCCGAAGGTGTACGCGACCCGGCCCGACGCGACGCTCCCCGCGCTGCCGCTCGCGATGTACCCCTCGAAGCCGTCGGGTGCCCTGCGCATCCGTGATCCGTAGTCGTTGTACATGACGCCCGCGAAGACGCCGGTAGCGCTCCCCCGCAGCCCGCCGGGCTCGATGCCCGCCCGCTCGAACGCCTCCCACGCCGTCTCCAGCAACAACCGCTGCTGCGGATCCGTCGCCAGCGCCTCACGCGGCGAGATACCGAAGAACCCCGCGTCGAACTCCGCAGCGTCGTACAGGAATCCACCGTGCCGCGAGTAGCTCGTCCCCTCATGAGCCGGATCGGGGTCGTACAAGGACTCGACGTCCCAGCCCCGGTCCGTCGGGAACTCCCCCACCGCGTCGACGCCCTCGGCCACCAGCTCCCACAACGCCTCCGGGCTGCGCACCCCGCCCGGATAACGGCAGGCCATGGACACCACCGCGATCGGCTCCGTGTACTCGTTCAGGCGTCGGCGGGCCTGACGCAGATCCGCCGTGGCGCGCTTCAGGTAGTCGCGGAGCTTCTCCTCGTTGTTCGTCATGCGACGCGTACTCCCTCGGGGCAGTCCGGCACGGCAGTGATGCGGTCGCCAGCCTCGCCATGACCTCTAACGACGTCCTTGGCGAGCCCTAAAGCGCTGAGGGGCGTCAGGCGATGTCACGCAACTGCCTCTGAAGGGCCCTCTCCACATGGCTGAGGGGGATGTCGTGGCGTACCCGTTCCGGGTGATGCGGCCCGGGGCCGATGGCCGGTTCGCCGGGGCTGTCCGGAACAGCCAGCGACGTCTTTCCGAACATCACCAGCGTCTCCCACAGGAAACGCAGCAGTCGCCCGGAGACGGACCTCAGCAGACGGAGCATGCCCGGGACCTCCTCCCACCGGTCGGGCCACCCGGTGGTGGGTGGGCTCCGGCGAGGGTGCACGCCAGATCTAAAGCCGGTCCAAAGGTCGTATGCGGGCGCCCCGTCAGCCGGCCGCCGGGTACTCAAGTCCTCCGTCGGCCACGAGGATCGCCTGGTGCAGTTCACGCGACGCCCGGCCCGGCTCAAGACTCAGGTCCCGCCCGAGGCGCTCACGCAGCGACCGGTACACCGCCAGCGCGTCGGCCTGACGTCCGGAGCGGTAGAGGGCCAGCATCAGCTGGCGGTGAAAAACCTCGCGGAGGGGATGTTCGGATACAAGCGTGTACAGATCGCCCACCAGATCCCGGTGCTTGCCAAGAGCCAGCTCCGACTCGACCAGCAACTCCGTGCACTCCAGACGGGACTCCTCGTACCAGGAGGTGAACGCCCGAGCCGCCGGAATGTGCTCCAGCCCGTGGAGCGCGGGCCCTCTGCACAACGACAGAGCACTGCCGAACGCCCCGACAGCGTTCTCGTGACGCAGGGCCCCCGCCTCGGCGCGGCCCCTCTCCAGGAGCGCCTGGAACTCATGCAGGTCGAGTACATCGTCCCCCAGGACCAGCGAATACCCCGGCGAGCACGTGACGATGGGGTTCTCGGACCGGCCCGGTACGGTCAGTAGTTTCCTGAGATGGGAGATGTACACCTGTAAGGAGGCCACCGCCCGACGTGGCGCGTTCTCTCCCCAGATCTCCGCCACGAGTTGTTCCACGGGGACGATCTGATCGGCCCTCAGCAACAACAAGGCCAGGAGAGCCGCCATCTTGGCAGCACTGACAACTTCACTCCGCCCCGGAACGTGCACGCGCAGTGGGCCGAGGATCTCGTAACGAAGGCGTCCGGGCGGGGCGACGTCCTGCGGACTCTCAGCCATGTGCGCTTCCGTTCCGTCGGAGGGCTGGTGGGGGTGAGTCAAGGGGCGGGGCGTGGTGCGGCGGGGCGACGCGGTGTGACGGGGTCTGAGGCAGTGGGCGGGGGCGAGGGGGGTCTGGTGAGGCGCGGCCCAGCCCGGCAGGGCGTGGTGCGGCGAGGCGCAATGGGGCAGGCCTGGGTACACAACCACGCGGCGTGACGGGGCCTGAAGCAGCGGACGGGGACGCGAAGGGGCGTGGCGAAGCGCGACCCGGCCCGGCGGGACGTGGTGCGGCGAGGCGCAATGGGGCAAGGCTGGGTACACAACCACGCGGCGTGACGGGGCCTGAAGCAGCGGGCGGAGGCGCGAAGGGATGTGGCGAAGCGCGACCCGGCCCGGCAGGACATGGTGCGACGAGGCGTAGTGGAGCGGGGCCTCGTCCGACGGGACGTGGTGCGGCTCGGTACAGCGCGGCACAACCCCGTCCGGCGGGGCGTCACACAGGTCGGCACAGCGCGACACGCCCCCGCCCGGCAACACCTGACACAGCACGGCACAGCGACACAACCCCGTCCGGCAGCGCCCCTGGTGCATGTGCCCGCAAGGCCCCGCCGAGCGCCGTCTGCCCGGTCTCGACCCGCCAAGCCACCCCGGTTCGGTGGACGCCGTTCCGGCCC
>DATCQX010000192.1:0-4870 GCA_036569285.1 Streptomyces sp.
CGCCCGCATCACCCCTACGGGCGACATCACCCCCTACCCCCTCCCCACCCCGTCCTCCGAACCCCACGCCATCACCTGCGGCCCCGACGGCACCCTCTGGACGGCCCTGGAGATCGGCACGATCGCCCGCGTCACCCCGGCCACGGAAGCACCCTGACCCCCGGCCACTCCCGCCTCCACCGCGCGGTCTTCGCCTCGTACACCTCCCACCCGCCCCTGATGACCCTGCCCTCCGCTTCCGCCGGGCCTCCCGCTGACGACGTTTCACACGGTCCGGAACACACACCCCGCCGTCAGATACCAGCCGGGAAGCGCCAACTCCTCTCGTTGCGCGACAGCGCGTCCCGCAGCAACACGTTCCGGTCGGCCCCGATCCCGAGTTCACGCATGCGCCTGAGGATGACAAGGAATCGGCGGACGGGGTACCCGGCCTTTGTGGCGTGCCCGTTCACCCGAACGGCCCCCACGACGGGCGGCATCTCATATCTGAGATAACCTCGGCCTCATGGCAGACGATTACCTCGTACGCATCGGCAAGCTCATCCGTGACGCGCGTCAGCACCGTGGCTGGACACAGAGCCAACTGGCGGAGGCGCTCGGCACGAGTCAGAGCGCTGTCAACCGGATCGAGCGGGGCAACCAGAACATCAGCCTTGAGATGATCGCCCGAATCGGTGAGGCGCTGGACAGTGAGATCGTGTCGCTGGGGTACGCGGGGCCGATGCATCTGAGGGTGGTCGGCGGACGCCGGCTCTCGGGGGCGATCGACGTCAAGACGAGCAAGAACGCGTGCGTGGCGCTGCTGTGTGCCTCGCTGCTCAACCGGGGCCGCACGGTCCTGCGCCGGGTCGCGCGGATCGAGGAGGTGTACCGCCTCCTGGAGGTCCTCCAGTCCATCGGCGTCCGCACCCGCTGGATCAACGACGGCGTGGACCTGGAGATCGTCCCGCCCGCGGAGCTGGACCTCGCGGCGATCGACGCGGAGGCCGCCGTCCGCACCCGTTCGATCATCATGTTCCTCGGCCCGCTGCTGCACGAGGTGCACCGTTTCAAGCTGCCGTACGCCGGCGGCTGCGACCTCGGCACGCGGACGATCGAGCCGCACATGATCGCGCTGCGCCGGTTCGGTCTGGACATCGCGGCGACGGAGGGCCAGTACCACGCGGTCGTCGACCCGGCGGTCCGCCCGGACCGGCCGATCGTGCTGACCGAGCGCGGGGACACGGTCACCGAGAACGCGCTGCTGGCCGCCGCCCGGCACGAGGGCGTCACCGTCATCCGCAACGCCTCCTCCAACTACATGGTCCAGGACCTGTGTTTCTTCCTGGAGGCGCTCGGCGTCGAGGTCGAGGGGATCGGGACGACGACGCTGACGGTGCACGGCGTGCGGGACATCGATGTCGACGTCGACTACTCGCCGTCCGAGGACCCGGTCGAGGCGATGAGCCTGCTGGCCGCGGCCGTCGTCACCGAGTCCGAACTCACCGTGCGCCGGGTGCCGATCGAGTTCCTGGAGATCGAGCTGGCGGTCCTGGAGGAGATGGGGCTCGACCACGACCGTACGCCGGAGTACTTCGCGGACAACGGCCGTACCCGCCTGATCGACCTGACGGTCCGTCCCTCCAAGCTGGAGGCGCCGATCGACAAGATCCACCCCATGCCGTTCCCCGGCCTCAACATCGACAACGTGCCCTTCTTCGCGGCGATCGCGGCCGTCGCGCAGGGCAAGACCCTCATCCACGACTGGGTCTACGACAACCGCGCGATCTACCTCACGGACCTCAACCGCCTCGGCGGACGCCTCCAACTCCTCGACCCCCACCGCGTGCTGGTCGAGGGCCCCACCCGCTGGCGCGCCGCCGAGATGATGTGCCCCCCCGCCCTGCGGCCCGCCGTCGTCGTCCTCCTCGCGATGATGGCCGCCGACGGGACGTCCGTCCTGCGGAACGTGTACGTCATCAATCGGGGGTACGAGGATCTCGCGGAGCGGTTGAATTCGGTCGGGGCGCAGATCGAGATCTTCCGGGACATCTGACCTGTGGGGTGCCGTGCTCCCGGAAGATGAGGGACACGGCACCCCTGAATACCCGCTTACCTACTGTCACGCCCTTTCGGGAACCTCCACCGGTCAGCGCTGTTTTCATCAAACTGCGCAGCGTGCGCAAGGTGATCTCGAATTGATGACGATGCGTCAGACACATCTGAGCACACGTCAGCTTTCACGGAGAGTGCCCACCACAGGCCTCGCGATGACGGAGGGTACCTGCACGGACCTTTCTGTGAACGGATCGAATAGCGCATTCGCGCCTTTCGGCGCTGTCAGCGCCTTCCCCGCTTACGCGGCGGAAAGTCCCGGGGCGGCAGGCATGAGGCGCCCCAGCCCTTCGCGTTCACCCACTCCTTCCGGCTCCATCCAGGCCCCGGTAAAACCCGACCGGTAGGCCAGCCGTGCCGTAGCCGGGCGGTCTCCAGTTCAGAACCGAGTAGCAAAAGGGCGTCCAGCGCATCGACATTGCGACGCGAGGACGCCCTTTCTCACGCCTCCGCACCGTCCGTACGGTGCGCGGCATGCTTGACACCGTCAGCGAGGCTGTCCGCTCCCTCGTCGCTCCCGCCGCCCGCGAGTACGAGAGGGCAAGCCAGTCCAAGATCCCCAAAAGGGAGCATTTTACGCTCTCTGTAGCGGACGGTAATCGGCCTCGGAGGCAGCGTCCCCCGAACGGAGAAGGACCGGTTGTTCCGCCTTCGCCAGGGTGACTACCACCGAAAGCAGAACACCTTCGGCCGGTGGTTACGTCATCGGTTCCGAGGCATGGACCCAACTCCTGCATTTAAGGAGCAAGACCATGGCGAAAGCAGAAACAAGCGTCACTCCCGGGGGTGTCACCAAACACCTGGCTTCACTGCCTCCACAGCCCGAAGCCCTCCATCACGACGCAGAAATGCAGGCCTGTGCCGAACTGGACTCCGCCCGCATCATGGCTGCCGTCAACGCCCCCACCACCATGTTCGAGGCGCTCACTGCTGCGCACGGCATCCAGGTCGTGGAGTTGGACGGTCCCTTCGACGGCCTGTACGCGCACTACCTACAGCTCAAGGACGGCACCCGTCTCCTCGTCGTCCCCGTCGGACAGGACCCCACCACCCGCCTGTGGGCCGCACGCGTCCTCCTCACCCGCGAGGGCGTGATGCCGGTATGACCTTCTCCGACTTCGACAAGGCCACCGCCGCCCCCACCGCATACCTCGACCGGCTCGCCGCCGTCCTCCCCGCCGCAGTCGACGAGGCGATGCGGGAGGCTCTCCCGGACGTGTACACCCCAGAGTTGGCCAAAGAACTCGCGGACAACTTTTTCCTGCTCCTCAGCCGGTTGCACACCGACCGGACCACGGAGGTGACGCTGTGACCGCCTTCTCCACGAAGCCGTCCGTCGACCGTCTGATGGACACCCCCCTGCCCGTGCTCATCGACGAGTTGGGCGTGACCCTCACGGACTCCTCGATCAGCGACCGGAAATTCTTCGGCGCCGTCATCGTCCAGCCCGAAACGGGTGGGCCCCGGCTCATCATGCCGACCGGGCGCAGCGAACTGGAGCACGACACCGTCGCCCGATACCTGCTCGCCCAGGCGCTCGGAGTACCGGTTCCTGACTTGCCGGCGTCGTTCGTCACGACCCGTATCCCCGTCGAGCAGACTGAGGTGACGCTGTGACCGCTGTGATTCCCCTCGACCTCACCCTCACGGTCCGACGCGGGACCACCTCTCCCGGCAAGGCCGCCGACCTCCGCGACCCCAGCCCCGCCGACGGCACCGCCACCCTCATCCACGACCGGCACCTCACCGACCCCGGCACCGCCGTCTGGTTCACCCGCATCTTGCTGCGCCGGCACGGGTACGCCGTCCGCGAGGTGATCCTCGACGGCATGGGGCCGGACATCACCGCCCTGTTCCGGGAAGCATCGAGTCTCCGCCTGGACGTCCAGTTGGGTAGCGGACAAGGCACCCCCGAGGTCATCACCGAGACTGGAGACCCCGACCGGGTGTGGGACACGCTCACCCGTGTCCTCGACGAGATCGGGGCCGGGCGGGCGGAGGTGCCGGCATGACGACCGCGCTCAGCGCCGACGCCGTCCGCATCGTCGGTCGGCTCCAGGAAATACACGCCTCGATGAACGCAGCCGGGCTCGGCAGCCCCGCACTGGACGCCTTCATCAACCTGCTCGGAGAAATGATCTCTGCGGCTCCCGACCCGGTGTCCCACTTCCACGAGATCGTCGAGCTCATGACCCAAGCACACGGCGAGACTGCCGAATCCGCCTGAGCGGCACCCCGTAGACGGCGCATGACCTGCGCATATGGGAGTTCAGGGAAGCCATGGCGGCGGATCTCCACACCTGCCGGAAGCGGAAACAGGTGGGCCCGCCTCTCTCACAGCGCCCCGCGTGCGAGAACAGGCCGGCCGTCGCACCCTGAATCCATGAACAGCTGGAACCCGCCAGGCCCTCCGGAGGGACCTCTGCAACCCTCGGGTCGCGATCACAGAACCTGGTCGGCGCCACGTTCCGCAGTCTCCCGACGGAGCGTCTTCACCCACGGTGGCGCGGCCCTCCTGGGCCTCTTCGTCGGTGTACTGATCGGCGTCAATGGCAACTCCAGCGCCGACAAGGCCGTCCCTTCGGCGACGGTCACCACGACAGCGACCACCACATCCAAGGCCACTGCCAGCACCCTGCCTTCAGCCGACAAGGTTGCTGCGGACGGATTCCCTGGGGACGGCACGTACGTCGTCGGGAGCGACATCAAGTCCGGCACCTACCGCAGCGACGGCCCGCAAGGCGGCCTCGTCACCAGTTGCTACTGGGCTCGGCTC